>WHSP01000009.1:29285-61717 GCA_009380025.1 Gemmatimonas sp. | reverse complement strand
TGTTGAATAACGGGCCTTCTAGCTGTCTGTCGAGCCACGTGCCAGATCGCAGTCGGGACAGCCAACATTGGCCAGATGGAGGAAGAGCAGGGGATCCCGCCGAAGGTGATCGAGCGCAAGCCGTACGATATCTCGGGAGCGAGCGAGCCGCGCGTGCGCATGTCCGACGGGACCCTCAGTCTGCAGGTCCTCCGCGCGGAGCCAATCGTCGGCGAGGGCAAATCGTGCGCAACAATGGTCGTTTTCGCCGTAGTCGATTCGGGTAGGCCGGCCCTCGTGAAGGACGGTGAAGTATTTCGGCACGCGATACGGAACGTCTGCAATCAGCTCCGCCAGGTGGAGAGTTGTGTTCGCGTCGTGGCCAACGCCGAGGAGGAGGACCTGGCCGTCGAGGTCATGCACCCGACCGACTGGACTGGCGGGGATGTGCGGGGGAAGTGGCAGAGGATCGCGGAGAATCTCCGGAGCCGCGGGGCCCGCGGCGGCAAAGGCCTGAGGGTGATTGCTTCGAACGACTCCCGGTTGCCTCCAGAAAACATCGGCAACAACGCCTAGGTCCGGAGAGGCAGCCGTCACGGCAGGATCAAAGAGCTCATCATCGAGCTCGCCCCACGAGGGCATGACGAGCGTGCCCTGGGGGCCGAGTGCTTCGCGTAGCGCGCTGATCAGCCCTGCGGGACCTCCCTCGACGGGTCGCACCGCTCGAAAGGAGGTGTGTACGAGCAGAACACCGCCTTCCTCGACGCCGAGGGCACGCAGCTGGTCAGTACCCTCGTCCTTCCTCAACTCAGCTCGCACCTGGGTACTTTCACGCTCACTCCGTCCGGAACGCGACCATCGGATCGAGCCGCGCCGCCCGCTGGGCGGGACGCAAGCACGCCACCACTGCGATGGTTCCGAGCAGCAAGACGATGCTGATCAGTGTGATCGGATCGGTCGGGCTGATCTGGGCGAGCAAGCCCTGTAGCAGCTGCCCGACCCCGAATGCGCCGAGCAGCCCGATCGGAAGGCCGATCGCCAGGTGGATCAGACCGCGGCGGAGCGCCAGCCACGAGATGTCGCGCGGCTTAGCGCCAAGTGACATCCGAATCCCGAACTCCTGTGTTCGTTGAGCGACGGAGTATGCGGTGACGGAATAGAGACCGACGCCGGACAGGACGAGCGCGATCACGGCGAAGATCGAGAAGAGGAGCCCGAACGTCCGGAACGGCCAGCGCTGCTGCGCGAGCCTCTCGTCCATCGTCATGATGTTGAAGACAGGTAGGTCCGGGTCGCCGCCACGCAATGCCTCCCGGACAGCGGCCGTGGCGGCGGCGCGATCGGCTCGCGTGCGTACCAACACCCCCATCGAACGCGCAGGATTCGCTCGCAGGGGCTGATACGCAACCGGGTCCGGCTCGCGCTCCTCGATTGCCGCCTGTCGTACGTTCGGAGCGATGCCCACGATGGTCAGCCACGGCTCTTCGTCTCCCGTAGCCCCTACACCCAGCCGGATTCGGCGTCCCAGGGCATCCCCCTCGAAGTGTAGATCCGCAAAGCGCTGGTTCACGATCACGGTCTCCGATCCGGGATCGCCATCGTTCTGGCCGAAGACACGTCCCTGAATGAGGGGTAGGTCGAGGGTCTCGAAGTAGCGATCGCCGACGGTTACCAGGGTCACAACGGGTCGCAGCTCGGGCTCGACCTCATCTCCGCCCTCGATCTGGAGCGGCGGCTGGGCACCCCCGCTGACCGGGGGCACGGTCGCCAACGTACTGGCCTCGAGTGCGGCCTCGTCGCCCAAACGACGCTCGAGGTTCTCGAAGAGCTGCTGACGAGGACCCGGCTCCGGGTACTTCGTCAAAGGCAGATACATCTGCATCGTCAGCAGCGACTGGGTGTCGAATCCCGTGTCCATCCGGTAGAGGCTCATGAAGCTGCGCATCATGAACATGGCGCCGGACAGCAGGACGAGCGTCAAGACGAGCTCACCCACGACCAATGTGCTAGTCCACCGACGGGCCCGCATGCCGGCCGATCCGCTGCGGCCGCCCTCTTTCAGCACCTCGTTGACATCGGTTCGAGAGACGTTTAGCGCGGGAGCGAGCCCGAAGAAGAGGACCGTTGCAAGACAAACGAACGCGATGAAGCCGAAGACGATGCCGTCGAACGTGAAGTCCATCCAGTACGGCTTGCCGACATCCTGCGTATTCGCATCGAACCAGCGCACACCGAGTACTGCGAGACCCAGCCCGAACGCCCCAGCCATCAGTGCGAGCAAGAGGCTTTCGACGAGGAGTTGCCGCACGATCCGGCCTCGCGTCGCCCCGAGCGAAACGCGGACCGCGATCTCACGCGAACGCTGGGCCGATCGCGCCAGCAGCAGGTTCCCAACGTTGGCACACGCGATCAGCAGCACGAAGACAACGGCGCCAAACAGCGACAGGAAGATGATCCGGATCTCCGTATCATTCGTCCGCTCCTGGAAGGACATCAGGTTGGGACGCCACTCGGCTGTCTCCGGGTAGGCTTCGGCCAGTCGCGCACCGATCGCCTGGATTTCCTCCCGCGCCCTCTCCTCGCTCACGCCGGGCGCCAGTCGGCCGATCCCGGAGAAGTTGCGGGTCCCCCGATTCTCGACTTCGATTTCGGGTGGAAGATTCGACTTCGGGATCCACACGTCCGCTTCGTTCGGGAACCTCATGCCCGGCCCCATGATCCCGACAACCGTCGCCGGCAGGCTGTTGACCTTGATCGTTTCGCCCAGGACCGCCGGATCGCCGCCGTATCGGTTTTGCCACAACGTGTAGCCGATGAGCACGACTGGTGGTGCACCCGGCCTATCGTCCTCCTCGAGGAAACCGCGGCCGGTGACCGGCTCTTCTCCGATCACGTCGAAGAAGTTTGCCGTTACGTACGCCCCGACGATCCGCTCGGCGACCTGTTCGGTGTCGCTGACGTTCACCGACGCGCCGAGAGAACCGGCCAGGCTCTGGAAACTCTGCGACTGGTTTCTGAGATCCTCGAGGTTGGGATATGAGAGCGACGACTGTTGACCCCGTTCGTTCTCCATCCAGACCGACATGATCTCGTCGGGGTTCTCGAAGGGAAGGCCCCGAATGAGGACTGCGTTGACCAGGGTGAAGACGGTCGTGTTGGCCCCGATCGCCAGGGACAGGGTCAACACCGCGGCGGCGGTGAACCAGGGCGCGCCTTTGAGCCGGCGGGCAGCGTACCGAATGTCTTGCAGGAGATTGGTCATCGGGCCTCGCCTGGAAGGTGGCTGGGAGCACCCGCGTGCGGAGGAAGGCCTTCGGGCTTCGCACGCGGACATGGCCCTGCACGGGCAGCCGCCCTGCTACGCCTCGGGCCCGTTCCCGGGCCCGGTTGAGCTACCTACTGTCCCGACCCGCTCCGACGCCGATCCTCCGCGTCGTTGCTCATCGGGATCGTTTCACCGTACAACCGCCGGACCTCGTCCGAGATCGGCTGACCCACGATGATTTCATCCTCCTCGATGGCCCTAAGCTGCATGAACCCAAAGCCCATCTCGGCGGTCGTCGGCTCTCCGTATCTGACTTCCACGGTGGGATCCGGGTTGGATGGGTTCTCCTCCGAGTTGTCCCACCAGAGAGTGAACCGCAAGGTGGACCCGGCCGGCACCCGAACTGGCTCCTTGAAGTCGTAGCTGTGCTGCCAGCTGAAATCGTAGCTGGGGACGTGTAGGAGTTGCTCGTGGCGCCCGTCCGGATAGGTCAGCTCGTACAACGCCGCCTTGCCTCGAAGGTGCATGTGAGGTGTAAAGCCCGCGATGTACACGTCCTCCTCGAAATGGTACTCGCGGGAAGCGGAGTACGACGATTCATCCGGTGGGATCACGAAGTCCATGATCCCCAGCATCTCCGAAGTCGTTCGGTAGCGGACCACTTCGCCCGGCTCCATGAAGCGAATACCGACTTCCGTCTGATCGTAGGCTGCCGTCTCCTCACCCGCCTCCTTGTGATAGTGCATGTCGAACTCGATCGCCCGTGGCCCCTCCGGCATCAGCCGGCCATAGCCGTTGTCGTAAATGATAGGCTGGTTCCCGGGCGCCAGACCACCCATTCCTCGAAGGATGTGGTGGACATACGGGCCCGGTCGATACTCGACCGACTTGATCCAGCGATATTCCGGCAGCATGTCCTCCGTCAACGTCGCCGTTAGGGTCACGTAGAGGTCCTCGACATCGTCTTCCAGGAGGAACGGCTCGTCCAGCTCCAGGATCAGGTCCGGTTCGCCGAGCGCCCAGCCGCCATCGGCTTCCTTGTCCGGTTCCGGAGCCTCCCAGTTCGAGGGAGGTGTTCCTTCGGGAGCACCGGCCTCCGCCCAGGCGACGATCGTCTCAATCTCTGCCTCGTCCAGATAGCGTTCGCCCTGGAACTTGCCCTCGAATGCCCGTGAGGCATGCCACGGAGGCATCTTTCGATGCTCGACCGCGAGGGCCATGGCCCCCGCCCACGGGCGCGTCTCCTCGTAGGTCATCAACGACATCGGGGCTACCATGCCGCCCAGGTTCAGGCCCGCGGGCTGGTGACAGACCTGGCAGTTGTCCTGGAGGATGGGAAGGACGTTCGAATAGAATGTCGGGGGATCTGCCACCGTACTGCCCGAATCGGTTTGGGCGTAGGCCGCTGGGGGTAACACCGCTGTTACGGCGATGGCTCCGCTAATTACCGTCCGGACGAGGGTATTTGTGAGCATCGATGCACCTCCGAGAGCAAGGGAAAGTCAAGAACACCTCGGCTTGCAGCGTTGATCTGGACGGACTCGGGGCGGTGAAGTTTCACAGAGTTCACGATCCTGACTCCGCAGGCGCCTAATTTCTGAGGGCGCTCCTCCCGAGAAACCTCACGTCGGGACTGCGTCGCCGTTCCCGTACACGTCCACGTTCCCGATGCGATGACGGACGGAACGTGTACGGCAACGGGACCCGCCCGAACCAAGCGCCCAGTGGACAGGATGATGCAGTAAAGATCGACGTAACGTCCACTCTCATAGGGAGGGGTCGGAGGGCTTCGCGCTCCGCGTCTCCGCGTGAGCCTCCCTCTGGATCCCCGAGTTCTCGGCCGAAGGCGGCCCGCCCGGTTGAGGATGCTCCCTCGTTCTCCCCCTATGTCCGCCCAATCCATCACGGGACGAGGGACCGCAGCGTCCCGTCCTGCTTGTTCAGGATAAACAGCTGGCCGTTCGGACCCGTGCCGAAGCGCATGTCGGCGCGATCCGCGGGCTCCCGCCCCTGCGAGCGGTTCGTCTCCTGGATCAGCTCGAGAACAGTTCGCGCCTCTTCGTCTTCGCCGCGGAGAAGCACACGTCGGATGGGATCCTGCCCACCCTCGGGTAGATCGTCGGCCGAGACGTAGAAGATCTCGCCGCTCGGGAAGTCGCCGAAGAGCAGGAGATCGCGTAGCTGATCGATGTCGCCGTCACGGTAGACGTGAACGCCGGTCGCCGCACAGCAAGAGGGCTGAAGGATCGGATCGCTCTGATCGAACTCCGCGACCGGATAGGTCAGGTCGGGGTCCCCGCGCGGATCGCTGTCGTCCACTTCAGAGCGGCTGACGAAGCGCATGCTGCCCTCCCAGTCGTTCCACCCGAGATTGGCACCGGCTGTGACCGGGCTCACCTCCTCGATGATGTTCTGGCCGATGTCGGCCAGGTACATCGCACCCGTCTCCGAGTCCCAACCGAAGCGCTGCGGATTGCGGACCCCGTACGCATAGATCTCGCCCAGAGTGCCATCTTCGGCGGAGCCGACGAACGGATTGTCCGCGGGAATGCCGTACTCGCCGTTCTGGCTGTCGGAGCCGAGCGGATCGATGCGGAAGACCTTGCCGAAGGCGGAGGAGAGTTTCTGGGCGTTGTCGAGCGGGTCACCGCCACTTCCGCCGTCAGCCACGCCCATGTAGAGGAGCCCGTAGTCTGGGTCGTCGGGCGAGGCCGTCGGGTTGAAGGCGAGGTGGCCGGCGTTGTGGTTGCCGAAGGGCTGCTCGAAGCGAGCCAACTCGCGAGGAGGATCGCCGTCGTAGGTTGCTGCGTCGGGGGTACTCGCGGTCCATTCCAGCAGAACGGTATCGTGGGAATCGTCGCCGCCACCCGATACGAAATCAGGATCCGGCGTCGTGTTGTCGGTATCCGTCCAGGTGTAGAACTTCCCAAAGCCCGGAGCGCCCGGTTCGTTGAACTGGGGATGGAATGCGAAGCTTTGGAAGCCGCGCTCACGGCTCTGGGATTCGACGCTGACTTCCCACCTCTCGTCGTCGATGTTCAGGTATTCCGCCACCTGGCCATCATAGCTGACGCTGTAGAGTAGACCGCGCATGTCGCTGAGGAACATTCGACCGGTGCCCGGTTCGTCCACCATCGTCATCATCCGTGCCGGTTCGCCGTCGATGTCAGGAATGGCGGCGAAGTCCTCGAAGCCGACGGTGATGACGTCCTCAGTCGCCTCGATCGGCTCGGGGAACGGGTCGTTCGTCTGGCCACAGGCCGGGGAGGCGACGAGGCCCGCCACCAGTATGAACAGGATCTGCTTCATCAAAACCTCATTGCTGATGTTGAACAAAACGTCGTCATCTCCGCGAAAGCGGGGATCCAGCTGCTCCGTCGTATGCCGCGCCCTGGATTCCCGCATTCGCGGAATGACTGGTGGGCGCCCGACAAACACCCAGCCCGGATAGTCATAGTTCCGCCATCGACGTTACCGAATCTGCTCGATTCGAGCATACGGTACGCTCCAGAGGTCCTTGTTGCCGTGGCCGCCGGCGCGCTCGGAATCGAAGAAAAAGAGCTCGAAGTCGGGCGAGAATGCTGGACACCGATCGTGCTCGGCAGAATTGACACCCGGCCCGAGGTTGACGAGCGGGCTCCAGAGCCCGTCGTCGCCACGGGTCGTCACATAGATGTCCTCGCCGCCGTGCCCACCCGGCCGATCCGACGAGACATAGAGCGAGCGCCCGTCGGGGGAGGGCAGGGAATGATGCTCGCTTCCTGCAGAGTTCACGTTCGGCCCAAGGTTGACCGCCTCCTGCCAGATCCCATCGATTCGCTCAGACATCCAGATGTCGTTGCCTCCGTGTCCACCCGGTCGGGTTGAGGTCCAGTAGGCGACATTCCAGGTCGGCCCGGCAAAGTAGAGGCAGTGGTCGTTCTCAGGCGAATTGATCGGCGCCCCGAGGTTCTCCGGCTCTGTCCATTCGCCCTCGACTCGTTCGCTCACCCAGATGTCCATACCACCCAATCCGCCCGGGCGATTGCTCATGATGTAGAGCCGATTCCCGTCGGGCGATAGGAGAGGCTCGACCTCGAGGTACTCCTCGGTGCTAATTGGCGGACCGACGATCTCCGGCTCCGTCCACTCTCCCTCGGCGAGTGTCGACACACAGATATCGGAACCGACTCGTTCACCCCGATCGAAGCAGTTGAAATACATCGTTCGACCGTCGGCACTGAACGTCGGTTCCGCATCGCGTGCCGCCGAGTTGATCACTGGACCGAGGTTCGATGCGATCACCTCACCCGAAGCGCCGCCGCTCTGTCCGTGCACCGGGTTGGCCAGCGGCGGCATGAGCACGCCGAAGACCGTGATCGCGACCAAATGAAAGCCTCTTTTCGCCATCGTCATCTCCCTGCTGCCGTCGATCGAGTGCAGGATCCCGGAAGCTCCGGCCTGGGACTGCGGGCGTCCCGCCCCCAAGCGCGTACCCGTCCACACGCTCAAGATTCCCGTGTTAACCCGGTCTTCGCAACGAAGACGAGCGGGATCCCAGAAGCTCCGGCTCCAACTGGCGCGTCTTCGCCGCCTGCCTGACTCCTGGTCATTCAGGGTTCTCGACGTAACGTGAAAGGTTCGCCGTGGTGCCTTCCTGTGCTTCCCCAAAGATGAAGTCACGATATCGGTCATCGCCATCGAGGTAGAGCTTCAGCCAGGCGATACCGTAGCGGCCAATCAACTCCAGGTCTTCCCCGCGAGTCGTATCGGCGATGAAATGATCCCCTCCCTCGACCTCCATGTACACCTTCGGCGTCGAAGCCGGGATCGACTGGAAGTGTGGCCAGGCGTGCTCGTCGACACCAGCGATATCGTCTGCGGAGCCCGCGATCACCAACGTCGGGGCGGTGATCCCGTCGAAGTCGCCGTCAGGTTGCCAAGGGGTAAAGGGAATGGCCGCCTGGATCTCGTCGCCGAGCTGGTCGGCGGCGAGAAGCGCTCCGCCGCCACCCATCGAGTGGCCCATCACTGCCATCCGCCCGGTATCGACCTTGCCAAACAGTGGACTACCCTGACGGCTATTCTCCTCCTTGAGCGTTCGAACAGCGGCGATCAACGCCTCGGCGCGAACGTCCGGACGGTCGCGGGGGTCGTTCGTGTCGAGGATGAGCACGGCGTACCCGTGCGAGGCCAGCCGGGGCCCCCACCACTCGATATGGCCCTGCCGCTCGGTGAAACCCGGGGCGATCGCCACGCCCCCGACAGGCTCGTCCACGTCAGCAGGATAATAGATCGTCGCATCCCCGAACTCGGACGCATCGGGGAAATCGGTATACGTTGCAACCTCCTCCTCTCCGTTGCCCGAGAGCGAGGTTGGTGTGGGCGCCGCTCCCTGTGCGAGCGGCGCGGTTGGAACAAGCCACGTGAGTAACGTCGCAGACGCCATCAGCCGCCAACAGGACGGCGATGAAAGTGTGCTCATGTGGGTCTCGCGGTTCGAGAGTTCCGGTTTCCGACGGAGTTCTCTCACTCCAGGGCCAAGCCGACGAGTCCGGTACCCTCATTTCCGCTGACTGCCACAGCGATGAACTGACGGCCATCGGCCAGGTACGTCATGGGGGTTCCACCCGCGACGGCTGGCAGCGGAATAGCATGGACCTGCTGGCCCGTCGCCTTGTCGATTGCCAGGAGGGCGGCTCCTGCTTCCGAGTCACCGTCCCGAGCACCGGAATGACCGATGAACAGGAGCGTTGGGGTCAGTAGCGGGCCCGTGAATGCTCCGCCCCCGAGCGGCCCAGGGTCGGTGACCCCGAGGTCGATCACGCTCTGGCGTACGCCGTCCCCGAGGGGGATCTGCCAGACGTGCTCGCCCGTATTCAGATCGATGGCCGTCAAGCGCGCGTGCGGCGGCTTGGTGAGCGGCAGTCCGCTGGGGCCGGCTACGCTTTGTTGCCCTCCGCGAACGTAGCGGAAGTCTGAGCTCTCCGGGTCTGCTTCGACGAGTTGGACGACCATGGGTCCGGTGCGGGACGGAACATATAACCAGCCCGTCTCCGGGTCGGCCGCGGCACCCCGCCAGTTGGCGCCCCCAAACCACCCGGGATTATTGATGGTTCCCCGCAGTGAAGGGGGATGAAAAAGCCCGCCGTAATCGTAACCGGCGATGATCTGCTCCGCCTCGGCTCGGAGCTCCGGCGTGAAGTCGATCAGGTTGTCGTCCGAGATCCCCTGTGATTCGAACGGAGGCGGTCGGGTAGGGAAAGGTTGCGTGGGCGATAGCCGCTCACCCGGAACCGTCGATTCGGGGACCGGACGCTCCACGATCGGCCACACCGGCTCGCCGGTGCCGCGGTCGAAGACAAAGACGAAGCCCTGCTTTGTGATCTGCGCGAGCGCAGGGATCGAGCGACCATCGACCGTCACGTCTACGAGCGTAGGCGCAGCGGGGATGTCGTAATCCCAGACCCCATGATGCACGAGTTGGTAGTGCCATACCCGCCGGCCGGTCTCCGCTTCGACAGCGACGATGCTTTCCGCGAAGAGGTTATCGCCCAGTCTATGCCCGCCATACCAGTCGTTCGTCGGCGTTCCCACCGGGAGATAGACGAGGCCGAGCTCCTCGTCCGCGCTCATTATCGTCCAGACGTTGGTATTCCCCGTGTATTCCCAGCCACCGTTCTCCCAGGTCTCATTGCCGACGGCGCCCGGCCGCGGAACGGTTTCGAAGATCCAGCGTTGTGTGCCCGTTCGGACGTCGAAGGCACGCACGTCACCGGGCGGAGCCGTCATGAACTGGGGGACATCTAAGATCGACGAGCCGACCACCACGACATCCCCGATCACCAATGGCGGCGACATGACTTGGTAGCTGTTCCGCGGCACCTCCCTGCGAAGACCTTGGGTCAGGTCGATGCCTCCGTCATTACCGAACGCCGGGCTCGGCTCGCCCGTCGACGCATCGAGTGCCCAGAGACGAGAGTCACCCGTCGCCAGGAAGATCCGTTCTTCCGCGCCGTCGGTCCAGTACGCAACGCCACGCGTATTGAACCCGAGATTCGTCGGTCGTCCGGCCTCATAGCTCTTCGGGTCGAAGACCCAGAGCTGTTGGCCGGTCGATGCGTCGATGGCTGCAGCCATACTCAACGACGTCCTGACGTACAGGACCTCATTCACCATCAGCGGAGTGGCTTGAAATGTGCCACCCACCACCTCTGGATTGGTCTCGGCGAGGGCATCGTCCGGCGACCTCCACTCCCATGCGACCTGGACTCCTGTGACGTTCGCTTCGTCGATCTGGTCCAGCGCGGAGTACTTCGTACTCCCCAGGTCTCCCCCATACGTCGACCACTCGCCATTCACCGCACCCTGTTGGGCGGGAGACTGCGCGCCAACCGCGAATAGCATCGCCGTGCTGAGGATGGGTATAGCACTCAATGCGCTCGTCACCATGTCCGGTCTCCATTCAGGGGCGAGATGACTCGATTCGAGAATGTCACGCGAAGACGCGAAGTCGCGAAGCGTTTACTGTCGTTGAACACCTTCAGAAGGACGTCCTCACTCCGCGACCTCCACCTCTCCGCGTGAGACCTACTGCGGGTGAGCGTCCAGCCACGCCTCCGCCTGCTCTCCGACGAGCTCCACCAGATTCCCCATCGCCAGGTTCACGTCGACGAGGTGCAGGCCCCAGTCGGTAGCGATCCGACCCGGAGCGCCGAGGTCTCCGAAGATGTCGTCGACCCGCGGGTCAGCCGGGTCGCCGTTCACGGTCACCTCGAGATAGGTGGCGAACTCGTTCGACGTGCAGCGCGCCGTTAGCAGTCCCGGGAGGCTGACCCAGGGAGTCTCGATGTCACGATCGGGGGTAACCCAGGCGCCCGGGTCACTCGTTCCGACGATGGCTTGCCTGTCTGTCGAGAAGTAAGCCCGCAAATCTCCGTTGCCGCCGTCCAGCACCGCCGGGTTCGTGCACGCCGCGACCAGCGCCTCCTCGTCCACCCGGCCAAAGCGCGTGTTCTCGGGAGGGGGGATGGTCGAGCGGAACGAAACGTACGAAACGAGGCACCCGACCTGGCTCGGGGAGGTGCAGAGAGGGATCTCCCGGAACGCTCCGCCGTCGGCCTGCCTGCCGCGCGCGACCGGCACAGTCGCCCCCAGCAACATCGCGGAAACAAATTGATCCTGAACCGGCCGTCCATCGATCTCCTGTCGGATCAGTTCGGTCAGGATGTATGCGCCCTGCGAATGACCGATGAGGATGATTCCGCGGCCACCGTTGTCGTTCTCGAGATAGTGGTTCCATGCATTGAGAACATCCTGGTAGTTGAGGCCGCTTGCGAGCGACGTTCCGCCGGTTCGGACGCGCAACCCCTGTAGCGTCACCTGCCGGTACATCGGTGCGTAGAGACGGCATTGCGAGGTGAACCGGGCGAATTGCTGGCGGACGACGTTCAGCTCCGCCTCGTTCGCCTCCATGTCACTGAACTCGGACTGGTCGGTCGATACCGTGGGGTAGACGTAGAAGCAATCGATCGGGGCGTCCGGATCCGCGGTCCACTCCTCTCGGGTGAGGGTCCCACTGGCCGCAATGATCGTCGTCGAAAGGTCGATCGCGCATGCATCCGCCCTGCCGGGCCTGCAGAGCCAGGCATCGCCGTCCGAGTAGTCGATCGGTTCCTGCCCGACGACCACGGTGGCGAAGCAAAGGCAAGCCACGACCGCTGCAAACAGCTTCGTCTTCAAGGAACCCTCGCTCGCTCTGGGGGACAACTACCTTATTGCCGGAAGCAGGACCACCCATTCCAGGTCGACCAAGATTCCCTGACTCCTGGTAGCCAAGGCTAGAAGTCGCCTCTCCCCCTCGCGGACGCTGTCCACCACGACTTCACCCTTCACTATTCACCCTTACCCGTTCACCCTTCTCAGGAAAAGCCAATCCAGCGCCCGGCGGCCGCGACGACAAACCAGAGGGTGAGCGAGCCAGCCCCCAGGAGCCGGCTCATCGCCGAGGTTTCGAAGCTCTTCCGAAGGGAGAAGCGGTCACGTACTGCGAACGTCAACAGCAAAGCGATCGGCAGCGTCGTGATTTTCACCCAGAACGATGTGTTGTAGTAGCACTTTACGGCTTCGGAGAGGAACAGCAACAGGCCCGTGCAGACGAGCGTCACGATGCTTCCGATCAGGAAAGGACGAGCGTACCCGGCGACCTGCGAAATCCGCTGTCCCTTCAGTCCGACGCCAAGCATCCGCAGATCGACCACCAAGAGCGAGCCGCCCAAGAGACACAGGGCGAGCAGGTGCACGGCCTCGATCACCGGGAACAACCAGAGCGAGTTTCGGATCGTCTCGCCAATGGCCGTGTTCTCGCACCACTCGAAGAACGGAAGCAGCACGTGCGCGCTCTCCTACGGTTCGGGGACGACGCAGTCGGCCGCCCAATTGATGAGGGCCGGCTGGGGCTGGAGATCGCAGTCGAACCAGTTGTACGCGACCATCCGCCCTGCGACCACCACACCCGCCCACGCCACGATGGAGACCCCGGCGGCGAAACGGGCCGCCCTCGGCGGCACCGGATCCAGATCCCACTTCGACACCAGGCGGTGGATACGAGAATGGAACAGCCAGACGTTGAGGCCGGCGAGGATCAGAAGGAGGACTTTGATCCGGAAGAAGATGTTGAAGTAGTATCGTGTCGGAGAGGAGTAAAAGAGCAGCAACCCGGTCACCGCCATCACCGCGAATCCCGCGCGGGTCCAGGGGAGGAGCCGATGGGTGAACGCCGATGTCGGAACGCTGCGGAACGACACGCCCAGGAGCCGCAGGTCCATCATCACGGTGGTGCCGACGAACAGCCCGAGCGAGAGCACGTGGGTCGACTCGAGCAACGGCCAAACGTAGAGGGACTCCAGTAGAGCGATGCTCCACGGGGTGCTCTCCAACCACTGAAGGAAGTTCAGCATCTCTACGCCACCGCTATTCGACCTGGGCGTTCGGCCTCAACGTTTCGAGGGCATAGGCCGCGTGGCAGGCCGTGCACGTCTCGTAGAGATCTCCGCCGATCCTGAACACACCCAGCTCGTCCCTCGCGAGGGCGGCATCGATCGCACGCTCGGCCATCGCCGTCATTGCCTGGGACATCGCGATCCAGGTCTCGTCACCCTCCGGCGCTCGCCCCTCCATCATCAACAGGTTGCCTGATTCTGCCACCTGGAACGCAGCGTTCCTCACTGCCTCCCACTCCTCGTCGCTGCCCGGCCGAATCTCCTGGGTTCCCTCCGCATCGATGATCCACCCGACCGCGTCCCAGTACGTTTCCGCTCCTGGCTCCACCACGGTCAGCATCAACTCCTGAACGCTGGCGACGGGCCGAAACGGGGCGCCGGCGGACGAAGATTCCGCGTCGGGGGCATCGCCGGCACACGACGCCAGGGCAAGGAAGCCCACGAAGGAAGCGATGGGTCTCGAATTCATAGTGCGCCCTGCGAAGCGGTGAATGGCGTTGGGCGTACTCCGATCCTGAACGTTGGCGACGGGCCGAAACGGGGCGCCGGCGGACGAATTCCACGAAGACGTAGTCATCCCGCGAAAGCTGGGATCCAGTGCCCGGAGTATGCGCGACCTGGGTCCCGGCCGTCGTTCAACAACGTCCCGAGTTCTCTCGTTCGCGTTGCTCCGCACCATCGTCGGGCGCTCCGGTTCCGGAAGAGCCCATGAAGAACTTACGCCCGTCGGTGAAGGTTACGTCGCGGCCGTTGGCACGGAGCAGCGAGTGATCCTTGGACTGATAGCCGTCGACGATCAATTCGGTGCCGATCGTCAGGCAGTCGCGCCGCAGACCGCGTCGGAGCAACACGTTCGGCGTGCCTCCCTCCACCATCCAGACCTCAGCGGTGCCGTCGTCCTTCTCGATCTCGAGGTGGATCCAGGAGTGCGGGTTCACCCATTCGAGCCGGACGATTTCGCCCTGGAGCCGGATCGGTGCGTCGCTGTCGAACTCGGCTCCGAAGGCGTGGTGCGCCTCCACCGGAGCAGTCCGCACCATCAACGCAAGGACGGCCATTGCCAGTGTCGCGTAGATCCATCGCATCTCGATTACCTCCGATCCTCGGGGTCGGCTGCCTCGGCCTCGCGTCGTTCCTCGGCGCGGGCACCGCTCAGCACGTTGGAGAGTGCGTAGTTCCCTTCGTGGCAGGCGTACTCGTAGAGCTGCTCATCCATCCTGTTCATCGGTACCTCGCCGCCCCACGGCAGCGTGTACGCGGGATCGTGAACCGTGAACTCGTACACGACCGTGTTCTCGTCGGCCCGACGGAACCGCTCGACCACGCGGGCGCCCTCTGCTGGCGAACCGCGGAAACCCTGCGACGGGTGGATGTTCGTCGTCTCGACGACCAGCGTTTCACCCTCCCAATGCCCCCACGAGTCGCCGAACCAGGGACGCATGCTCTCGGGGAGCTCCTCACCGTCCCAGAGACGGATGATCCGGACGTCGTGCACCATCTCCACCAGAATGAGAATGTGGTCCTCGTTCTGGACGATCGTGTAGTTGTTGTTGTAGAAGCCGTTGGGTAGCATCGGCGGTCCAGCGTTCGAGCCGAACGAGAGGATGCAGCGTTCGCCGATCGGCCGGTTCTCCGGGTTGTCGTATATGCCGAACGACCCCCGACTCTGGCGCGCTGCCATCAACTGCTGCCTTGCCTCGTCCGTGAGCTCCGGAATCCGGCCGTCGGGCGGGTTCGTGATCAACGAAGAGCGATACTCACCGTTTACTCTGGCGACCCGTTCCCCCGGATCGATGTAGATGGTGTTGTAGCCACCGACCCCGCCGGCTGCTCCGGTGGAGCCGTCGCCACCCACGGGAGGCGCGGCTCGGTTCGGATCGCTCGGCGACGCGTCTTCAGCAAAGCGGGCCCGCAGTGCGCCCTCCATCTCCGCGACCTGAGCCTCGGTGAGCGTCGGGCCCTGTCCGCGGGGACGCTCCAGCGGTGTAAGCGTCGCGTTCCTCCAATTCCCCTGGAGGTCCGGGTGGCCCCAGACGGTCCGCGGAGCAACGTAGTCGCCGCCGTCACGCGCCGCTGCCTGGGCGGCCGTCGAATCGGCGAGCGCCAGGACTCCGATTCCCGCGAGAGCCCATCGGAGCAAAACTGAACGCGGTAGATTCATGGTACCCTCCTGGGAAGGCGCATCGGCATTCGGTTTTTCAGTTGCCAGTTGCCAGATACATGTTGCCAGATACCAGACGTTGGCAGTTCACCGGTACCTGGTAACCGGCAACCCGCCTAACCGGAAACCCGTCGTCAACAACGTCCCGAGGTCTCTCGTTCGCGTTGCTCCGCACCATCGTCGGGGGCTCCGGTTCCGGAAGAGCCCATGAAGAACTTACGCCCGTCGGTAAAGGTCACGTCGCGGCCGTTGGCACGGAGCAGCGAGTGATCTTTGGCCTGATAGCCGTCGACGATCAGTTCGGTCCCGATCGTCAGGCAGTCGCGCCGGAGACCGCGTCGGAGCAACACGTTCGGCGTGCCCCCCTCCACCATCCAGACCTCGGCGGTGCCGTCGTCCTTCTCGATCTCGAGGTGGATCCAGGAGTGCGGGTTCACCCATTCGAGCCGGACGATTTCGCCCTGGAGCCGGATTGGCGCGTCGCTGTCGAACTCGGCTCCGAAGGCGTGGTGTGCCTCCACCGGAGCGGTCCGCACCATCAATGCAAGGACGGCCATGGCCAGTGTCGCATAGATCCATCGCATCTCGACTACCTCCGATCCTCGGTGTCGGCTGCCTCGGCCTCGCGCCGTTCCTCGGCGCGGGCACCGCTCAGCACGTTGGAGAGTGCGTAGTTTCTTCGTGGCAGGCGTCGTAGAACAGATCGTCAATCCTCACCATCGGCACCTCGCCTCCCCCTCCGTATAGGCGAGCCCCGTCATGATCAGTTCTCCGGGTCGATGGGGTTCTTGCGGAGATCTCCGTAGATCAGCTCCTCTACGAACTCGACGCACTTGAACTGTCCGAGCCGCGTATTCTCCTCGATGCGACGATAGAGCGGGAGCCGAATCATCCACGGCCGAGAGAACGTCTCCGCATCCTCCATCGTTGCCTCGTAGAGGATGTGATAGGGGCTCGTCATCGTGTAGCGTTCCTCCACCGTCATCGAGGGGCTGTGGTGGTTTCCGGCGCGATCGAACCACGTCTGGCCGTTGAATCCGTTCACCCTGACGACGAAGGTGTCGCCCTCCCAGTGCCCGACCGATTGGCCCATCCACGAGTCGACTTCCGGCGGACCGGGATCCTCGAGGTAGATATCGCGTACCCCGCCCGCGTACTCGTACGCGATGAAGAACTTCTGATCACTCTGGAAGATCTGGAACGGGAAGGGCATGTAGTTGCCGCGCGGAACGCCGGGCAGGTAACACTTGATTTCCGGGTCGAGTTCGAGGTAATTCGCCCGGTTCTCTTCTCGTTGTTCGAGCGCTTCCGGTAGGTACGGAATCTCGCCGTCAACCACGATTCCCATGCTCGCCGGCACCGCACCGATCGCCCCCAGCGCGAGCACTTCTTCCGCCGGTACCGGAACGACCGGCCCCGGCTGCATGGCCAGAGCCGGACGCGCCGTGTGTGGCTCGATATCCCAGTGGGCATTGCCGAGCGCCTGCCAGATGCCGTTCAGGTCAGGTCTACCGGACGGCGTCCGAGGGATGTCTTCCGCCTGGCTGTGGGCAGGGGAGGGCAGCAGCGCAGCCGCGATAATGATTCCGAGTCCCGCCCTTCGGATCGTCGGGATTGGAGATCTGACGCTCGACTTCATGGAACTTTCCCGGGTTCGCGTTGCTCTTTGCCACGACGAGTCGAACTACCGGTACTGCACTGTTCCTGGGCCCGGTTCGGACCCGGTGTCGATGGGGATCTATGGGCAAGGCATCCGCGCGAGATCGCGCCGGCCCGCTACGGGTGCGGATGCGCTGATTCGCGGTACGCAATGTGGAAGCGGAGCACCGACGAACTCGCGCATTCGATCCGGAGTACCACCGGGCAGGGATTCACGTTTGCCGCCGTGGTCGCACGCAGAGCCAGCGAGTGGCATCCCGAAAGGCGTTCGCCCGAAAACTGCGCCCACGACGTCGGGACTACCTGTAACCAAATCTGAAGCATACGCGGTCCGAGCGCAACGAAGCTCAGGGTGACCGCTGCTCGTCCCAGCGTCCGGTCCGGAACGGGTGTATACATTAGTCACCCGTCCGCGGGCCAATAGCGATTGCTCGTCACCACTTTGACGGATTAGAGGCCGGCGATATCTTGCCGCGACAGTAGGGCAGGGTAGTCGAAGGCGGCAGCTCGTGCTTCTTCGTCATCCGCCGCGCTGCTCTTGTCATTCTTGCGTTTCCCTTCGTCCTTGTGCTTCCTCTAGATCTCTTGCGCCCCTTGGTCAGATGCCCGCGAAGGCCGGGATCCAGGGGCTGGACTCCCGCTTTCGCGGGAATGACGGAGAGGGAGGCACTCCATCACAGTCCAGTTCTTTGCGATGACCCGACGGCAAGGCCGGCGTATCCTTCTGACTGCTGCCGCGTTGCTGCTCGCGGCTTTTCTTCCGCGAGGGGCGTCGGCGCAGGAAGGGAGCGTACCGCCTGCTCTGCAACAGTCCCACGCAGTCGCCGCTCCGCAGGCACACGCAGTCCAGGCCGAGGAGCCGATCGCCGTCGACGGGCAGCTCGACGAGCCGGTCTGGTCGGCAGCGCCGGCTGTAACCGAGTTCACCCAGCTCGACCCGTTCGAAGGTCGACCCGCGAGCGAAGTCACCGAGGTTCGGATCGCGTTCGACGAGCAGGCGATCTATATCGGAGGGAGACTGGGGGACTCCGGCGAGGTAACGACGCGCCTGGACCGCCGGGACGCCTCGCTCTCGGAGTCTGACCTCTTCGTCGTCGTCCTCGATAGCTATCACGACCACCAGACGGCTTACAGGTTTGCCACCAATCCGTCGGGGGTCAGGCAGGACGAGCTGATCTCGATCGGTCAAAACGACAGCTCATGGGATCCCGTCTGGGACGTGGCGACATCGCTGGACCCGGAGGGATGGTCGGTCGAGATGCGAATTCCGTTCAGCCAGTTGCGTTTCCGGCCCGTCGAAGCCCAGGTCTGGGGTATCCAGTTCGAGCGTTGGATTCACCGAAAGCAGGAGCAGACGCTCTTCGCGTTCACGCCGAAGCTAGAGCGTGGGGGCGTTCCGCGCTTCGGCCACCTCCAGGGGATTGGCGGGATCCGGCAAGGGCGACGGCTCGAGCTCCTCCCCTACGTCACCGGTCGCGCGGAGTACCTCGACGGACAGACCACCCCCGGGATCGACCTCGAGAACCCGTACCGCACGGGATCTGAGGTTTTCGGCAACGCAGGGCTGGACGTGAAGTACAGGGTCAGCTCGAACATCACCCTCGACGCCAGCGTGAACCCCGACTTCGGGCAGGTCGAGGTCGATCCGGCGGTGATCAACCTCACAGCTTTCGAAACTCGATTCGACGAGAAGCGACCGTTTTTCATCGAGGGTGCCGAGATCTTCCGGTTCGGCGAGGGAGGACCGACCGGAAGTACCGGACGTGCGCCAGAGCTCCTCTATTCCCGTCGGATGGGACGGTCCCCTCAGGGGTCAGTACCGTCCGGGGCTCTCTATTCGGATGAGCCGGCGGCTACGACGATCCTCGGGGCAGCCAAGCTCACCGGCAAGGTCGGGGAGGGATGGTCGATCGGCCTCCTGGACGTGGTCACGAACCGGGAGACGGCTCGCTATATCGATGGAGAGGGGTTGCCCGCACGGGCCGTGGTCGAGGCGGCGGCGAACTACGTGGTTGGGCGGGTACGCCGGGATGCCAACGGAGGGAACACTCGGATCGGTGGCGTCTTCACCGCAGTCAATCGGGACCTGGGCGAGGACCTCGGAGACCGCCTTCACTCGGCGGCTCTGACCGGTGGGCTCGACTTCGCGCACGAATGGGCGGAGCGGACCTGGCGATTCAGTACCACCTTCAGCCCCAGCTACGTCACCGGGAGCGCCGGAGCGGTCGCACGCACACAGCGCACGTCGACGCGATACCTCCAGCGGCCGGATGCGACCCACCTCGACTACGACCCGAGCGCGGAGAGCCTCTTCGGCTACTACGCGATGACCGAGATCAACAAGCAGGCCGGCGCGATGACTGGCCGGATCGCCCTTGCGGCCGCAAGCCCAAGGTATGAAGTCAACGACATCGGCTTCCAGAGCTACGCCGATCGGCTCATCTTCGATACCCACCTCCAGTACAACCAGGTGACGCCCGGGAGGTTCCTACGCAGCTGGAACGTCGGAGGCGGCCCCGACGCGATCTGGAACTACGCCGGCCAACCGCTGCTGCTCAACTTCAACCTCAACGGCCGCTACCAGTGGGCGAACTACTGGGGGAGCGGTTGGCGGGTCGAGTACACGCCGGAAACCTACGATGATCGTCTGACGCGCGGCGGGCCGCTCAGCCGGGTCCCCCGCGGCTACCAGGCCAGCATCAATCTCAACACCGATACGCGAAAGGCCTACTCGGGGAGCGGGTCCCTCGCGTGGTACGGAGAAGAGGGCGGCTCGTGGGGCCGGAGCCTTGACCTGGAGCTCGGCTACCAGCCGCGAGAGAACTGGGAAATCCGGATTGGTCCGAGCCTGTCCCGAGATCGGACAGCGGCGCAGTACGTCACGACCGTCATCGATCCGTTGGCCACCCACACCTTCGCCAACCGGTACGTTTTCGCGAGCCTCGATCAGACGACGCTCGGCATCGAATCTCGGGTCAACGTGACCTTCTTTCCGGGCCTATCGCTTCAGATGTACGCCCAACCGTTCATTTCGACCGGGAGCTACGGAACCTTGAAGGAGTTGCGTGCGCCGGGCACCTTCGAGTTCGTGCGTTACGGCGACGACGCCGGCACCGTCGAGCGACAGCCGGATGGCATGCTGGAAGTGGATCCGGACGGCTCTGGGGATGCGAATGCCTTCCTCGTCCGGGACCTCGATTTCGATTACCGGAGTCTGCTCGGGAATGCTGTGCTCCGCTGGGAATGGCGCCAGGGTTCGACGCTGTACCTCGTCTGGCAGCAGCACCGGGAACACACGATCACCGGGATGGATGTCGACCCCGTCGCACAATCCTTCGGACGCCTCGACTTCGGCGACGATGCCCGCGAGCTCTTCCGCATCCGGCCCGACAACATCGTCGCCCTCAAGGTCAATTACTGGCTCAACCCCTGAACTGCGAAACTTAAGAAGGCACCCGCCCCGGGCTTTGTGGGCGGTGCGTCGCGAGTCGGGCGTGTCCAGCCTCACGGGACGGCAAAGATTAGCCAGTAGAGTAGGGACCAGGCCGGAGCCTGGTCCCTACTCTACTGGCTATCGATTGGAAATTCAGGTGATCCGAGACGAAAACGAGAATACGCCACCTGTGTGATCCAATCCGAACGGCGTCGCTCGGTTTGCCTCGTGGAGAGCTCAAGGTACGCAGAGGGCGCAGAGAACCACGCCGTTGGCGAAGGTCCTCTGCGCCTCTGCGGTGAATTGCGGTTGCGTTTCGGTCAGGTCTAGAAGATCACCGGCGCCTGCGCTCCGAACAGGTCTGTACAGCCCGTCCCGCGGGCATCGAGACCTCCGCGTTCGATGAAGTATGGATTCGCGGTATACTCGTCCTCGCCGAACCGCTGTCTAACCCCCCCCTCGAGCGCATAACCCTGGAAGGGCGTTTCCCCCTCGTTGCGCGGGAACCAGAGAACGTCGGTGTTCTGGATCTTGGTTGACCAGTAGCGACCCCCTTCCGCGTAGAACTCCCGCCGCCGTTCCTCGAGCAGCAACGAGCGCACCGCCTCGGCGTTGCCAGCCAGGCTCGTACGATAGGCGCCGGAAACTTCGGGAAGCCCGTGCCCAACGCGCAGCGAGTTCACATGGTCGATTGCGCTTTCTAGATTTCCCTGGCTCAGGTTGTAGTCCGCCTGGATGAGCCGGAGCTCTTCCCACGACATGTACGGGATGTCGTCGTCCTCGGCCCCGTAGCGATCGGGCACTTCGCGAGGCGCGGGTCCCTGGATGGACTTGAAGATGTGCTGGACGCGGGTGTCGGGAACCGCACCGTTGTTCAGCGGAATCGGCTGGCGGGCGTCGTCACGCTCCTCCTCCGCCCAACGAACGGGGAGGTTCCCCGCCTCGAGTGCCCGGCCGTCGGGCATAATGCCAAGGAATAGGTAGCCCGTGAAGGGGATCGGATCCGGCCACGGCTCGCCCGTGACCGGATTGGCCCTGCGGATCGAGGGGTTCCACCAGTCGTTGATCCCGAGGCCTCCGGAGTAGCCGACGGCCGTCACCGAATGGTAGATCTTGTTCCGTCGGGTCTCGCCGGTCTCACGGGTGATCCAGGCGGTGAACGTCGGGTTGCCGCCAAGGACTTCGGCTGCGTCGGCCGCCACGCCTTCGAGGTCGCGGTTCGCCCAGCGGATTCGCGAGCGAACTGCCAACGCCATCCCCCGAGCGCTCGGGGCGATCCCGAAGGGCATCGTGAAGTCGCCGAACTCGTCGATGTGCACGAGCGCACGACTGGTGATCCAGTCGTCGGCGAGGTTGAGCAATTCCGTCGGTGTCACGAGATCGCTACCGTCGAACGACGCTTCGCACACGAACTCGCCGAGGTGGGTGAGTGACATGGCCATATAGATCGAAGCGATCGCGGAGAGCCTCTCTCCGTCCGCACCGAGCGCCCACTCGCCGTTGATCCGGTCATAGACCCCGTTCGCTTCGCCCTCAGCGGTGGATACCAGCTTCGCCGGATCGGTCGAGATCCGGGACCGCGCACCCATCACCGGGTCCAGCCAGGCGGTGCTCGCCGAGGTCGGGTCACAGTTGCCCAGGTTGGGGGTCTGATCGAACTGATGTTGCTGTGCGGCACCCGCGATTGACTCCATCACGTCCTCGTGACCGAGCGCTGTGACGCCGAGCGCCGAGTAGCCGCACTCGAAGAGTGCGATCGCCGAGTTTACCTGGGTCTCGGCCGTTCCCGGCGCCTCGATCGCAGCATCGGTGAGGACGTGGGGCAGGTCCGCTTCGAGCAAGCTATCACATGCGGTGAACCCACCGAGGGAGAGGAGAACGATGCCGGCCGTGGCCGCCCTCCCCCGGCGTTGTCCTTGCCATTCTTGGAAGATCATCTTCAAAAGTCGTTGGTTGGTCAAATGGATGGTCGTCGAGCCTGGCGGTCAGCGGCGCGATCGAAGTCGCGCACTGCCGCCCACATGGCATCGACCTACGCTCAGCTTGGCAACCTCGCGATCAGAACGAGACTCGAAGGGTCGCGTTCACGCTCGACAGAGGCGGAATTGAGTAGAAGTTCCCGCCGCCGCCTTGCACCGTCGGATCTCCAAACTCAGGGTCGGTGATGGCGTGACCCCAGATTTCCTCCTGTGCCCGCCAGATAGTCCAGAGGTTGCGGCCAGAGATCGCAAGGGAGACCCGGTCCGCGCCCGTCCGCTGGACGATGGACTGCGGCAGGTTGTACCGGGCACCGACGTCGCGCAGCTTCCAGAAAGAGGCGTCGTAGATCGTCTTGGCGTGATCCACTCCGGTCTCGTTCAAGCGATCGCTGGCCACCCAGAGCGCATCGTTCTCCAGCTGGGCAATTTTCGAGTTGTTGTAGAAGTGACCCCAGGCGTGGGCGTTGTCGAGATTCGTCCGGCCGTACTGTCCTTCGGCCAGCGCGAAGATCTGCAGCTGGTTGCCGAATAGCCCGATCGTCGGCGCAACACTGAACGTATGGGTCGCGAACCCGCGCCCGACGTACAGCTGCTGATCCGGGATCTCGGAACAGGGAACGGCGTCACCGCCCGGCATCCGCCCGTACTGTGCCGAATTAGTGGCCCCCTCTGGCGCCAGGCTGATCCCGGCATCACAAAGGGCGGTGATCCGCTCACCCAACGCGTTCGTGAAGTTCCCCGCGGCCGGCGCATCCGGGTCGAACTCAGCTGACAGGACCCAGTTGTCCGTGATCACGTTGGGGAAGGGTAGCCCGACGAGTATGCCGTCCGCGACGTCCCCGTTGTAGGCGCCGAGCTCTTTGATCTCGTTGTCCGTGTGGTCGGCGGAGAGATCGAGGCCGAACGAGAAACTTGGACTGTCGTACACCCGGGTACTGACCAGCGCCTCCCATCCCCAGTTGTCGATCCTTCCGAGATTCTGTTCCACGTCGCCCGGGATGCCGTAGCTGGACTGAACGTCGACCCCGAGGAGCTGGTTCTCATCCTTCCGCCAGTAGTGCGTGAACTCACCTGAGATCCGATCGTCGAACATGGCGAAGTCGAAACCAAGCTCGAGCTCAGTACTGACCTCCGGCTCGATCGCCGGGTTGCCCAGGCTATCCGGGCGAATGGCAGAGGCCCCGCCCGGGCCAGGAATCGTCGTGTAGGTATTCAGGCCCGATAGCGCGCTCGGCTGACGACCGGCCTTGCCCCACGCGCCGCGTAGGCGAAACGTGCTGATCGGATTGATGCGCCAGAAGCTCTCTTCAGAAATGACTCATGCGCCCGAGACCTTCGGATAGCGGATAGCCGGCGCGTCGGTGCCGAAAGTGGAGTTGTCGTCGAAGCGCATCGCTCCCGTGAGGAACAGCCGATCCCGGAAGCTGACTTCCTGCTGCACGTAGAAACCCAGAGACTTGTTCTCCGTGTAGGAGTACTCCGTGGTCATCTGCGGCTGCGACAGCTGATTGATTGTCTTCGACAACGGCGAGGCGAACCCGTTCCCGCTGTTAGCGAATTCATCGACCGAGCTGGTGTAGTACTGCGCGCCGAACGACGTCTGCGAACCGAACGCCTCTCCCAGGTCGAGGCTCGCGCTGAGCGAATAGTCGAACGTGAGGTTGGTGCTGATCGGTCGCTCGTACGTCATCTCGCCCGTCTCAGTCTCGGAGTAGACCGACGACCACTCATCGGTATACTGCCTCAGGTGCTCCGGCACGATGCCGTCCTCGGCCAGAAAGAGGAGGCGGTTGACGTCCCACCCCTTGTCGATACCGACGACGGCCCGAGAGTTGATTCCGGCTGTCGTGACCCCGAGGTCGATCTCCGGCACGACGAAGTTGAGCGTCGCGGAGCCGGTAAACCGAGAAAAGTCCCGCGTGCCCTCGGTCTCAGCGACATCGGCGGGAAGGTGCTCCTGGAAGCCGCCGAGCCGCGGGTTCGGGTTGCGCGAAGTCGGGCTGTCGAACGGCGTGATCCGATCCAGGTAGTAGCCGTTGGACCAGACCATATCCTGCCAGAGACCGCCGTCGCCGATGGTGGATCCCTCGAAGCGCGTGCTACCATCGACGAAGCCGCTCGAAACGTCGAGCGAAAGGTAGTCGTTGAAGATGACGCCGAGGTTCCCACGCAGCCGGAACGTCTCGTCCGTGTTGTACCAGGCCGACCCAGCCTCGGTGTCGTAGTTGGCCGAAACGAAATAGCGGATCGCCTGAGCACCACCCGCCACGTCCAGGTTGTAGCCCTGAGCGCGGCCGTATGAGTAGAGGTTCTCGGTGGGCCAGTCGAAGTAGCCCTCCTGGATGTATCGATTCGCTTCCTCATACATGTTGTACGAAACGAGCTCTTCCTCCGTCTCGCAGGTGCCTGGAGATTCGCTCTCAGGGCATGTCCACATCGTTCCCAGCCGGCCAGCGGGATCCATCATGAAATTCGTACCCTGCCGGATCGAGACGTTGAACCGCGGGGCGCCCTCCTGGCCGCGCTTGGTGATGATCTGGATCACGCCGGCGGAAGCCTCGGTGCCATAGAGGCTGGCGGCCGCCGGACCCTTGATGATCTCGATGCTCTCGATGTCTTCGGGATTGAAGTCGTCCAGGACGTTGACTTGCTCGCCCTCACCGAGGTTGGGCCCAGCCTCCGTGCTGTTGTTGACGCGGACGCCGTCGACGTAGATGAGGGGTTGGTTCCGTGAGGAGGTGAAGCTGCCGGCGCCGCGAAGCTGGACGGGAGAGCCGGCTCCTACGCTGCCGTTTTGAACATTCTATTGGAGTCCGGGTGTGCGGCCGGCGAGCATGTCCTGCATGGTGCTGACGGCGACTTGCTCGGTGATTTCTGCGGCGTCGATGGTCGCCACCGTGTTGCCTATCGCCCTGCGTTGGCTTCCTCCCGGTGTGCCCGTCACGATGACTTCGTCGAGCGCCAGGGCCTCTTCGGTGATCGCGAAGTCCTGGTTGACGGATTCGCCGTCGGCAACCGTGACCGCCGCTTCCTCCGTTCCATACCCGATTCGTTGGACGCTCACCGTGTGCGTGCCGGCGGGCACATTGATCAGCACGAAGCGTCCGTTCTGTTGCGTCACCGCTCCGGTCCCGAGCTCCGTGATCGAGACCTGTGCTGACGCCAGCGGTTGCAGCGTCTGCGCATCCGTCACCACCCCGGTGACCGTTCCGGTTTGCGCATCGAGGGTGGGTGCGATGCCCAGCAGCGCGACCGCTAGACCAGTCGCCAATCGGGACATTCGCGTTGACAGCGTTTGGTACATGTCCACGCCTCCTTGGGGGAGAGGAAAGGGATGAGTGGAACCTGAGGGGAGATCCAAGAGCCGATCTGCCCTGAGTTCCACCCGCAAAACCTCGGCGGGCGCCGAGGCATGAGACCGTAGCCTCCTCAGCCTTCGATGATGAATGGCCTCCTACGACGCTCCAGCGAACTGCTCGACCGTCTATCGAAAACCAGGTCGCGGCTCTACGCGCTGACCGCGAGATGGGGTTGTGCTCGAACTCGGAAGTGCTACGGCCCGCTTACGGGTGGATCGGGAGGGAAGGAAGTGGACCGAGTCGGTCCGGCAACGGGCCAAAGAAGCGGTCGCAAACTGCAAGCGCCCGATCAGCGTACGGCTGGAGGCACGTGCAGTCAAGTGTCGCGTCCGGTTCGACGGGAGGTGACGGGAAGACGCAAGGCGGCGAATTCCCTTGCTACCGAGCATTGGCGAATTTACTCTCCACTTGGAAGGTCCTGTCCGACCGACCATGACCCTCACAGCACGTCTCCTATCGCTTTTTCCTCACTTTGAGACAACCGTGCCATGATGAGATTTCGCTTCGATCCCGGGCTGGTTGCAGCCATCGGTGTTGGCGCTCTGGCGGCGTGCGCGGAAGTCGACGATCCCGCAGCGGGGCCCATTGCGCTCGATGCGGATGATATAGGCGGGGTGGTGAGCGGTTCGAACGGACCCGAGGCGGGCGTCTGGGTAATCGCCGAGACGACCGATCTTCCGACGAAACTCGTCAAGATCGTGGTGACGGACGACGCGGGTCGGTACGCCCTGCCCGATCTTCCGGAGGCGACCTACGACGTGTGGGTTCGCGGTTACGGTCTGGTGGATTCGCCGAGGGCCCCGGCGAGGCCGGGTACGGATCTCGATCTCGAGGCGGTCCCGGCCCCGAGTCCGGAGGAGGCCGCACAGTACTACCCGGCCGGGTACTGGTTCTCGCTGATCGAGATGCCCGCGGCCAGCGAGTTCCCCGGAACGGGTGACGAGGGGAACGGCATCGACCCTTCGGTGTCGACCCAGGCGGAGTGGGTCCGGAGCGTCAAATCGGGCGGGTGCATGGCGTGCCACGCGCTCGGTACCCCCGGCACTCGAACGATTCCCGCCGAATTGGGTTCGTTCGACAGTTCAGTGGAGGCCTGGGCGCGGAGGATTCAGTCCGGCCAGGCGGGAGGCAGCATGGTTGGGGGTCTGAGCGGAGTCGGCACCGAGCGCGCTCTGGAGATGTTCGCCGACTGGACCGATCGAATCGCTGCCGGGGAGGTACCCCCGGCGCCGCCACGCCCGGAGGGAATCGAGCGAAACGTCGTGATCACGATGTGGGACTGGGCCGATCCGAAGGCCTACCTTCACGATGTCGCTTCGACGGATCGACGGGATCCGACGGTCAATGCGAACGGACCGGTCTTCGGAGCGCTCGAGGCCAGCGCCGATTACGTTCCCGCGCTCGACCCCGCGACCCACACGGCGAGCCAGGTCCCGCTGGAGCCGAGGGATCCCGAGACACCAATTGCTGCCGGGGAGATGCTCGCCCCGTCGGCGTACTGGGGGGATGAGGCGATCTGGACCAGTCAGAGCAACGTCCACAACCCGATGCTCGACGACCGCGGCCGCGTCTGGCTAACGGCAGCCGTCCGCCCCCGGGAGAATCCGGATTTCTGTCGGGAGGGCTCGAGTCACCCCTCTGCAGCGCTCTTCCCGCTCGCGGCCTCGGGGCGTCACCTCGCGATGTATGATCGCGAAACCGGTGAGATCACTCACGTGAGCACTTGCTTTGGCACGCACCACCTGATGTTTGCGGAGGATGACGACAACACCCTGTGGACCAGTGGCGGCGGCCAGGTCGTCGGCTGGCTCAACACCCGACTCTTCGAGGAGACGGGCGACGAAGAGGCCGCTCAGGGGTGGACTGCCCTGATCATGGATACGAACGGGAACGGCCAGCGCGATGACTACATCGAACCGGACGAGCCCGTCGACCCGGCGATGGACAAGCGCTTTGGTGGCGCCTTCTATGCCGTCGCACCGGCACCTGACGGGTCGGTCTGGGGGACCAACCTCGGGTACCCCGGGGCGGTCATCCGGCTGGTCCCGGGCGAGGATCCGCCCGCAACGGCACTCGCAGAAGTCTATGAGCTCCCGCTCGACCCCTCGGGCAACCCCATCGAGGGATTCAGCCCGCGCGGCGGTGACGTGGATCGCAACGGAGTCTACTGGGCGGCCCTCGCGAGTGGTCACATGGCCAGCTTCGATCGAAGCAGGTGCCAGGGACCACTGAACGGGCCTGAGGCGACGGGGCAGCACTGCCCCGAGGGGTGGACGTTCTACACTGAACCGGTTCCACAAGTCGGTGGGGTCGAGACCTCGGGCAGCGCCGAGTCCAGCTACTACACCTGGGTGGACCAGTTCAATACGCTCGGCCTGGGCGAGAACGTGCCGATCAATACAGGCAACGGTTCGGAGGGTCTCCTCGCGCTACGCGACGGCGAGTGGGTCGTCCTGCGGGTACCGTATCCGAGCGGGTTCTACACGAAGTGGATGGATGGTCGGATCGACGACCCCGACGCTGGCTGGAAAGGGAGGGGGATCTGGACGACGGTGAGCACACGTGCCCCTTTCCACATGGAAGGTGGGTCGGGTACGACGAGCAAGGTGGTGAAGTTCCAGCTCCGGCCGGATCCGTTGGCGAACTAGCCGATAGCCACGTTCCTGGGAGCGCGGGCGTCCTCGCCCGCACGCACGGCAATCCACGGCGCAGCGGTACGGCGGGCCAGAGGCCCGCGCTCCCAGGAAGCTGAATCCATCGCCACTGTCTTCCCGCTTCCGCGGGAATGACGCGAGTGGGCACCTCGGGGTAGCAATGCTTCAGGACTTGGGGGATGATGACGGCAATGAGGAGGCCGGGATCCAGACGAGGATCCCGGCCTCCTTCCATTCGTGGAAGCGACTTCGCGGCGGACGGCACTAATCGTTGGAACGTGGCTTCGCAACTCGCCCGGTTGAGCCACCAGAAGAACCACCGGAAGATCTTCCAGCGCCGGATGCCGAACCCGAGGAACCTCGCGAGCCCGATGGGGAGGCAGATGGACGGGAAGCCGGTCCGGCAGAGTCGTCGGAACCCCGACCGCGAGAGTACCCCCGCCCCTTCACCAGTCGACCTCCGTTGTCGTCGTCCTGGGATTGCTCACGTGGAACGATTACCGGGGCGCCATACCAGCCGCCGCCGTAGCCGCCGCCGTAGTAGCTGCCGCCGTAGTAGCCGCCCCGATAGCGGCCGGGGTAGTAGCCCCCGTAGAAGGGGTCGAGCACGGCCACCGGCCCTGCTGGGCGGCTTAGCGGGGGGCGATCGACAGTACGCTCGCGGCCCTCGCGTGCCGAACGGTCGATCGCGAACACGGTCGGATAGGACAGTGCGACGATGACATCGATCACCCGGTCGGATACACCGGCGTCGGCCAACATGACGAGGCGCCCGGCGTTCAGTGGGAAGCCCTGACCGTGCTCGATGAGCCATCCTTCAATTGCCGCATCGTTCACTCGGGTGGTGGCCTCGACCACGTCCGAAAATTCCGGGGGGGCCCCGGCGGCGGTGCGAGCGGCGTCCAAGGCCATGGCACGACCCTCGAGCGCGAGGGCGGCTTCAGCGCTGACGCTCTCGAGGTCCGAGATCGGCCGGTACCGTAGCACGCGCACATCCGTATAGCTACCGACTGAGACGGCGTGCACCGTCGCCCACTCCCCGTTTCCGAGGATCGCGAAGATGCCGCTCGAACCTCGTGTCAACTCGCTGGTGCAGGCGAATTCTGACCGCTGATACAGTCTGGTCCCATCCGCTGACCAGGAGGCGCTTTCCACGCCGGTGCAGCCCTCTCGCTCGAGGGGTCGCTCGACCCCGTCGGCGCTCACGAGATCTCGCTCAACGACCTGACCGCCTTCGATCGTGGCCAGTTCAACGGCGTCGGGATCGCCAGTTGGCAGGACACAGACAGGGGACGTCACATCCCCGTCTGGTGCGGGCAGGCCGTCCGCCGGAATTGGTTCCCAGCAGCCGAGCCACGCGGTCCACCCCGGACCCGCCGTGGTCTGCGCTCCCGCCTCGGTGTGAACCAGAGCAGTAATCGCGAACGTGAGAGCCAGAACCGCCAACCGAGATCCGCTCGGCCCGGCTGGCCGATCCGTCTCAATCGTCGTTCGGTCTAGGGGCCGGTGAGCGGACGGGAGCACGTGCGATCGTGGCGATGAACGGGTAGGCATCAAGGGGTCCTCCAATGTCAGAGGCGCAGCGAAAGTCCGGCGGAAGCCGAGAAGCCGGAAAGGTCGATGTTTTCGAAGTCGCTGAAATCACGCTGCAACTCCGCTCGAGACCAGAGGTAGTCCAGCTCGGTGGTGAAACCGAACCGCGTTGTCAGCGAGTACTCGAATCCGACGAACGCGCGGGCGGCCGGTGCCCAACCCTCAGACTCGAGCCGATCCACGAAGATACCGAAATCGTCCATATCCACAAAGTCCCCCGCCTGGCTGAAGTGGTACCGGACCGCGCCAGCACCGAGGCCGACATACGGGGCATAACGTTCGGGTACCCAAGCCAAGCTACCGATCGAACGCCCACGTGGCAGCAGGTAGTACGCCGCGTTGACGGTGACCGGTATCCGCTGAAAGCGGTTGGTCTGCTCGATCGGTCGATCGACCCCGTTCACCTCTTCGACGTAGTCATGGAACTCCGAGTTGCGCGTTCGGCCAGTGTACTCGACCGACAGCGATGCGTCGATCCGGTCGCGAATCGGGACTGCAACCGTCGCACCGCCGACGAAGCCCTGGAAATCGCTTCCCTCCACTGTGAGCAGCTCGGAGACGAACGAGAAGAGGTCGCCCCCCGCCTGAGGTCGCGCGAACCCGCCATGAACGTTGACGACTAGACTCGGCCGGGAGAAGAAGAAGCCATCGCCCGAGTTCTGCGTCAGGGCCGGGGCTGGATCAATGATCGGGACGGCAAGAAGGACCAGTGAAGCGACGAACCAGCGGGGAAGCGGTTTCATCGAAAGTCCTGGGCAACGGGCGGGGGCCCCGCAAGGGGCCCGGGTTGAGGAGCTATCTGCCATCTACTTCTCGTTCTGCTAGAATGTTCCATCCGGCGATCGCGGACGCGGGACACCAGCCGCTTTCTTGTCCTCCCCGGGTTCCCATTGTTGTCATCCGCGGGTTCACTTGTTTGTCATCCCCGTGTCCATTGTTTGTCATCCCGCGTAGGCGGGGATCCAGTGGCACCGTTGATGGGCCCCGGCGCTGGATTCCCGCTTTCGAGCGAATGACGTTAGGCGAGATCCGAAATGACGAAAGGCGGGAAATGGCGGAAGGCGGAGGTTATCGGACGTTTATCTTCGACGGCCACGAAATCCTCGTCGGCAAGAATGCCCGGGACAACGATCGGCTAACGTTCAGGGTGGCCACACCTGGGGACTTGTGGTTGCACGCGTCCGGCTATTCCGGGAGTCACGTGATCGTTCGCCAGCCGGCGACGGAAGAGGTGCCTCGGGCCGTTGTCGAGGTGGCCGCCCAGCTCGCCGCCTTTCACTCGAAGGCTCGCGGCGTGCGCGGAAAGGTCGAAGTTCACGTCTGCCGTGCCGGAGACGTTCGAAAGCCGCCGGGCGCACCGGCGGGACAGGTACGGATCAGACGAGGCGAGGCGATGAGGGTCTATGCGCGGAACCCCTTCCCAGAGGTCGCGGACGACGAGTGACCGAGGCGCACAGCGGCCAGCCGATTGCATCGGTCGCGGCCGCGGTCAGACCCCATGATCATGCGATCCGGTGCGAACCATCCCGACATCCGATGACAGAACCGAGTCGGACAACGCAGTCGAAAGCCGAATCGACGAACCCGCTCCTCGAGCCCTGGCGGGGTCCGTTCGGGGGCCTTCCTCCCTTCGACCGAGTCGAGGTCGATGACTTCAAGTCAGCATTGGAGAAGGGAATGGAGTTGATGGAGGCGGAGATCGCGGCGATCATTGCTGCGGACGATCCGCCCACCTTCGGCAACACTGTCGAGTCGCTCGAGCGGGCGGGAAGGACGCTCGATCGCGTGGGTGCGATCTACCACGTCTGGGCGGCGAACCGGACGAGCCCGGAGTTCCAGAAAGTAGAGCGGGAGATGGCGCCGCGGTTGACGGCCCACTGGGACCGGATCCGCCAGAACGAGGAGCTTTTCCGTCGCGTAGAGGCCGTCTACGAGTCGGAGGCGACCCTCACCGAGGAGCAGCAGCGCCTGGTGTGGCGATACTACATCAACCATCTGCACGCTGGTGCGAAGTTGGACGGTGAGGCGAAGCGTCGGGTTGCAGGGATCAATGAGCGGCTTGCCGTGCTGTTCACGGAGTTCAGCGTCAACGTTCTCGCGGACGAAGGCGGTCAGCAACTGGTGTTCGACGAAGAGAGTCAGCTCACGGGAGTCCCGGAATCGTTTCGCGAGGCGGCCGCGGCGGCTTCGGAGGCGGCGGGGGAGCCCGGGAAGTGGCGGATCGCCAACACGCGATCGTCGGTCGAGCCGTTCCTGACCTACGCGGATCGCCGCGACCTTCGGGAACGGGCATGGCGCATGTTCGTCAGCCGCGGGGATCTAGGCGGTGAGCACGACAACAACGTGATCATCGCCGAGATTCTCACCCTC
>WHSP01000009.1:301-29277 GCA_009380025.1 Gemmatimonas sp. | reverse complement strand
GAGGCTGCCATGGAGCTGATGAAGGCAGTCTGGGGCCCGGCGCTGAAGCGCGTCGAAGAGGAAGTCGCGGACATGCAGGAGATCGTCGAGGAGGAGGGCGAAAGCTTCGAAATCGCTCCGTGGGATTACCGCTACTACGCCGAGAAGGTGCGGCAGCGGAGATACGAGATCGATCAGGACGAGGTGATGCAGTACCTCCGGCTCGATCGGCTTCGAGATGCAATGTTCTGGGTCGCTGGCGAGCTCTACAGCTTCGACTTCCGACCCGTATCGAACGTACCGACCTTTCATCCGGACATGCGGGTCTGGGAAGTCACTCAGCGCGACGATGGAGGACACGTCGGCCTATTCTACTTCGATCCGTTCGCCAGGGCGGGAAAGCGGTCGGGCGCGTGGATGACGAGCTATCGAGCGCAGGAACGGTTCGACGAAAGAGTTACCACGCTCGTGTCGAACAACTCCAACTTCGTGAGGGGGAAGCCGGGAGAGCCCGTGCTCATCTCGTGGACGGACGCCGTTACGCTGTTCCACGAGTTCGGGCACGCCGTTCACGGGCTCGCGTCGAACGTCCACTACCCGACACTCGCCGGGACTGCCTATGAACGCGACTACGTGGAGTTCCCCTCGCAGCTGATGGAGCACTGGCTGAGCAGTCCCGAGGTCCTCCGCCGCTTCGCTCTCCACTACGAGACGGGTGATCCGATGCCACAGGAGCTCGTCGATCGGATCGAGCGGGCCGCCACCTTCAACCAGGGATTCGCGACGGTCGAGTACCTCATCGACGCGCTGGTCGATATGGAGCTCCACTTCGCTGCCGAACTGAACTTCGAACCCGCGACCTACGAGAAGGAAGCTCTCGAGCGATTCGGCATGCCGCCCCAGCTCGCAATGCGGCACCGGCTCCCCCATTTCTCCCACATCTTCTCGAGCGACAGCTACTCGGCAGGGTACTACGGGTATCTCTGGGCGGACGTGCTCACGGCCGATGCCTATGAGGCATTCCTCGAGGCGAGCGGCCCGTTCGATCGCACGGTCGCGCACTCCCTCTACGAGAACGTCCTCACCAAGGGAAGCAGTCTGGAACCGTCCGAGGGGTGGCGTCGGTTCCGAGGCCGCGACCCGGAGGTCGGTGCGCTCATGCGGAAGCGTGGGCTGGACTGACTCGTCATCCTAATTTCTTATCGGGCTTAGGCGAGTACGAAACGTCGACCCAGCATCACGAACTCGGTCCGTACGCCGCCTGCCCGGCCGGCGCGGGCTGTTCCCGCGTGCCGGGCTCTGGTCCGACCGGTGCTCCTGCCGGCATCCCCCCACGCCGACCGAAGAGCCACAGCACGAAGTAGAGGACCAGCAGACCGGTACCGATCGAAATCCAGGGGCTGATCCCGTAGGCGGTCGGGATGTCGCCGACGAGCATGCTCACGACGGCGACGAGCACGGCGTACGGAAGCTGGGTTCGGACGTGGTCGATGTGATCGCACGAACTAGCCATTGAGCTGAGCACCGTCGTGTCGGAGATCGGCGAGCAATGATCGCCGAACAGGGACCCCGCCATGATCGAGCTGATGGACCCGAGGAGGATGGTGTAATTTTCTCCCCCGTCGAAACCGATTCCCGCACCCATCGCGACTGCGAGGGGGATGACGACGGGGAAGAGGATCGCCATCGTCCCCCATGAGGTTCCCGTGGCGAAGGACGTCGCCGCAGCGACCAGGAAAACGAGGACCGGCAGCATTGGGAGGGGGAGCGCTCCGCTGAGGAGGTCCGCGAGGTAGGTGCCGGTGCCGAGGGCCTCGGTCACGCCTCCGAGTCCCCATGCGAGGACCAGGATGACGATCGCGAGGAGCATTGATCTCAGCCCGCCGAGCCAGGCCTCCATTGCCTGATGCACCGACAGAATCCGCATCGCGACCGCCAGACCGATCGCCACGAAGCAGCCGGCGAAGGAGGCCCAGAGCAGCGAGCGGAAAGGATCGCCCGCCCCTACCACGTCCCATACCGCGAAGTCCGTCCCCTCGACTCCGGCGAGCCCGGTGAAGACAATTCCCGCCAGTGCCGCAATCACCACGGCGACAATTGGCAGCACGGCGTTGTACCAGCGATGCGGCGCCCCGGCCGGCGGCTCCGGAACCGCCGCCGCAGGATCGGCAATGGGCGTTGATCCGGGCCGCATAACCCCCTGTCCCCTCGTTGCCCGCCTCTCGGCGGCGAGCATCGGACCGAAGTCTCGCTGCGTGAGTGCCACCATCAACACGAAACAGAGCGCGAGGATCGGATAGAACAGGTAGGGGATGGAGTGAAGGAAGACGTTGAACGGGTTTCGGGCGCCCTCCAGGAGATTCGCCTGTGCCGATGGATCGGCATTGGCAGCCGCGCCTTCGAGAGCTGTGGCGATCAGAGAGATCTCGAATCCGACCCACGTGGAGACGAGCGCGATCGCGGCCATCGGTGCGGCCGTCGAATCGACGATATAGGCGAGTTTCTCCCGTGAGATCCGGAGGCGATCCGTCACCGGACGCATCGTATTCCCGACGATCAGCGTGTTCGCGTAGTCGTCGAAGAAGATGACGATCCCGGCGAGCCAGGTCATGACTTGGCCGCGACGCTGACTCGTCGAGTAGGGGCTCAACGCCTCCACGATCCCGTTCGTCCCACCGCTTCGCGTCATCACACCGACCATCCCACCCAGCAGTAGGCTGAACATCGCGATGGCGATGCGATCGGGGTCGTTGGCGAGGCCACCGAGGATGAAGCGATCGAGCGACCTGAGAGTCGCCGTCAGGGGGTTCAGCCCGGCCATGAAGAGTGCGCCAAGCCAGATTCCCGCGAAGAGCGAGACGACGACCTCACGGAAGATCAGGGCGAACAGAATCGCCAGAAGAGGGGGCACGATCGAAAGCCACCCCGGTAGAAACCGCGGATCGACGGGAAAGGACAGCCCTGGCCCAGAGACGGTGAGCGGGAGCTCGTCCGGGGAGCGGATAATCAGATCTGAGATCGTGTTTTCACCCGGTTCGAGCGTACCGCTGACAAGCTCCGCGCCCGTCGCGGTAGTAACCCCGAACGGTGTACTCGAGAGCTCCGCCGGCACCATCACCGAGATGTCGAACGGGTTTCCTCCGAGCACGGCAGCGGGCGATTCCACGTCGAGCGGGAGCTGTACGCCCTGTGCGGTGGCGCCATCCGGGGTGCCCAGCACCGCGAGCACCAGGAGGAGGGGTCGACCGAGTCGTGATCTCATACCGGCGATGAGGAGGCTTGCAGACGTCAGGATTCCAGCTGGGGTTGAGAGGCGCTAACGTAGTACCGAGGTTGACTTTTGTAAACGGCGAGGCCGCGTTGACACCCCCTCGAAGTGCCTGTATGTTTTCGGCGCCTCCGGCCAGCTTCCACGTCCAGATCCGTCCCGATGACTGACCCCAACAAACAGATCCTGCTCGACGGACGGAGCGTAAAGCGCGCGCTGGCCCGAATGGCTCGCGAGCTCGTCGAACATGTGGGCGGCGTGGAGAATCTCGCGCTCATCGGGATCCACCGTCGAGGCGTCGACCTCGCCGCCTGGCTGGCCCGCGAGATCGAGCGAGACGAAGGCGTCAAGGTCGCCACCGGCTCCCTGGACATCACCCTCTATCGGGACGATCTGATGGCGATCGGCCCCCGACCGGTCGTGGGCGAAACCCGTCTCCCACCGGAAGGGATCGAGGGGAAGGTCGTCGCGATCGTCGACGACGTCCTCTTCACGGGGCGCACGGTCCGCGCCGCGCTCGACGAGTTGACCGATTTTGGCCGCCCGCGTCGGATCCTGCTCTGCGTGCTCGTGGACCGAGGCGGTCGGGAACTTCCCATTCATGCCGATATCGTCGGCAAGCGCTACACCGTCGAAGATGGGGACCGGGTCGAAGTGATGGTGCCGGACGTGGATGGGCAGTTCGGCGTCGCACTCGTCAAGGGGGCCCTTGGGTGAACGCGCAGTACGCACCCTACCTCGGGAAGGACCTGCTCGGACTGGAAGAGCTGACCCGTGAACAGATCATCGGCATCCTGGACACCTCCGAGCCCTTCAAGGAAATTTCGGAGCGGGCGATCAAAAAGGTTCCCGTGCTGCGCGGCAAGACGATCGTCAACGCTTTCTTCGAGAGCTCCACGCGCACCCGGATCTCCTTCGAGTTTGCGGAGAAGAGGCTCTCCGCCGACACGGTGAGCTTCGCCGCTGGGGGCTCGTCGGTGTCGAAGGGCGAGACGTTGGTCGACACGGCGCGAAACCTGGAAGCGATGCGGATCGATATGGTGGTGATCCGCCACGGATCCTCGGGCGCTGCACATTTCCTTGCCGATCGGATCGCTTCGAACGTGATCAACGCGGGTGATGGCAAGCACGAGCACCCGACCCAGGGACTCCTCGACTTGCTCACCATCCGCGACCACTTCGGGACCCTCGAAGGGAAAAAGGTCTGCATCGTCGGGGACGTGCTTCACTCTCGCGTCGCCCGCTCGAACATCTGGGGGCTGCGAAAGGTCGGTGCGGAGGTCGCCGTCTGCGGACCCTTGACGCTGATGCCTCCAAGGGTCGAGGAGATGGGCGTCACCGTCTTCCGGCGCATCGAGGAGGCGATCGAATGGGCCGATGCCCTCAACGTGCTTCGTCTCCAGCTCGAGAGGATGGAAGGCGGCTTCGTCCCCTCGCTCCGTGAATACAATCGCGTGTTCGGTATTACCAATGACCGGCTGGACCGGGCCCCGAACGATATCCTGATCCTGCACCCGGGCCCGATGAACCGAGGGGTCGAGATCGATTCCGTCGTCGCCGACGGGCCCCACTCGGTGATCCTGAAACAGGTGACCAACGGTGTCGCCGTTCGCATGGCCGTGCTGTACCTTCTCGCCGGCGGCGAGCCGGACACGGCCGAGGCGGCCAAGATCGGAACAGGCCTGTGACGTCGGTTCTCATTCGCGGTGGTCGCATCGTCGATCCGTCACAGCGTCTCGATGGGAAAATGGATCTGCGGATCGAGAACGGTGTCGTCGCCGAGCTCGGCGACGGTCTCCCCGAGTCCGAGTCCGAGGTCATAGACGCGGATGGCCTCGTCGTCTGTCCCGGCCTGATCGACGTTCACGTCCACCTGCGCGAGCCGGGCGGCGAGCACAAGGAGACGATCGCGAGCGGGGTCGCCGCCGCGGCCGCCGGTGGCTTTACGTCGATCGTCGCGATGCCGAACACCGATCCCCCGATCGACAATCCCGCGGCGGTCGGTTTCGTTCTGGCCGAAGGCCGGCGGATCGGTCTGACCCGCGTCTATCCGTCTGGCGCCATCACCGTGGGGCAGAAGGGTGAGCAGCTCACGGAGGTGGGCGAGATGGTGCAGGCCGGGGCGGTGACGATCACCGACGACGGTCGACCCGTGAGGGGCGCCGGGGTCATGAGGCTCGCGCTGGAATACGCGCAGACGTTTGATCTACCCGTCGCAGTCCATGAGGAGGAGACTGACCTTTCCCGCGGCGGCGTCATGAACGAAGGGATCATCTCCAGCCGCCTGGGGTTGACCGGGATCCCCAACGCGGCGGAGGACGTCATGATCGCGCGTGATCTGCTGCTCACGGAGCTGACGGGCGGGCGGCTCCACGTCCAGCACGTCTCCACGGTCCGTGGGGTCGACATGATCCAGCGGGCCAAGGAACGGGGCATTCGAGTCACGGCCGAGGCGACGCCGCACCATTTCACGCTCACGGATGCCGCGGTCGAGCAATATCGGACCGATGCGAAAATGAACCCGCCGCTGCGCTCCGAGGCAGATCGCGAAGCCGTCCGGGCCGGCGTTCGAGATGGAACGCTCGACGTCATCGCGACGGACCATGCGCCTCACCACTACGACGAGAAAGAGCAGGCCTTCGACGACGCGCCGTTCGGCATCGTCGGTCTGGAGACGGCCCTTGGCCTCGGCATCACCGAGCTCGTGGAGAAGCGTGTGATCGATCTCCCCACGCTCATCGAGCGGATGAGCTGCAATCCGGCTCGGGCGCTTTCTCTCCCAGGTGGCACGTTGGCTCGCGGCAAACCGGGCGACGTCGCACTCTTCCACCTCGAACGCGAGTGGGTCGTCGATCCGAGCCGTTTCCGGTCCCTCAGCCGGAACACGCCATTCGCCGACTGGAAGCTTCGCGGCCAACCGATCCGGACCATTGTCGGGGGGCGGAGCGTATGGTTCAGGCGAGAAGACTGAGTACTTGCACCACGGGCAGGATCCTACGATACGAATCAATGGATGCATCCTTCGAGCCGATGAACCGGAATCTGATGGTGGAGAACGATCATGCCAGGGCGGAGGTCTCCGAGCTCCTGGAGCACCGCAGCGAGGTACAGGAGTGGCTGGAGCGCCTCCAGGAGCAGCGCGGCACCGTCAGCGAGCGCGTCCTGGAGCGTGTCCGAGCGGATTACGAGCAGCGGCTGCGCAAGACGCTCGAGGCTCTGAGCTCACATCGCGACTCGCTGCGAGTTCAACTCGAGCAGGTAACCACACGACTCATCGAGGCGGAAGACCGCCACGCACAGGTTCAGGACGCGCTCGAGGAGGGAAGGTTGAGAAGCGCGATCGGTGAGCTCGACAATGAGGCGTGGAGTGCCGAGCGCATCGGCCTCGAGTCGGCGGTGGATGACGCGGCGGCCCGCGAGACGGCTGTCCGCGAGGAGAGCGACCGCCTTCGTGAGCTCCTCGCCCAACTCACCGACGAGGCTCGGCCCAATGCCAGCGAGCTCGAGGCCGTCGAGCCGCCCGGGTACTCCGAGCCCGAACCTGTCGAGCGGCCCGAGCTCTTTGAGACCGAGGCTGTCGAGCCGCCGGAGGACTCCGATGCCGAGGTCTACCTCGTCGAAGAGATCGATCGAGCGATCTCCGACACCGTCGAAGACCCTCCCGCACGACCGGATTCGGAACCGAGTGATGAGGTTGATGAAGCGGACGAAGACTCCGACGAGGAGCGGAAGGGTACGACCCCCAAGCCGGGACTGAAATGCCCCGAATGTGGCTACACCAACGACCTGAGCGCCTGGTTCTGCGGCGTGTGCGGCGCTGACATCGCCTGATCGGCTTCCCGGGACCGCGGGCGTCCCGCCCGGACTCACGGGCACCCAGGGCGGGCGAGGACGCCCGCACTCCCAGGCGAGTCCGGGCCCCCTCTGCAAAGTCTCGCCTCCGGAAACGTGAAAGCGCCCCGTCGGGTGATGACCCCGGGGCGCCTTTCCATTCTCGAGCCGACGGGTGACGTCAGAGCGCCTCGACTCCCTTTTCCCGTGCGACCTTCGCCAGCTGCGACTTGAGCCGGGCCGCCTTGTTTGGATGGATCAGCCGGCGTGAGGCAGCTCGGTCGAGCAGCGACTTCGCATCGAGAAAGCTCGACGCCGCCGTTTCCGCTGTCTCCGACTCCCTCACACTCTTGATCGCGCTCCGTAGCCGCGACCGCTTGGCCTTGTTCCGCTGCTCACGGGCCTTGCTGGTCCGCATTCGTTTCTTGGCGGACTTCACATTCGGCAAAAGGGTGCCTCCAGGTAGATCAGTTCGCGACGACTCTCGCACGTCAAATGCAAGCAAAAAAGATAGACACGACGAGCGCGGACGTCAACGGTTTGGACGGGCAGGTGTGGACGGGCAGGAAAGTGAGGATAGCAGATGGCTTCTCTTTGACACCCCTTGCGGGGGCGAATACCTTTGGCCGGATGGAACAGTTACTCACGTCGCTGCCGGTTCTGATCTTCTCCATCGTGCTCCATGAGGTGGCGCATGGATGGGTCGCACGGATGGAGGGGGATCCGACGGCGGCGCAGCTGGGTCGGCTGACGTTGAACCCGATTCCGCACCTGGACCCGATCGGGAGTATCCTCGTTCCGGCGATCCTGATGCTGATGCCGGGCGGCTTTATCTTCGGTTGGGCGAAGCCGGTGCCGGTGAACCCGCGCAACTTCAAGCATTATCGGCGGGGTGACATCCTGGTATCGCTGGCGGGGGTGGCGGTGAACTTCGCGCTGGCGATCACGTTCGCGCTCCTGCTCGCGGGCGCGGTGTGGGGGGCGCGGATCTTCCCGCAAGGCGGCGCGACGTGGCAGCTGGTGATGGAGATGATGCGCTTTGGCATCATGATCAACCTGGTCCTCGCACTCTTCAACCTGCTGCCGATTCCGCCCCTCGACGGGTCGCACGTGCTGTATCATCTCCTTCCTCCGCGTATCGGCATGCGCTATCGGGAGCTCGGGCGCTACGGGATGCTGATCGTCTTCGCCTTCCTCTTCCTGGGCGGCTTTCGAATCCTCTTCATTCCGCTCGACTTTCTGTACGGAGCGGCGCTGTCGCTGGCGAACCTGCTGGTGTGAGGGAGGGCGTGGCCACCGCGCCCAACTTGGACCCGTTGGTCGTCGATCTCGACCAGTTCCATGGCCCGCTCGACCTGCTGCTGCATCTCATCCGCAAGCAGCACATCGACATCTTCGACATACCGATCGCCGGGATCACCGCCCAGTTCCTGGAGGTGATCGGAGACTCGGAGCACCTGGAGCTCGAGCGTGCAGGAGAGTTTCTCGAGTTGGCGGCGACGCTGGTCCGAATCAAAGCGCAGCTTCTCTTCCCCCGCCGTGGACAAGACGAGGTGGACGATCCACGCGCCGACCTGGTTCGCCGCCTGCTGGAGTACGAGCACTTCCGCGAGGCCGCGCGGACGCTCGAGGCTGCGGCGCGGGTGCGATCGAGAATTCACCCGAAGGGTTACCTCGAGGCGCGGCCGCGGCCATCCGTGGCCGACGCACCGCTCGAAACGACGTGGAGCGAGGTGTGGGAGGCGGCGGTCGCGCTGGCCAACCGGGTATCAGAGCCAGAGCCGATCTATCAGGTGAGCGGGCGGGTACTACGCATCGAGGACAAGATGGACCATATCGTGATGGTGCTCAACGAGCGCGCACGCATCGATTTCGCCGCGCTGATCGCACCCTGGGACAATCGGATGCATACGGTGATCTCGCTGCTCGCTTGCCTGGAGCTGGCGAAGCGGAGCTCCTTGCGGCTCCGGCAAGCCTCCCCTTTCGCTTCCCTATGGTTGTACCGGAGTGAGGAGAAGTGGGATGCGGCCTAGCCGTGTGATCGAGGCCGTGCTCTTCGCCAGTGAGGCGCCGCTCTCCGCGGCTGACCTCGCGCGCCTCGACGAATCGCTCGACGAAGAACGCATCGAGGCGCTCGTCGCCGAGCTGCGACTGGAGTACGATGACGAGGAGCGGGCGTTCACCGTCGTGGAGATCGCGGGCGGGTATCAGATCCTGACCCGCCCCGAGTTCTCCCATGTGCTGGAGCGCTACGACACCGTACCCCTGACCTCCCGCCTGTCCTCCGCCGCACTCGAAACGCTTGCAATCATCGCCTACCGCCAGCCGGTGAGTCGGGCGGAAGTGGAAGAGATCCGTGGAGTGGGTGCGGGAAGCGTGCTCAAAACGCTCCTCGAGCGTACCCTGATCGAGGTGGTGGGGCGGGGCGAAGGTCTGGGCCGACCGCTCCTCTACGGTACGACTTCCGAATTCCTCGCCCACTTCGGCTTCCGATCGCTCGAGGACCTCCCTCGTTCGGATGAGCTGGGAGTGATCCTCGGCGGGAGAACCTCCGATGCCGAATAGGCGCCGACGACCGGGACCGCCACGCGAATCGTCCAAACCACTCCGTCTCCAGGCGTATCTCGCGCGCACGGGCGTTGCTTCCCGCCGTGCCAGCGAAGAGCTGATTCGCAACGGCCAGGTCACCGTCAATGGCCGAACCGCAACGATCGGCGCGAGTGTCGACCCCGTGAAGGACCTCGTCCGGGTCGATGGAAAGATCGTCAAGCAGAAGTCCGTTGAATGGATCGCGCTCCACAAGCCCCGCGGCTATGTCACGACGCGTGACGACCCGAGTGGCCGCAAGACGGTGTACGATCTCCTGCCCGACAACTTGCGCCACCTCTTCCATGTGGGTCGTCTCGATCGGGACAGCTCCGGGTTGCTCCTCCTGACCAACGACGGCCGCGCGGCGAATCGCGTGCTTCACCCCCGATACGAGACGGCGAAGGTCTATCGGGCGGATGTGGAGGGCCTCCCGAGCGATGCCACCCTTCACCGACTCGTCGAGGGCGTCGACCTGGAGGACGGAACGGCGCATGCTGTCGCGGTCGAGCTTCGTGGTGAGATCGCGACCGGGGCCTTCCGCCTCTTGATCGAGATACAGGAAGGAAGGAACCGTGAAGTCCGGCGCCTGCTGGAGGCGGTAGGACATCCGGTTCTTCGGCTCTTCCGACGCTCGTTCGGTCCGATCGAGATCGGGAAGCTGAGGCCCGGGAAGTGGCGGCATCTGACCAAGGATGAGGTTGCGTTACTCCAGTCCGCCGACCGCTCGGCGAAGAAGTAGCAATCGTGGTCATTCGTGGCGCCCGGTACAGGAAAGCTCCCGCCGGCCTCACCGCGCCGATTCATGCTCGACAGGTGGGGTAGGGGTGAAAATTTGATTCGCTCTTCGAAAGTCCTCGACGATTTCGAGCGCTGGTATGCGTCCAGGAATGCTACGCAATCTTATCAGGATGCGCTGGCGATCTTCACCGGCCTGTGGAAGCATGCTCGTCGGCTCAATCCGACGTTTCCGGAAGATTGGACCTCGGACGTCAAGCCAGACATCGAGCTCGCCCGAGTGCTGAATGGGTTTCCCCGAAAGCCCTGATTTCGCCGAGCTGATCGCCAGGCTCGCCATCGCCCTGGCCGATCATGGTTTCCCTTTCATGCTCATCGGCGGGCAGGCGGTGCTGCTTCACGGCGAACCTCGCCTGACCCAGGACGTGGACGTCACCATTGGTGCCTCGCCGCAGAGGCTGGACGACGCGCTCGCCGTTTGCGCAGCCACCGGTCTCGAACCCCTTCCGAGCGACATTCCAACTTTTGTCCGCGACACTTTCGTGCTTCCTGCCAGAGACTCCGGAAGCGGGATCCGGGTTGACTTCATCTTCTCGACCACCCCGTACGAGGCCGAGGCGATTCGTCGGTCTGTTCCAATCGAGGTGGGTGGCGTTCGCGTGCCGTTCGCCTCGGCCGAAGACCTGATCCTCCACAAACTGTTCGCCGGCCGGCCGCGTGACCTCGAAGACGCCGCAGGGGTGGTGCGCCGAAAAGGATCTGATCTCGACTGGCCGTACATTCGCAACTGGGCGGTCGAGTTCAGTGTCGTCCGCGGACGCGAGAATCTGCGGGACCAAGTGCAGCAACTCGAGCGCGAGGGCGGAGAGTGATCTCAGACGAAGTCGATACGGAATTCTGATACACGTGCCACGGAGGTCAGCGGGAAGCTGCGAAATGCCTACTCGACCGGGGTGCTGATTTGTAATGGAATCGCCGCGGCTGAGTCGCATGATGCGCCTCCCGCGAAGGGGCACTATGGAACGGAGATCCCTGGTTTGCGGGTAGGATCCCTTGTATCGACACTCATCAACGGAGCCGAATGAACGTGAAGGCGGTCGAGGGGGCGGAACGGACGAGCACGAACGGAAGCGCTCTGTCGGCACGGGTGATCGGCCAGGTGCAAAGACGCGTCGTGGGTCAGCAGTACATGATCGAGAGACTGTTGATCGGTCTGCTCACAGGCGGTCACGTGCTCTTCGAAGGCGTTCCCGGCCTGGCGAAGACGCTCACCGTCCGCACGCTTGCGGAGTCGATCGACGCTTCCTTCCAGCGCATTCAATTCACTCCGGACCTGCTGCCCGCCGACGTCCTGGGCACCGTCATCTACGAGGCGCGCACGGGAGAGTTTGTACCGCACAAGGGGCCGATCTTCGCCCACATCGTCCTCGCCGACGAGATCAACCGCGCCCCCGCGAAGGTTCAGGCCGCGCTCCTCGAGGCGATGCAGGAACGGCAAGTGACCATCGGTGGGACGACGTATCCATTGCCCGACCCCTATCTCGTCCTCGCGACTCAGAATCCGATCGAGCAGGAAGGGACGTACCCGCTGCCGGAGGCTCAGATCGATCGCTTCATGATGAAGGTGGTCGTCGGCTATCCGAGCAAGGACGAAGAGCGGGAGATTCTCCGGCGCATGAGTGGGCCCGATCCGATCCAGGTCTCGAGAGTGACGGGTCCGGAGGAGATCCTTCGCGCCCGGCGCGACATCGCACGGCTCTATCTGGACGAGAAGGTTGCCGGCTACATCCTCGACCTCGTCCACGCGACGCGCGAACCGGCGGAGTATGGACTGCCCGAGCTCACGGCGTTGATCGAGTACGGGGCGTCCCCGCGAGCGACCCTCGCCCTCGGCGCCTGCGCGCGCGCACACGGATTCCTGCGAGGTCGGGAGTACGTCCTTCCTGAAGACGTCAAGTCCGTCGCGCCCGACGTCCTGCGACACCGCGTCCTCACGACATTCGAGGCCGAGGCAGAGGAAATGACGGCCGAAGACATCGTTCGCCGCGTTCTCGAAACGATCGCCGTCCCCTGATGCCTACGAGCGCGAGCGCTGGGTCGACCGCTCCGGCAACGGCGGAGTTGCTGCGCCAGGTCCGCCGCGTCGAGCTCAAGACACGACGGCTCGTCGATTCCCGGTTCAGCGGCGAATACCTCTCGAGCTTCAAAGGGCAGGGGATCGAGTTCGCCGAGGTCCGGCCCTACCAGCCTGGCGACGAAGTCCGATCGATTGATTGGAACGTCACCGCCCGCCTGCGCGAGCCGTTCGTCAAGCGCTACGTCGAGGAACGCGAGCTGAGCGTGCTCTTCATCGTCGATCTGTCGGCATCGGATCGATGGGGGACGAGGACCCGGCTCAAGTCGCAGCTCGTAGCGGAAGTGGTCGCCACGCTGGCCATGTCCGCGGTGCGCAACAACGACCGGGTCGCTATGCTCATCGCAACGGACAGGGTCGAGTCGTTCACGCCCCCGCGGAAGGGACGCAGGCACGTGCTTCGCCTGGTGCGCGATCTGCTCGTCAGCGAACCGATCTCGAGGGGTACAGACCTCTCGCCCGCCCTCACCTATGCGCAGCGCGTTCTCGCCCACCGTGCTCTCGTCTTCCTCTTCTCCGATTTCGAGCTCGGAAATCGCTGGGACTCGTTCGGAAAAGCCCTCGTGCGGCTGCGTGCCCGGCACGATGTCGTCGCCTGTCGCCTGACCGATCCGGGCGATTTCGATCTGCCCCGGGTAGGCCTGCTTCGGCTCGTGGATCCCGAAACCGGAAGGCGTCTGGTGGTCAACACGTCGGCACGGACGACGAGGGAGCGCTACGCCGACCTGCGGACCCGCGAGCAGGCACGTGCCAGACGTCTGTTCACAAGCGCCGGTGTCGATGAAATCGTCTTTCGGACAGACCTACCCTACACGCCCCCCCTGATGGCGTTCTTCAGGCGCCGAGAACGGAGGCGTGGCCGGTGAAACTGGCTTCCTGGGAGCCCCGCAGCCGAGGACCGGCACCCCGGGAAGGCTCACGCGAAGACGCGAAGGACGCGAAGCGACTCCCCGCGACTTCGATGCTCGTTGGCCTCGTGCTCTTTTGGGCGATGCCATTGGCGGCGCAAGATCTCCCCGAGGGCGAGGAGTTGCGAGTAGAGGTGGGCGTCGAGCCCGCCGTGGTGACCGTCGGCGCTCCGTTCCGATCGGCTCTACGAGTCGTGACTCCGCCGGGTACCTCCGCCGAGTACGGAGACGTCGCAAGTTCGGATTCGCTCGAATCTGTTGCGCCAGCCCTGCGGATCGCGGATACCGATGTGGTCGTGTTCACGCTCGTCGCTTGGGTGACCGGCGATTCGCTCGAAACACGCGTGCCCGTCCAGTTGACGGACTCCGGCGGCACTCTACGGACGGAGCAGGTGCGCCTGCGGTTGCCGGTGGTTCGCTCGGTGCTCCCCGCACGCGACACTGTCGTGGCTCCGCGTCCGCCGAAAGGGCTGTACGTTCCTGCCTCCTCGGGCGGGATCCCCTGGTGGTGGCTCCTGGCCCTTCTTCTGACCGCTCTCCTGGTGGCCTTGGTCGCCTACAGGATCCTCGCGCGGCGACGTCGGGAGATGGCGCCCGCGACCGTTCATCCTCGGCTCTGGGCTCTCCGCCAACTCGATCGGGCGGCTACGGATTTCCGCTCTAGCCAGATCACCGGTGAAGAGGTGTTCGCCCGGGTCAGCTGGGTCCTCCGCAGCTTTCTCGACCGCGTCGACCCGGCCCTGAGCCCTGACCTGACGACTACGGAGGTGCTCGACAGTCTCCGCTTCATCTCGCCGACGGTCGACTGGGCGCCTGTTCTCGAGCGCCTCCTGACCGATTCGGACCGAATCAAATTCGGGGGCGTTCCGGCGCACGTGAGAGAGGTGGAAGACGTGATGCGGAAGGGACGGAAGTGGATCGAGGCCTTCCCCCTGGAGGGCTCGGGTTCCGATGCGCGGGAGCGGGCGGCATGAGCGTTCAATGGGCGAATCCCTATGCCCTCCTTCTGCTACTCACCCTGCCGATCTACCCCTTGCTCGCGCGCCGCGCCCAGCGAGCGGTGCCGCTACCGCGCGTGGGGGAGATGCTACCCGGCGAGCGACGGGCCATCCTCTTTGCGTCCCTTCCCGCGGTTCTCCGCCTGCTCCTTCTGGGTACCCTTGTCCTCGTCATCGCTGGGCCGAGCACGGCCGGAGCAGTCGTCGAGGAGCGGACCGAGGGGATCCCCATCATGCTCGTGGTGGACATTTCGTCCTCGATGCTCGCGCGAGACTTCCAGCCGCAGGACAGGCTTTCGGTAGCCAAGGAAACGATCTCGGAGTTCGTGGAGCGGCGGGCGGACGATCCCGTCGGTCTCGTCGCCCTCGCTGGTGAGGCGCTGACTCTGGTTCCCCCTACCACCCGGCGTTCCATCCTGCAAAGTGCGATCGCGACGCTCCAGGTCGGGCTCCTCGAGGACGGCACGGCGATTGGCGATGGTCTCGCCGCAGCGGTGAACCGGGTGCGGGATCTCGGCGGGGAGGAAAAGGTCATCGTGCTTCTCAGCGATGGGGAGAGCAATCGCGGGAGGGTGGATCCCCTGGCGGCCGCCGAGGCGGCTGCGACGCTCGGCATCCAGGTTCACGCAGTGGGGATCGGCTCCGAGGGTGTTGCCGCCGTGCCGATTGGATCGGCGCCGGCAGGCTTCGAGTACGCCGAACAGCCCGTCGGGCTCGATGAAGCGTTGCTGCGCCAGATCGCCGAAACGACGGGCGGCAACTACTACCGGGCGACGGATCCCCAGGCCCTGCAGCAAGTCTACACGGAAATCGACGCACTCGTCCCTTCTCTCGTCGAGACCACGCGACGGGTCGAGAGGGTCGAGTGGGCCGGTCCTATCCTCCTGCTGTCGGCGATGCTGTTCGTTGGGGAATGGGTCACGCGAAGCTCCCGTTGGGGGGCGATTCCATGATGGGTCTACGTGCCGATCTGCTCCCGGTGGTCGCCGGCGTCTTCCTCGTGCTGGTGCTCGGTGGCGTGGCTGCATATGCCCGACGCAGACGTGACGTTGCCCGCGCCGTGGCGGATCCCGACCTCCTTCGTGACCTGGTCGGCTCGGACCTCCAGGCATTTCCCTGGAGACGTGCCGTGCCTGCCTTCGCCGCGGCGGTCGCCATCGCCGGAGCCTTGCTGGATCCGACCCTCGGGACCGGTGCACCCGCCCGTGGCGGTCCCGTCGTTCTCCTCCTCGACGTCTCGGGTTCGATGCTCGTCGACGATGTCGGCCCCCGCCGGCTCGACCTCCAGCGCGCGCTGGCGGATGACCTGATCGATCGGACCGGCAGTGTCCCGATTGGTATCGTCGCCTTCTCCGGCCGGGCATTCACCCTCGCTCCGCCCACGCGGGACGCCGGGGCGCTCAAGATGTACGTCGCTTCCCTCGATCCCACGATCGTCACCCAGAGTGGGTCGGCCCTCGGGGCGGCGATCCGTCAGGGCGTGGCTCTGCTCGGCGGAAACGGGGCAGGGGGCGGTGGGACCCTTGTTCTGTTCGGCGACGGGGACGAGACCGAGGATCCCGACGCTGCTGTCGCCGCCGCGAGACTCGCTGCCGGGAGCGGAGTGACCCTCCATACAGTCGGCGTCGGGACCAGTGCAGGGGGCGCCGTGCCCGCCCTGGACCTGTCTACTGGCAACATCGAGGGGTACCTCCGTGACGCGGGTGGCGAGCTGATCGTTAGCCAGGTCGACGACGGACTTCTCCGACGGCTGAGCCGCCAGACCGGTGGCATCCACGTTTCGGCTGCCGACGAGAACGCCATCGACCGTCTGACGGGTCGGTTCGGAGCGACCGTCGGCGTAGCGGCTCGAGAAGGTGCGGCCATGCCGATCTATGCCTGGCTAGCTCTCTCCGCCTTCCTCATCCTGTTGCTCGAGCGGGGGAGCGCGGCGTCCCGGAGGCTCGTGTGAGAGCCGCCGCATTGCTTCTCCTTGCGTTGCTCGCAGCACAGTGGGAGCGTGGCGCCCAGCTGGCAGAGGCGGGCGATCTCGTCGGTGCCGAGCACGAGTACCGCGCCCTGCTGGAGGCAGATCCGGAGAACGCGGAAATCCACTACAACCTCGGTACCGTGCTCGTGCTCCAGGAACGCTACGAGGAGGCCCGCCCCCATCTGGAAGCGGCGGCCGCAATCGTGGGCGAGGAGCCGCCGAGGGCTCCGACCATGTACAACCTCGGCGCCACCGACCTCCAGCCCGCCTTCGCCGATACAGCTCTCCCCGAGCGCGAAATGCGGCTTCGCCGGTCCATCGAAGCGTACAAGGATGCTTTGCGGCCGGATCCGGCGGATCAGGACGCGAAATGGAACCTCGAGCTGGCGCGTAGGCTCCTCGAGAGCGAATCACCTCCGCCAAGTAGCGGTGGTGGAGGAGGTGGTGGCGATGGAGCTGGTGGCGGGGATGGTGAGCCCGATACCGCGGAGCGCGACCCGACGCCACAACCGGCCGGGGACACCGGGTCGGACCCGGCAATGTCGAGGGCGGAGGCCGACGAACTCCTGGACGCTGCGCAGGAGCAGGAGCTCGCCGTGCAGCGAGACCGCCTACGAAAGCCGCAGCCCGCGGGACCGATCAGGCCGTAGTGAGCGGGACGACCATCGAGGGGCTCACGCGAAGTCGTGACGGGCTCTTCGGAAATCTCCTCAGGTACATAGAGAACTCCCTTCTTCCCTTCGCGACCCACGCGTGATATGACCACGGCAACAGCCGACTTATGCGCCGGGCCCGTCGAAAGTCGCTGGGTATCCTTCCTCTTCGACGGCAGCGATCAGCTGCTCGGGCGCAACAGCGGATTCATCGTACTCCACCTCGGCAGCCCCACTCTCCAGATGAACCGTGGCGTTGCGAACGCCCCTCTGATTCCGGAGCGACTTCTCCACTGTGGAGACGCAGTGCCCGCACGTCATCCCGCTAACCTTCAATCGCGTCGTCTTCATCGCTGATTCCTCTGGTTCGAGCCGGAAGCTTCGAGGAACGTGGGGACGGACCGCTGGCGGCGCAACGCGCCCGCTCGCCCGTCGCCTGAGCCGCTCCGCTGATCCATCCAACCTGCTGTCGATTGACAAGCCGCCCTCGCGGCCATCTTCTTCGACGAACCCCTCGACCAAGGAGCCCTGGTGCCGAACTTCCCGAATCTCGTCCTCCTCGACCACCCGTTGATCCGGCACAAGTTGGGGATGCTCCGGGATCGAGATACGTCCAAGAAGATCTTCAAGGAGCTGGTGGATGAGCTCGCCATGCTGATGGCGTACGAGGCGACCCAAGACCTGCCGCTCGAAGAGTACCGGGTCGAAACCCCGCTCGAGTCGGCGAAGCAGCAGAGACTCACGGGCAAGAAGCTGACGGTGGTGCCCATTCTGAGGGCGGGTCTTGGCATGGTCGACGGGGTCGTCCGGCTCATGCCCTCCGTCCGTGTCGGCCACATCGGCATCTACCGCCAGCATGATGACCTCCGGCCCGTCGACTACTACTTCAAGATCCCTGCGGATGCCCAGGATCGCGACTTCATCCTCCTCGATCCGATGTTGGCGACCGGTGGGTCGGCCGCAGCGGCGATTTCCTCGCTGAAGAGGCGGAACGTCGGCAGGATCCGCTTCATGTGCCTCGTTGCCGCGCCCGAGGGTGTCGAACGGCTGCTCGACCTGCACTCCGACGTTCTCATCTACGCCGCCGCCCTCGATCGTGGCCTCGACGAGAACGGCTACATCCGGCCCGGCCTCGGCGACGCCGGCGACCGATTGTTCGGAACGCGGTAGGGGGAGACACCCAAACCTTCGCCCGCTTGACCCTTCGCCGCATCTACGGCTACCTTTCGGGTGGCGTCTCCCGCGCCGCCGGGCCCATAGCTCAGTCGGTTAGAGCAGCGGACTCATAATCCGCCGGTCCCAGGTTCGAGTCCTGGTGGGCCCATTGAAGTTACGAGACTAGCAAGCTGGAAATGGGCACGACTGTGGGCACAATGTGCTCAGGGTCGTGCCCGGTCTTCCCTCCCATCGGACCAGCCCACACGTGCAGACTCCTGCCGATTCCCAAGCGAGTGACGCCCTTCTCGAACAGCTCTCCGCCACCTTGGCCACCACCCAATCTGCCGTTAGCTGGCTGGCCATCTTCGTTACGTCACTCGGGGTGCTCTTCGCCCTCGGCGCGATCGTCGCCGCATTTCTTCTCTACCGCCAGAGCCAGGATCATCAGCGCCGGATCAACGCGTTTCTCGATGACTCCCGAGCGGCGCTCCAAGGCTTCATGACTCAGATGGAGCAGCAAAAAGACTTGGTTATCGAGGAGATCCGGAGGGAGGCCGTAGCCGCGGGGGAGAGCAAGGAACAGATCGAGGCACGCGTTCGCCGGATCGAGGCGATCCTTCATCCCCCGGTAGGGTCGATCAAGCTAGGGTCAGACTACAAGCCGGGGACCCTTCGCAGGGCGCTCAGCCTTCCCGACAGGCCATCCTCAGACGAGTACCTCAAGGCATTCGGCGTTGCCTTGGACCGAGACGCTCGGTGACGGTCGCACTCCCCACGATCAGCGCCGAATGGGTCTTGGCGATCGCCGCGGCAACGATGTTGTTCGGGACCGAAATCGGCTGGGGTCGCCGCACGGCGCCGACAAGGCTATGCCGACTTGGCTGCCTACCTCATAACGCGGGGCGTGGGGAGCATGTCTTGGGCGCGTGCGAATCGAGAAGCAGGGTGAGGGGAGGCCCGCGACGTCGTTGTCCGATTGAACCGGGAAGCTGATCGAAAGAATAGGGAGTTCGGGCTCGACGAGCCGTCCGCGTGATCGCCGCCGGGCATGCCTACGAGTTTACCCTGCCCGAGTACGAATTGTCGTCGCACCTCGAATGGATTCTCGAGTGCGAGTGGTCGGACGTCCGAGAGGCGCGGGAAGCGATACGTTCCGAGATCTCGCCGTGGAAGGAACCCTGAGACGCTCTGATCGCGATGGAAGCGATGCGACTCGACGTGGCAGCCCCTCCCTCGGATGAACAGAAGCTTGAACTCTACGTGTAGATATCGTGGCCTCAGCGACGGGGTTCCGCAGCCAGCGGATGAAAGTGGGCGCCGGATTCCTTCGCCCTCCCCTCATGGGCGGCGTTATGGCTGAGGTCGTGATGCCCAGTGCCCGACTTCTTCCCGGGTCCCGAAAGGCTTCCTCCGCGAGGGTGCTTTGACTGGAATGGATGCGAACAACGACGAAGGCAATCGGGTCCTGAAGCTGGCTCGGGACCGGGATGCCTATGCGACCATTCGGGGATTCGTCTATCAGGTCGATCTAACGATCCTTCGCTGGTTGGATCTGGCCGAAGACGAGGTCCTTGAACTCGAGCGCGGTGAGGACATCGACCGCCTCAGCCGAGGGATCGAGAACTTCGGGGGCTGGGAGCGACTGCTTGAGCAAGTCAAGCACGTCGAGCGCAACGTGACCCTTCGGTCCCGGAGCGTCAGGGCCGCCCTCGCCAATTTCTTTGAGCACGGCTCGCTGAATAACGAACGGATTCTTCGGTTCCGATTCACCACGAACGCGAGGATCGGAACTGAGAGTCCCAATCCGATTCCCGATGGCCAGCCAGGACTCGTCGCTTGGCAGCAGTTACATGAAGCGAAGACGCCAAAAGCCGAGTCTGCTGTCGTCATCGCGGGCATTCGACAACTTCTCATCGATGGCTCCCGCCCCCCTGGGCTTGACGAGGACACCTGGAAGGCTTGGAAGGCTTTCGTCGCAACAGCCGAGGATGCGCTCTTAGCTTCATTCGTTGGGCAAGTTGAGATCGCCACCGGAACGGCGGGGGCAGCCGATCTTCAGTCAGAGATCGAGGCTCGTTTGCAGGACCAGGATTTCGCGTCAGATGGTTCAGCGGCGACGAACCTCTACCAGGTGCTGTTCGTCTCGGTCTTCAAGCGGCTTAGCACGCGTGGCCTAAAGCGGCTGGACCGGGACGGCCTCCTCTCGGAAGCCGCGGGAACCGGAATGGGCGCCATCGACGCCGATCTCGCGGGCAAGCTGGCGCAGTTCCGCGAGCAGGTCGATTCGCGCCTCGAAGTATTGAAGGCCGAATTGGACTTGCTACAGGCGACAATGATCGAACTCCAGGGAGAGGTTTCTGAGGTGGCGCGCGGTGTCGCTGAGACAAAGGTGCCGCGCGGCGTCCGAGTCGGGGATACGCACACGTTCCAGACTACCGGAAACCACTTCGGCCGAAACTTGGATCCCGACTCTACCTTCAACCACGCGCGGCCGTTGGTGGACCGGGAAGAGATCCTATCGGTGGCGGGTGAGGAGGTGGAGGATGTACTCACACACGGCTCAGGCATCGTAGTACTCAGCGGCGCAGGAGGAGTGGGTAAGTCTCGCCTTCTGCTGGAGGTCGCGCGGAAGCTGGACGAACGTGGAGAGTTTCAGGTTCGCTGGGTGAGGGACACGGAGACACCCGGAACGCACGCGCTAAACGAGCTTCCGGAGGGACCAGTTGCAATTTTCTCTGACGACGCCCATCGACGTTCCGACCTTCCCGACGTGCTCGTTTACGTGCGATGAATGACTCGCCCTAGGCGGGGGACGGTGTCACTACCCGCACCCCTCGTTGATGCCCAAAGGATCGTCGCGTATGTGTCGCTGCTCTCGAATTTCGTGGTATCGATCCGACTACCCGAGCCTCCTGCTCATGGACGTCCTCATCTAACCCCTATACATCGGGCGCTGTTCGGTCCCGCGATCTTCACTCATTCGGGAAACTCCCCTCGTCTCCTCACCGCTTCCCTCGGCTGAGCTCGTCCAGGAGCTTATCCCGTGGAGCCCGTGTCAGCGGCTGCCAGTACTCCGGCCGCTTGACCATCGCCTTTACCAACCACTTGTCTGAGGCAGGATCCGACACAGCGAGAACCAGAGGGCACGCTCGTGCGCGGTGAAGACCGGGCGCTCGCCTTCAGGGCGAAGCTGCTTGAGGAGGGGGTGCGTCTTCGACTGGAGGAAGAGGTAGGCGGCCATGCGGCGCCAAGCCGGCTTGTAACTCAAGGGCTAAGGGTCGGACTTTGCTCCAGCGGTGCAGATTGGGACGCCGGCCGGGGTCCTTGCCGTACCGTTTGCGGCGGCCGTGGACGACGACTGGTTCCGTCGATCGACGTGCAACTCGCTGCGATCGTGGTTCCGTTCGCCGCGCCCGTGGGGGTGGACTTCGCGCCTGCGATCGATGATGGGGCGACTGTCGGCCCGACTCTCGAGATCATGGGCGGGAGTTGGAGTTCAGCTGGACGATCTATCGCGAACTCCTGTTCACGCAGGAGATTCGGCGCGAACTGCACTTCAAGCAGTTCATCACCCGCAGTCTGAACTTCTGATGAGTATCCACGTGGGATCGAAGCTCCGGGTCGAGTTGCCGTTCATCGACGTCACCGAGAGCGGGGTGAAGACGCCGATCGACCTGTCCAGTGTCACCCAAGAGTCAGTCCGGATCTGGAAACCGGACGGCTCGGAGATCGTTTCTCCCGTCCTGGGGATCGCCGACGCAGAGGCGGGCGAGGCGTTCTGGGAGGCGGATGAGGGAGTCCTGGACGTCCCGGGCGTCTAGCGAGCGCAGGGGTTGGTCGATGGCTACAAGTCCGCCCCGGTGGAGTGGAGGGTGTATCCGAATCCCCACTAACGTCCTACTTCAGTACTCGCAAAGACGGCTTCGGCGTCGGCACCCGAGAAGCGGCATCACCGCCGCGCATCGCGACCAGCCCGGGGCCGAAGACAACTGATTCCAATTCATCGATCGTCCAGCCCAACCTGGCGGCCACCTCCCGCTTCCCCACCTTCTCCTCCCTCAGAGCAGAAAAAACCTTCGCGAATACTTGCGACGTTTCCCTCGGCGCGCTATCAGGCTCCGATGTCCGGAAGCCTGCCTTCTGAATCTCAATGCAGAGCGAACGATAGTTCCATTCGCTGATAAGGCCGATCTCCCGGAGTCGGTAGGCTAGCGCAGCGACGGAGACGTTCCAGCGCCCTTTGGCTTGGATCAGGCGGGGAAGACTGTGGCTCCGGGGCGCGAAGGCCACCAAGCTCGACCGCGGCATCAAGAACGCCCCGGCGAACGCGTTAGCTTCGTGCTCCGCTGTGCGCCCGCTCGCTGAGCCATGCTGATGCAGGACGAGATGTCCCAGCTCATGAGCGGCGTCGAACCGGCTGGCTTCTGACGATTTTCCTTGATTGAGAAAAACGAACGGCGTCCGGCCATACCAGAAGGCGTACGCATTCAGCTCTCGACAGTCCTCCGCGAGAGAAAACACTCGTATGCCCTTGTACTCAAGGAGAGCGACCATGCTCTTTATCGGCTTGTCGCCAAGGCTCCACCTCGCCCGGAGTGACATCGCCGCTGCCTCCGGGTCCTGCTGCTGGTGACGTAGGTCCGGGATCTCGGGCTTGGGCAACTTGAAGCTTTCCTCTAGCCACGCGTTCAGCCGAAGCGTCATCCGCGCGAGAGCCAGAGCGCGCGTGCGGTCACTCGACGTCATTCGGGTTAGGGCGCGGAAGCTCACCGATTCCACCGGCAAGTGGTCGGGTGCGCCCCCAAAGAAGAACGAGGTCGGCCTATTGAGAACCCGACCCAATTTTGAGATGTTCTCGGTGCCCGGAGGTGCTCCCCGCTCCCATCTGCCGACGATTCTCTCGCTGCAATCCATCTTCCGAGCGAGGTCACGCTTTGTCAGGCCGCTTCGCTCTCTGGCCAGGGCCAAGAGTTCACCATTGAAGTCGTCCATCGGAAGCTTATGCGGATCGGCGCGAGATGTCGACGTCGAAGTCCTCTCCTTCACTGGGTCCTTCATGTCTGTCCTGATCGTCTAGATCGATGATCGGAAGGATGAGCCTCTCTACGTATTCAGTGGGAACCTGTCCCTCGAAGCGAGTTGGCAGCGAGAGTTCGGATCGTACCTCGGATCCCATGACGCCGATCAAAAGAATCCAGGTTCGTATGCGGCTACCATCAGCAACGGCTGGCGTGATCTTCAACTCGGCGAGGAAGGTCAGCTGACCATTCATCTCGATTGCGCTCTCAGTCATCTTGCCTTTCGGAGACCTCGTGCGCGGAACAATGTCTGGCCCGAGCCCGGTCCACTCATCCCCCGAAGCGACCGCGATCGCATCCGTCTTCGTGGGGTTCAGCGAACGGGCGTAGTTTCCAACATCCAACAAGGTCCATCCGTGCTCCGAGAGGCTGGCTCTCAGGGTGGCTACGCCCTCTGCGTGGCCGTTGAAGGGTCCATGCAGGCGCGGGTGAAACTTGGTGGTATTTTCGCGGGCAGCATGGCATGCACGGACGGCATCAAGCAAGAGCGGAATCGAAAGGCCTCGTCCGATACTCGAAAGGCGCTCTTCGATTTCCTCAGGGTTCAGTAGCGTGCGGGCAGCGTCTCCCATTGGCTGTCTCCGGAGGCTGGGGAGCGTTCAGTTCCTACTTTGCGACCTCGATCGAGGTGGCAAAGTAGGAATCGGGCATCGGGAACGCAAGGGGTGAGACGGGCCCACGTCCGGGTTTATCAGATAACGCCTCTGCGCGTCGGGGGGGTTGGGTCTTCGATCGTTGGAAGAGGCTCGAGGGACGTTTGGAGCCGGTGTTGGCTGCGGTTCATAGGCCTTTTGGCGGCCGGCAACGGGCCTAGATCCGTACGATCGATCCGTGCCGAAACGTTCGCGAACTATAAAGAGGGAGACCCCAGCCTGTCCGGGGTCTCGCATGAAGGGTAGTCCTACTCTATTTCCGGGGCGATCGTTGTTGGTTCGTCTTCGGAGCCTGGGTCGTCTTGTTCGTCGCTTGTTCCAGTTTCTGAACGGTCTCCCGGGGAAGCTTCGGGGGTGCTTCTGGCGGCTTCGCCGAAGTCTTGCTTCCCCGAATGCTCGGAGCGGGATACTGGTTCTCCGGCACTGTAAGGCCCCTGGTCATCTCTACCTCCTTCCAGAGTGAGGGGTATTAGAACACTACGGTCGTCACGTACGTTTAGTTCCGGCTTGTAGAAATGCTTCCGGCGAATCCATCGGAAATTCTCATGCCGGGTGATAGTCGCGATGTCGATCGGCGGGGCGACCGTGGGAGGGCCCGGCTTGAATCGAACGAATCCTACGGTGACGTCGGCAAGATACTGGACGAGATCGATGGCATCCTGAACTGGCATCGCCGGGTGTGCGAGCGGAGAATACGAACGCAGAATCTGAAGCGCAACGTCCGAAGACACCCCCGCCTGAATGAGGCGTTCGTACGCCTCATACGACGAGCCCAACAGGAGACGATTGAGTGCCTCGGGCTCGCCTCTCCAGCTGATCACTCCCTGTTCGTCCTTCGAATGGAGACACTGCGGTTCGGTACACATACCCATCGGGTCAATCTCTACCGTCCACACCTCTGAATGGACTTCGTTCGCAGAGAACCCCGCAAGCATGAATCCGAGGCTTGGATACAGATGCTCATCTTCGGAGGGAGCGGCCGGTTCGGTGATCGCTGACGGATCTCCGTCCGCCTTAGCTTTGCTCACTGCTGCCAGCCCATACTCTGGCACGTAGAGCTCATCATAGAAGAACGATCGAGTCCGCTGCGCGACTTCCTCTATCGTGTACCCGTGGGGATCCAGACGCCAGTCCGGTTTCCACGGATCGTCCCCGCTTAACCGCTTCCGGAGGTCCCGTCCAAGGCTGGCGATCGAGCGACCAGCGAGTCCGCCCAAACCGTACGTCACCATGCCGATCGGGAGACGCTTCACCAGGTTGAGGGACTTCTCGGTCGAGAAATAGACGTTGTAGTACTGACCGTGGTCTCCGATCAGGGACCCGGCACTGTCCGTTCCCAGAACGACTCCATCACCCACCTTCAAACAGATCGCAATCGTCATTGCCGTCTCCACAGGAATTCGACACGACCGTGCCGATATTTTCGTGTGTCAATTACACTCTGCCGACGATCGCCGAGCTCCTGGATGATCGCGACGTGGTAGCGGCAGCCGTCGGGCAGAGCCAAATGGAGTTCCTTCACGATCTGGTACATCCTATGGGGGAGCTACGGCCGCCGTCGGGGCGATCGTGCCCTATTTTCCGAGGCGCACGACGCTGAGTTCCGCGACATTGTACAAGTGACCGGAGCGCCTAAGGCCCGGAACGGCTGTCTCCGCATGACATACGACATACCTGAAGCCGCCGAACAACGAGACCTGCCCGATAACGGAGGTCTCGTGGAGTGAATATTCCACCGTAAGAACATGGACGACCGGGCGCTGATCCTCTGGCGTCCCGGGGGGGCGCGGGAGCGAAAGTACCTCGTTGGTATCGACGTGGATGAAACCGACTTGCTGCTCCTGACCAAACCGAATGAATCGGCGTATCGGGTCGAAGTCCGGCCTCAGCGCGAAGGCCGCTCCGTTGACGAGTGCTAGATAGTTGAACGAGATCTTGGCGATGGCTCTCTCGACATCGGTCGTGATGCGTGAGACCTGATGAACGAGCACTTCCTCACTTGAATCGTCGTCCCTCGCCATCTGGCGCCACGAAGGCAGGTCGACGCCCTCGGCCTTCAGAAAGGTTCTTACAGCCTCATGGTCACTGGCGTAGATCCGGACGCCCTTCTTTGGATCGAGGTCATCGCGCTCCTTCCAAACACCCTCGTACACGTCCTTGAGGGGCATCCATTCGAAGCCCAAACCGCTCGAAAGGGCGAACCCCACCTGTTCAATTGGCGTGGCGCGAAAACCGTTCGTTGCACTAGGATCGGCACTCAGCCGCAGGATGGCTCCGTTGTAGTCTCCTCCTCCCTGGTAATGGATGGTGAGCGCATCGTACCGGAATCGCGCGATCTCCTCTTTGGGCTTGACCTCGAAGAAATAACGTTGAAGACCTTCGTCCGTGCCTCGAGCAAGGATTAGATCGAGCGATCCACCGAAGTACGAGTTGCAGGACGTACAAACTAGCTCGTGTGCGACAAGCGCGTCTTGGAACCGGCCACATGACTCGGGAATCACGTGCTCCCGGTTGAAGTCAGTCGCAACGCCCCCCTTTAGGCAGTAGATGCATCTAGGCAACGCCGTTCTCCCAGGATTCGTAGCTCCGTAGATTGAAGTAGAAACCCTTCAAACTCTAACCGGGGGTGTGACAATGCCGACGACCATCGAGGTGCCGATCGCCGCTCCAAGGCAACCCCATCGGCCGAGGGGGGCCGCAACGAGTCGATCTCGAACTCATAGCTGCTCCCGCGTTGCTGGGGCTTGGGAACGTCCAGCGCTTCGGCGGGCTCGATAAGGTATAGCTGGTGGTTCGCTCGTTCGGTCGGGGAACTGCCGACCATTTCTCCGCTAGGTGACGGAGGCGTAGCTCGACGCTCACTGAATAGGGGATCCGGATTCAGAGGTTTGCGGTGGGGGGCGCTTCGATCGAGGCAATATAGGGACGGGGCAAACTTTCGGCCAATCGGAGTGAGAAGCAGACCATACCGTCGGCCCCCCCCACGGATAGGCACTGAATTTGTCGATGGGAGGCCCTGCATTCGCCGCGATCTCACTACTCGGAGCGTCGGGTCGCCCGGCCAACGCAACTCATTCGACGCCACTCGACGGAACCTTCGATGTGCTGCCTCCAGGAACCAAGATCATCCGGTGTCTTCGTAGATCTGCACGCGCGGAGCTTCGGGTCGTGACGTCGCTTGTGGGCGCTGTCGGTCGAGGAGGGTTCGAACGTCCGAGATCGGAATTCTCCATTCCCGTCGGTTCAGCTTGAAGGCATTGGGGAACTCCGCCGCTGCGAGCCAACCCCGAACCGTGGACCCGGAGCGACCCAGCTCCTCGGCAACCTGCTCGACGGTCAGATCGTCTGACGCACCGGCCATCCGCTTGGCGACAAGGTCGCTTCGACACGCCATTACGGGCGGATGCGCAGCCGCTGTCCGACCTTGATCAGATTGGCATTGCGAATGCCGTTTAGCCGCTGCAGCTCCCCGACCGACACGCCATAGCGCCGGGCAATGCGCGTCAGGTTCTCACCTCGCTGCACGATGTGGATGCGTGCCGACGCACGGGGATCCTCGCGCGCGTCATTCCCGGAAGGAAGCGCTTGGGTGAAGCGCGGCTCCGTGCCCTCGGGAACCCGAACCCACGACCCGCGTCCACTCGGCGCGCGACCGCGGACGAGATGCGGATTCAGCTCTTCCACCGCGTCGACGGACACGCGCGCAGCGCGTGCCACGGCGGCCAGCGAAGTCGATCCTCGCACGGGCACGTAATCGAACGCCAGCGGCGCCTGATACTCGAGGTTGTAGAAGCCGTACTTCTCGGGATCCTTCGCGATGAAGGCTGCCGCCAGCATCAGCGGAACGTAATCGCGCGTTTCGCGGGGCAGCTGCGACGCGATCGTCCAGAAGTGCGAGTCCTTCCCTCGCTCGGTCCCGAACCGTTGCCGCATGATTCGACCCACACGGTTCTCGCCCGTGTTGTAGGCCGCTGCACTCAGGTACCAGCTTCCGAATCGGTTGTACAAGTCCTGAAGGTACGACAGCGCGGCTTCGGTCGACCGCAATGGGTCCCGCCGTTCATCCACCTGTGAATTGATCTCGAGACCGTACCGACGGCCCGTCTCCGCAATGAACTGCCACATTCCGGCCGCGGAGGCATGAGAGGTTGCCGCCGGCGAAAGCCCGCTCTCGATCAAGGCGAGGTAGAGCAGGTCTTCAGGCATGCCGCGTGATGCCAGCGTGCCCCGGATCAGCGGACCATAGCGGCCCGACCGCTCTAGCCAGAGCCGTGTGCGCTCCCGATTCCGGCCCGTCAGGAAATCGATCCACCTGTCGACCTGCGTGTTCCGGGTCTTCGTAATGTCCCACTCCGTCGACGCCGTGACGCTTGCCCAGTCCCTCGTGGAGAAACTGCGCGAAGCAGCTCCGTCAGCAACGCCGGCTCCCCCGGCCGGGGGTTCGAGCCGGGGGGCTGGGGCAGCGGATGCGCACGCCCCGACGAGTGGCGCCGCGAGCAGAACGGTGAGAACGGTGAAACGCGAGTTCATGGCTCCTCAAAAACGACCTCGGAGAACAACCGGCAGGTCGGAGCCGTGCCGTGAGGTCCTGCGCGGCACGGCCTGCTACCACCAGTCAAGAGATGTGCTGATCTAAAGTTACGAGAGAGACTGACATGAGGTTACACGAAAGCCGTTAGAGGAGTTCCGGCCGCCTAACACCTGGTTCCAGTCAGGCAGGCTCAGTGTGTGGAGAGCATGGACCGAATGGCCAGACCATCGCCGTGCGGCAGTGGAGCGCGACCGAGAGTGGGCGCCCCAGGGATCCATTCTCTGGAGAGTGGAAGGAATCTAGAAGAGAGGATCGCCCGGAAGCTCCGACGCCTGCTTGATCCAACTGGCCACGCGCTCCTCATCGAGCCGGTCGTTCTCGTGGATGTGGAAGTAGCGCGTGTCCGGGTGCTTGGACTCGACGGGCGGGACGGGGCTCAGGGACGCGCCGCGGAGGAAGGTCACCTTGACGTATTTCGTAAAGCAATGGTAG
>WHSP01000009.1:0-291 GCA_009380025.1 Gemmatimonas sp. | reverse complement strand
GGCGGCGCCCGACGTCGCGTTTCCAAACGGGCATAGCCGCGATGTAGGCTTGCACCGGAGCGTCGCCGTCGCCCTTCGGGATCTGGGGGTTGCCACCTGAAAGGAGCTTCACCTGCGCAGGGGCCCGCTTGTCGCCGGACTTCTTTGCGGCCTTCGCCGATTTCTTCCTGGACGTCTTGTTGGCCATTGCGTTCACTTGGGACTGCCGTGACTTGTTCCCGAGCATCCTACGCGGTATGGATGCGCACCGCCTTCAGCGCTTCGCACGTCCAATGCCTCAGAAGCCGAGGT
>WHSP01000099.1 GCA_009380025.1 Gemmatimonas sp. | reverse complement strand
ACAAGCGGTTGCGGAACTTCCGCGCCGGGATCGAAGGCTGGATTGCCTTCCTCAAGCGCAGCTTCGGTCTCGAACGGTGCTCCTGGAAGGGTGAAGCCGGCTTCGCTCGCTATGTCGGGGCCTCGATTGTAGCGGCGAACCTGCTGACTCTGGCGCGACACCTGGCGTAGACGGCCGCGCCGCCGGTACCGAGCGGCAGCCCGGATCCGGACTCGCCGTGGCTGACCTGTCCCCATCAACGCCGATCTGGCCGTCATTTCGCTCGATGCTCGCGGTTCGGGTCTGACTCGCTCAACGATTGCCGCATCCTGCGCATGAAATTGATCCCGACCCGTCCGCTCCGCGGCCTGCGGACTAGGGTTTTGAGACGGACACTAGCTCGTCACCCCAGGCGTACTCGTGGAAGTCGAGGTCCCACGGCTGCGGACCCTCGAACATGCCGTCGAGGGTGATCAGGTTCCACATGATGAGCTTGCTCATGACTGCTTCTCCCGTTCGTGATGGATGTGGCGTGCTCATGGATGCGTCGAGCCGGTCCGGCTGAAGTCGACAACTGCATCTCACGCAGAGAACGCAGAAAGCAGAGTTGGACTCGGCTGCTTCCGGTGACCTGCCACGCGGCCGGTGAGCTCACGCCGCCGTGTTGTTGTGCGCCCTTCCCCACTATGCCCATCCGAGCCTTTGCTAACGTCGATAAAAGACGGACCACCGGGCCTGGCGTTGGCCGCCGCACGACATTCTTGACTGACCAGGGATCGGCATGCACTCTTCTCCCAGACTTTTTATCCAAACTCTGGAAAGAACTCGAATGGCCCGTCCTCTTCCTCTCCTCAAAGGTACGTTGGACGTTCTTGCCCTGAAGGCACTCTCTTGGACGCCGATGCACGGCTTCGAGGTCACGACCTGGCTGGAGGAGCACTCCGGCGGGGACCTGGAGGTCAACGATTCGGCGCTCTACCAGGCGCTTTACCGGATGGAGGAGCGGGGGCTGGTCGAAGCCGAATGGGGGGTGACGGAGAACAACCGGAAGGCGCGATACTACCAGATCACGCCGGCGGGGAGGACGTTCCTAACGGCCGAATCGGAGGCGTTCATGCGCTATGCGCGAATGGTCGGGGGAATTCTGGGCGCCGCGCCGGAGGCGGGAGGTGCATCCTGATCCGGCCCGGTGTGAAGCGGCTGTTGCGGCTTCCGATCCGACGTCGCGACTTACTCGGCAAGGAGCTGGACGAGGAGGTTCGCCTCCACCTCGAGCTCCGCGCCGACCAGCTCGTGAAGGAGGGCATGTCGAGCGAAGCGGCGTGGGCGGAGGCGTGTCGGCGCTTCGGAGTTAGCGGGGAGGGACGGCGGCAGCTTGAGGCAGCCGCGCGCCGACGCAACGATCGGCTGCACCTGCGGGAGCAATTGGGGAGCATTGCTCGCGACCTTCAGTACGCCGGGAGAGTCTTCAAACGCCACCCGTTCTACGCAATCGGCGTGATCGGTACGATTGGAGTGGGGATGGGTGCAGCGCTGGTGGTCTGGACGCTGGCCTGGAACGTCTGGCTGGCTCCCATGCCCTATCCGAATCCCGACAGGGTGCTGCGCCTGTACGAGATGGCGCCGTCTGGGCCCGAGGCATCCGCCGCTGACGAGTCGCGCCGGCAGCGGCTGACCCCTGCTCTCATCCGGGCACTGCAGGAATCGGATCTCACCACGGTCGATGCCGTCTCGGAACTGTGGCCAGGCGCGCCGATCGGCGGGGACGGAATGGCTGCCTTCGAGGATCCGACAACCATCACGGCCGCGACTCTTTCACCGGAAGGATTCGGAATCCTGGGCATTCGTCCCAGCCTGGGAAGGCTTCCCGTGAATACCGAAAGCGAACTTCTCTTGTCGGAGGACTACTGGCGGTCCGAGATGGGGAGCGATCCGGAGGTTCTGAATCGTATCCTCCAACTCCATTCGTATCGGCCGCCTGCGCAGATCGTCGGGGTCGCCCGGGTGCCGACCAGCGTTCTTCGCGATCCTGATGTGATCAGGGTCTACGCGGAGCCCGCCAACGACGCCACGATCCGATTCGTCAGCGCGATCGCCCGATTGCGACCGGGCTTCACGCCCGAAGAAGCGGAAGCCGAGCTCCAGGCGTTCGTCGCCGGGTTCGCCGAGATCCATCCGCAGTACGAGGGGTGGAGTATCGAAGCGCCCGTGCTCGCGGATGACCTGGTTCGCCCCTTTCGCAGCGTGCTTGTACTCTTGCTCGGCGCTGCCGTGACATTCTTAGTTTTGGCGGCGGTCAACGTCGTCGGTCTGGTGGCCGCTCGGCGACTCGATCGCCAGCACGACGAAACGATCCGGCTGGCGATCGGGGCATCGGAGGGTCGTATCTTCCGCGGTGCCTTGATCGAAAGCCTCTTCCTGTCGCTTGTGGGTACTGCGGGCGCTGTCGTTGTCACCTACTGGGTCGTCACGCCAACCCGCGCGATCGTACCGTTTGATGTCCCCCGTCTCTCCAATGTGACCGTCACCCCGGCGATGGCCCTCGCCGGGATCGGCAGTGGCGTCGCACTGGGGCTGATCATCGGCGTCGCCGGGTACCTGATTACGCGGGGAAGCAGGCCGTCCATCGGCCGCGCCATGCTGACGCGCGGGACGGGCTCCCGTGGGCGGCGCCTCGTCGTGGTCGGCCAAGTCGCCCTAACGACGCTCTTCGCCGCGGCCGTCGTCGGAATCCTGCACCGGGTGACAACCCTGCGGGCGATCGATCTCGGATTCCGGCCGGAAGGGTTGTCGGTCGCGAGCCTGCGCGGCGCACCCGATCATCGATCGAGCGAGGAGGCCGCGGCGTACTGGGCAAGTGTCTGGAGACCGTTGCTGGAGGGGATGGAGAGTCGCGGAGTGCCCACCGCGCTCGCCTTCAATCCTCCCATGTCCGGTGAGGACGAAGCTCAGGGAGTCACCACCCTTCCGATCCGGCCCGACGGGGCATCAGACGATGTGATGTACCGCACTCACGTGGTCTCGCCCGGATATTTCTCGGTCATGGGCATCGAGCTGCTCGCAGGGCGGCCGTTCGCGCACACAGACGATAGCTCCGGGGAGAAGGTGGTGATCGTCAGCGAAGCGTTCGCCCGCGCGTACCTCCCTCCAGGCTCGGCGGTCGAATCCATTCTCGGTCGCACACTCGAGTCGCCGCTCACGGTTCGCGGTCCGGCGACCGTCATCGGTGCTGTCGGCGCTACGCGTCATATCGGCCCTGACACGCCAATTGAGCCTGAATTGTACGTCCTCTACGACCAGCAGCCGACCATCGCACCGAGCGGCATCGTCTTCCGGGCCGACACGGGCCGGGCTGCGGAGCTGCTCCCGGTCATGCTCAACCGATTCGATTCCAACCTCGAGCATTCGCCCGTTGCGTCCTACATGACCTACCTTGACGATTGGTACGCGCCGCTGCGCCTCCAGCTCATCGCGATCGGTGTGCTCGGCGCGCTCGGCCTCCTGCTCGCCAGCCTCGGGATCTATTCGCTGATGGCCTACCAGGTCGCCACACGCCGGAAAGAGCTGGGCATTCGCAAAGCCCTTGGTTCTCCGGACGATCGCTTGATGTGGGGTGTGCTCGGCAGCAGCGCCAGCATGACGCTCGTTGGAACGATCATCGGACTCGCCGCGTGGTACCAGCTCCTCCCCTGGACCAGCGCCCTCGTCGAGGGGATCGACCTTGCCGGCGCCACCCTCCCACTAACTGTCGCCGCTGTAATCGGCATCTCCTCCCTCCTCGCGACCCTCGCCCCCGCCCGGCACGCCGCGCGGGTGGATCCGGCGGTGACGCTGCGGCTGGATTGATCATGGAACTGCTACCGTCTGCGGAGAGCCGGATCCTGATGGCGGCGGCACCGATCGCTCGGTTGGCCGGTCAGCTGCGAACGATCCAGAACTGGATCGGCGGCAACGATTAGAACCCCCTGCGGCCGATTTTCGTCCCACCGCCACCGGAGCGCGTGCCCGATCTCCTGGAGGATCTCTGCGCCGCCATCAACGACGACGTCCTGTCGCCGTTCGTTCAGGCGGCACTGGTACACGCCCAATTCGAGACGATCCGTCCCTTCGACGACGGAAACGGGCGGACCGGGCGCGCGCTGATCCACGTACTGCTTCTGCCACTTTCTGAGTCACGGCGGAACCGGTCCTGGGAAGCGGTCGGGCTGCTCGACCTGGTCGCGAGGCTGGAGGCAGGGGAGGTTGGGGGCTGAAGTGAGTGAGCGGCTCTACCCCGCGCCTACAATCCTCAACCTCCCTCGGGCGGTCCCGTCAGCTGACCCAGGATCCCTCGCACAGCGGCGAGATACTCGTCGCTGTCGAAGTGCTTCGGATCGATCATCGCCTGAACCGCGCACCCCTGGATCCAGCTGACCGCCACCGCCGCCAGCCCGTCCGCCGTGATCCCCGGGAAGGTGGCGGGCTCCGCTTCGAGCAGCTCTTCGATATGGACCCGGAAGGCCGACCGGTACCGCTCCAGCTCCTGGCTGATTTGCGCCCGGATCGGCTCCTCCCTTACTCCCAGCGCCCAGAACTCCAGGAAGAGCCGGATGTGCCGCGGATCGTGCGAGAGTCTCGACATCTCCTGCTGCAGCAGCGCGTGCAGTCGGTCGAGCGCGCGAGGAAAGCGGGCGATATCCTCCGACACCTCCAGCACGGCCGTCGTCTCCAGCAGCCAGCCGAGAAGCTCCTGGAGGAGCAGCTCCTTCCGCTTGAAATGGAAGAGCACCAGCGCATGACTCAGCCCCGCCTCCACCGCGACCGCGCGGACCGTCAAACCCGCCAGACCGTCCCTCGCCGCCACCTCGAAGGCCGCCTGCAGGATCTGCTCGCGTCGCACCTCTTCCGGAGCCCGCGTCCTCCCCATCCTCCCCATCCTTCTCTCCTTCGGTGGCAGTTTCCGTCACTCCAACCGGCGGGGCGACCCCGTCCCGACAGTCTTATTGACCAGTCGGACAATAGACGTTAGCTTATATTTACCAATTGGTCAATAAGGCTGGGTCGGGATGGGAGCAAAGCCGGGTATGGCGGCGAATCCCTGAACGGTGGCGAAGTGGGCACGCGATCGAATCGCTCGATCGACGATTGGAGTCGGCAGGCCCTGCACGAGGCGAAGCGGTGGCCCGAACTCGCTGGAGCGGTTCCTTATGAAGGTCGAGATCCGGCAGGAGGCAGGCACGCTTGTCACGGGTCTGGCGGGCGATTGGGAGATCGAGACCCCGACGCCGCGCTTCGAGACACTCGTCGATGAGGCGCCGAACGGAGCTCGTGTAGGGGCGATCGCCTTCGAGACGGGCGACCTGGGGGAGTGGGACAGCAGCCTGCTCATCTTCCTCCTGCAGGCGATGACGTATTGCGAGAATCACGAGCTCGCGTTCCGCCACGATGGCCTGCCGGAAAACATCTCACGCCTCCTTACCCTCGCGCGGGTCGTGCCCGAGAAGGACATGGAGCGCGAGGCGCCGAAGACGTCGCTGGTGGACCGCGTCGGGGCCAAGGGTATCGTCCAGTACGACCAGTTCCTCCAATCCGCGACCTTCGTCGGCGAGACGGTCGGAGCGATCGTGGGGTTCCTCACCGGGCGAGTGAAGATGCGCTGGCGCGACTTCTGGGTCGTGGTTCAGTCGAATGGCTCGGGCGCGCTGCCGATCGTCACCCTGATCAGTTTCCTGGTGGGGTTGATCATCGCCTTCCTCGGCGCGGTCGTGCTCCGTCGCTTCGGCGCCGGCTACTTCGTCTCCTATCTGGTAGGGTACGGGATGCTCCGGGAGATGGCCGCGCTGATGACGGGGATCATCATCGCCGGCCGCACTGGTGCGGCGTTCGCCGCCGAGCTGGGCAGCATGAAGATCACGGAGGAGATCGACGCCTTCGAGACCCTTGGGGTCTCACCGGTCCAGCACCTGGTGCTGCCGCGCGTGCTCGGGCTCTTCGTGATGATGCCCCTGCTGACGATCTACGGGATGTTCGTCGGGATCCTCGGCGGAATGCTCGTCTCGATCACACTGCTCGACCTCAGCGCGATCCAGTTCATCGGCGGTCTCCTCACACCGGTCACCGTTTCGGACGGTCTGCTGGGCGTGTTCAAAGGGCTCGTTTTCGGTCTGATCATCGGCGTGTCCGGATGCATGCGCGGCATGCAGACCGGGAGCGACGCCGGGGCGGTCGGCCGCGCCGCGACCTCCGCCGTGGTCACCGGCATCACCCTCATCATCGTAGCGAATGCCGTCATCGACTGGCTCTCCGCTCTCGCCGGGATCTGAGATGGCCGCCATGGAAACGCCGCCGATCGAGGTAAGGGATCTGACGATGGCGTACGGCGCCCGGACGATCATGCGGAATCTCACCTTTGAGGTCAGGCGGGGTGAGATCTTCGTGGTGATGGGGGGGAGCGGCAGCGGGAAGAGCACACTGTTGAAGCACCTCATCGGTCTCACGCGGCCGCCCTCCGGGTCCATTTTCTTCGAGGGCGAGGACTTCCTGGAGGCGGATGCGGAGGCGCGGAAGGGAATCCTGCGGCGGATGGGGGTCCTCTACCAGAATGGCGCGCTCTGGAGCGGGCTGACGCTGGCCGAGAACATAGCGCTCCCGATCGAGGAGTACACGGACCTCGATCGGGGGGCAATCGCGGAGGTCGTATCGCTTAAGCTCGCGCTGGTGGGCCTGCGCGGCTTCGAGGAGTACTACCCGGCGGAGATCAGCGGCGGGATGCGAAAGCGCGCGGCGCTCGCGAGGGCGATGGCGCTCGATCCCGAGGTCCTCTTCTTCGACGAGCCGTCCTCCGGCCTGGACCCGATCACCGCCAGCCGGCTCGACGACCTGATCCTGCAGCTCCGCGACAGCTTCGGCAGCACCATCGTCGTGGTAAGCCACGATCTGGACAGCATCTTCAAGATCGCCGACCGGGCGGTCTTCCTGGACATCAAGGAAAAGACGATGACGGGACTGGGCGAGCCCGCCGCGCTGCGGGACGACCCACCGACCCACGAGGTGCGCGATTTCCTGACCCGCAGTGGCGATTTCGAGGGACGCAGCGTCCCCGACCGAACCCGAGAGAGGATGCCGGTACCATCATGAGTCTACGCGCGAATCCCACATCGATCGGGCTCTTCGTCATCGGCGGCGCCGTGCTGGGGGTCTTCGGGATCGCCACACTGGCGACGGCCTCCTGGTTCGAGGACCAATCAACCTTCATCAGCTACTTCGAGGAGTCGGTGAACGGGCTCGACGTCGGCGCCCCCGTGAAGTTCCAGGGCGTGCCGGTAGGCCGGGTGACGGAGCTCCTCATCCAGATCGACCTCAACGACAAGACGTTCCAGGTACCGGTTCAGTACGAGGTCGACCTCACGCGGCTCACGTCGGCGACCGGCGCCTTTGTCGATCTCGAGAACGATGCGGTGCTCGGCCAGCAGATCCGCGATGGGCTGCGGGCCCAGCTCCAGATGGAGAGCATCGTGACGGGACAGCTCTACGTCGAGCTCGCCTATCGAACCGATCCGGCGGCGGCGGAGCTCCAGGACCGGCGCGCGGCCTTCCCCGAGATCCCCTCTACGCCATCGCTTCTTGCGGCCTTTGGCAGCCAGGCCGGGAGCGCCGTCGGGGACGTGCTGCAGATACTCTTCCGGGTGAACGAAATGCTCGAAGAGGTGGACATGGTCGAGCTCAACCGGTCCGTCGTCGCTTCGGCCCAGGCGATCGAGGACCTGGCGAGCTCACCGGAGATCGACGCCGCCCTGGCCGAGGCCCCGGAGATGAGCGCGCAGTTCAACGGGGCGATGGCCGAGATGCAGCTTCTCGCCGCGAAGCTCAACGGTACGATTGACCCGCTGCACGCCGAGCTCGCCGGCATCAACGCCGAGGTCGCCGTTACGCTGAAGTCGATGCAGGCGGTGATCGAGGAGACTAGCGACCTGATTACGGCCGACTCGGGCGTCGGCTATCAGCTCGAGGGCACCCTGGCCAGCCTGACGAGCGCGGCAGATGCGCTGAGAGCGCTCGTCCTCTCACTGGAACGCAACCCCGACATGTTGATTCGCGGCAGAGAAGCGAATGAGGACTGATATGAGGAACGGGATGAAGGTGGAACGAACGGCAGCCGTCGTGGGCGCCCTTGCCCTGCTCGCGATTGGTGGATGCAGCCTGGGACGGGGCGCTGCGGCACCGCAGCACTTCCTCCTCGGCGGCGAAACGGCGGGGGAGGGCGCCTCCGCACCACGCCCCGAGCTCGACGGAATGTCCGTGGGTGTGCGGAGGCTTCAGCTCACCTCCTACCTCGATACGCCGTTCATCGTGGTGCGCCGCGGGGGCGAGGAGATGACGCTTTCCGAATTCAACCGCTGGGGCGAGCCCCTCGACGCCGGCATCAATCGAGCGGTCGCGGGCTACCTCACTGCCGCGGCGCCGTTCGAGGCCGTGGACGCAGCCCCCTGGCCGGCTCGAACCGAGCACGACTACCTGATCGAGCTCAACGTCCTACGCTTCGAGGGCGTCGCGCCGGCGGACCCGCTGGCGACCGCCGGCGAGGTCCACATCCTCACCCAGTGGCAGGTCCTTCGGCCAGCCGACGCCGTGGTCGTCACCCGCGGGACCAGCGACTTCCGACAAGCAGGGTGGGTGGTCGGCGATCACGCAGCTCTCGTCGCGCTGCTGAACAGCGGCCTGCGCGCACTCTCGGCAGACCTGCTGACGAGCCTGGCCACGCTGGTGGAGTGACGCACCAACGGAGAGCGAGCTGCCCTCTTTATCGTCGCCGAGAGCACCCAGACAGCTGTCGCACACACCACCTCGACCTATGGCCATGACCGACCTGATTGCCGTCCACGAAGAAGCGCCCGAGTCGGATGTCTCGCGGGGTGAAGCCCTCACCATCGTGGGGATCGGTGCGTCGGCGGGGGGTCTGAAGGCACTGCAGACCTTCTTCGAGTCGGTGCCCGGTGACAGCGGGATGGCCTACGTGGTGATCATGCACCTGGACCCAGAGCGTGAGAGCCGGCTCGCGGAGCTCCTCCAGGACCGCACCTCGATTCCGGTCACGCAGGTCACCGGGCCGACGAAGGTGGAGGCGAACCACATCTACATCATCCCGCCCGGCCGCGACCTCGAGATGACCAGGGAATCACTCCGGGTCGTCGAGCGTGCGGACAGGTCGCAGCACGCGCCCGTCGATCTTCTGCTCCGCAGCCTGGCCGAGTCGTTCGGACGGCGCGCGGTGGGCATCGTCCTCTCCGGAACGGGCTCCGACGGCACGTCGGGGATTCGTCACATCAAGGAGCGGGGCGGGATCACCATCGCCCAGACACCGGGAGACGCCGAGTTCGACGGGATGCCGAGCGGCGCGATCGGGACCGGCCAGATCGACCTCGTCCTACCCGCGAGTGAGATGGCCTGCGAGCTCCTGCGCATGCGCCGGATGCCGTCGCCTCTCGAAGCGGACCGACCGCCGGTCGATGCCGAAGCGCTCCTGGCGCAGGTCTTCGCCATCCTCCGAACGAGCACCGGCCACGACTTCAGCCTGTACAAGCGCTCGACCGTCCTGCGCCGCCTCGAGCGGCGGCTGCGGTTCAATGGGGCTCGGAGCCTCGAGGAGTATCTGCCCCTCCTGCGGGCGAACGAGACGGAATCCCGCGCGCTCGTTCGCGACCTCCTGATCTCGGTGAGCGGGTTCTTCCGCGACCCCGAGGCCTTCGAGGCATTGAGCAAGGTTATTCCCGCGCTCTTCGAGGGGAAGGGTCCGGAGGAATCCGTCCGGGTATGGGTGGTCGGATGCGCGACGGGTGAGGAAGCCTACTCCCTCGCCATCCTTCTCGATGAGTACGCGGCTACGCTAGATCACCCGCCCCGCATCCAGATGTTCGCCACCGACATCGACGAGCGCGGCTACGCCTGGGGACGCGAGGCGCTCTACCCGGCCACGGAGGTCGCCGATATCCCACCGGAGAGGCTTCGCCGCTACTTCACCCGCGAAGCAGGCGGCTTTCGCGTTCTGAAGTCGCTGCGTGAAGGTGTCCTGTTCGCCGTTCACAACGTCCTGCACGACCCGCCCTTCTCGCGCATCGACCTGATAAGCTGCCGGAATCTTCTCATCTATCTGCAGCCGGAAGCCCAGGAGCAGGTGCTCGACACCTTCCACTTCGCGCTTGGGCCCGGCAGCCTCCTCTATCTGGGCGCATCCGAGAGCGCTGGATCCGACGAGCGCTTCACGCCGGCGGGCGACCGCCAGAGGATCTACCGGCGGGACGACACACCGCATCACGCCCTGCCCCGTCTCGCCGCCGCCGATCTCCACGCGACGCCGGACGCAGCCACGACGAGCAGGACCGTGGATCGCGCGGGCGCCCCCTTCTCCTATGGCTCCCTGCATCTGGGGATGCTGGAGACGTACGCCCCAGCCAGCCTGATCGTGGACGAGAAGCTCGATATCGTGCATCGCTCCGCTCGCGCCGGACACTTCCTTCACATGGGGCAGGGAAAGCCGAGCCACAACCTTATCGACCTCGTGCGCGGCCATCTGCGGATGGAGCTCCGCACGGCGCTATATCAGGCATTCCAGAACAGGCTGGAGACCACGCGCTCCGTCCCGGCCAACGGGGATGGGATCCCCCTGATCATCCGCGTCCATCCACCCGTCGAGGACGGAACGGGGGGTCGATTCGCGCTCGTCGTCTTTGCCGAGCAGGCCCCGATCGAGCCGACGGACCCTAGCTCGGAAGGCCATCCCGACCTGCGCGCGATCTCGCACCTCGAGGAGGAGCTGCGACGGACGAAGGAGCACCTCGAATCGACCAGCGCGGCCCACGACGGCATGGTCGAGGACCTCCAGTCGGCGAACGAGGAGCTACAGTCGATCAACGAGGAGGAGCGGGCGGCGACGGAGGAGCTCGAGACGAGCCGGGAGGAGATCCAGTCGATCAACGAGGAGCTCACTACGATCAACCAGGAGCACCAGACCACGATCGAGGAGCTCAAGCGGACGAACGCCGACCTGCAGAATCTCATCGAGTCCACCGAGATCGGCACGATCTTCCTCGACCTCTCGATGCGGATCAGGCGCTTCACCCCCTCGGCCAGCACGCTCTTCAACTTCGTCCCGTCCGACCCGGGCCGCCCGCTTGCCCACATCACGCACAGGCTGGTCTATCCGGACCTGCTCACCGACGCGCAGAGCGTTCTCACCTCCCTCGCCCGGATCGAGCGCTCGGTCGTGAGCGATTCCGGCGAGTGGTACATCGTCCGTATGAACCCCTACCGCTCGCTCGACGACCGCGTCGAGGGCGCCATTCTCACCTTCTTCAACAGCACCGCTCAACAGCGGGTCGAAGACGAGCTGCGGGAAGCGAAGATCGTCGCCGAATCGGCGAATATCGCAAAAGGAGCCTTTCTGGCGACCCTCTCGCACGAATTCCGCACCCCGCTCAACGGGATGCTCGGATTTGTGAATCTCCTCGCGCCCGACGGCCCCCTGAATCCGGCGCAGGAGCGGAAGGTGGAGCGGATCCGGTCCAGCATCTGGCACCTCGATTCGATGATCGACGAGATCCTCACCTTCGCCAAGCTGGATGAGGGACGCGAGTCCGTCTCGATGGGATGGTTCGACGCCCGTGCGCTCGCCCGCGAAGCCGCGGCGCTCGTCGAGGGGCAGGCCGAGGCAAAGGGCCTCGATTTGATCGTCACGCTACCGGAGGAAACGATCGGGTTGGTATCTGACAGTGCGAAGGTCCGTCAGATCCTCATCAACCTCTGCGGGAACGCCGTGAAGTACACAGAACAGGGGCGGATCAACCTGGATGTGGAGGAAGCGCGGGATCGCGTCGTCTTCGCCGTCCGAGACACGGGGCCTGGAATCGCTCTCGAAAACCAGGAGCGCATCTTCGAGCGCTTCTGGCAAGTGGACAGCACTTCCACTCGATCGTTCGGGGGTCTCGGGATCGGCCTGGCCGCGGCGCGAGAGTTCAGCCGGCTACTGGGTGGCGAAGTCGAGGTGGAGAGCGTGTTCGGCGAAGGAAGCACCTTTCGGCTGTTGCTGCCGCAGACCTGTGGAACCCACTGATCCCGAGCGCTCGCCCGCCGTTACCTGGGGGAGGGTGACGATGTACGGCTGGAGTCGGGGGTGTCGTCGGCCTCCGGCTTCGTGGCTGGGCCCTGATCCAGACGCAGGCCGCACACGTAGTCCTCACGCTAGCGCGGATAGCCATTGTTGAATGACAGGCCTTCACTGATCCCGCAGCGCGCTCGGTCCGTCCTAAGCAAACGACGGTCCGTCGGGCGGAGCGAGCTGCTCCCCGGACCGATCTGCTCTTCAACAACGGCTCGGGGGGCTCGACGCCGACGGCGACTACGAGATGAGGATCGGCCGCAATTCGCTTCCTCCGGCGCCCTGGACGCGTCATCGCCAACCGAACCCAACCGCATGTCGATTCCGCCGTCCCTAGCTCGACGTACAGGGTGAGACCGATCACCAACTGAGACGAAGGATGGCCCATGAACATCACACTCTGGATCCTGCAGGCACTGCTCGCCGCGGCCTTCGCAGCGCATGGATGGTTGCTGGTTTCCCCGCCGCCGGAGCTGCTTCCCATCATGAACGAACAGTTGGGCGTTGGGTTCCGACTCTTCCTCGGCGTGGCAGAGATCGCCGGTGCGATCGGCATCCTCCTGCCCGCGATGAGCCGAAAGATGCCGTGGCTGACGCCGGTGGCTGCGGGCTGTCTCGCCTTCGTGGTCGCGTGCGCGACCGTGCTGCATCTCGCCAGAGGCGAGACCAGCTCGGCCGTCACCACCGCGATCCTCTTCCTCCTAGCTGCCTTCGTGGCCTACGCGCGGTGGCGCGTGCGGCCGATCGCAAGAAGGAGCGGAAGCAGGTCCGCGACGCGTGCCATTAAACCCAACATGAAAACAGCAGCTCTAATCTTGACCGTCCTGCTGTCGACCGCCGTGTCGGCGCAGGCGCAAGAGCCAACAACCGGTTACGCGCCGGTCAACGGCCTCAGCATGTATTATGAAATCCACGGCACCAGCAGCGGGGAACCATTGGTGTTGCTACACGGTTCGTTCATGACGATTTCGAACAATTGGACGGGGTGGATCGGGGAATTATCGAAAACCCGCAAAGTCATCGCCGTCGAGATGCAGGGCCACGGACGCACGGCCGACATCAACCGCGATTTCAGTTATGAAAACCTCGCCGACGACATTGCCGCGCTGCTCGATTACCTCAAAATCACGCAGGCCGATCTGCTCGGTTACAGCATGGGCGGCGGCGTCGCGACGCAGGTCGCCATCCGCCATAGTGAAAAGGTGCGCAAAGCTGTCAGTGTTTCTGCCGTTTTCCGCCACGACGGCTGGGTCAAGGAAGCGCTCGACGCGTTTCCGCAAACGACGGCCGACGCCTTCAAAGGCTCGCCCATCGAGACCGAATACAAAACGCTCAGTCCGACGCCCAACGAGTTCCCGAACTTCGTCAAGCGCGTCATCGCGATGGATTTGAAGCCATACGACTTCGGAGCCGATAAACTCAAAGCCACCGAGGCACCGTTTCTTTTCATACACGGCGATGCCGACGGCGTCCGACTGGACCACATCGCTGAAATGTTCCGCCTCAAGGGCGATGAGATTTTTGGAGACCTGCGGCCGCGCTCAGAATCCAGGTTGGCCGTTCTACCGAACACGACACACATTACGCTGATGGAAAAAGGCAATGCCATCATCCCTATGGTAAACGATTTCCTCGACACCAATTCGCAGAAAGAATAAGGCGCTGTCTGTAGCTCCTGTTGGCTTTCTGCGCTCACGCCCTGAGCGGGTACGGTGCTCTCGTATCGAACGATCACGGGAGCACAGGAGTTTACGGTCATGGCGAACGGGTTCCAGATCGCGGAGAGGATGGAACTCCGGAACTGTGGTGTGCCGGATCCGGCTCCAAGAAGTACTCTAGCATGCAAAGCACGCCCAAGCAGCTCGCCCGTGCCGGGGAGACCCTTAGCCTGTAGCATCCCCCTTTATACTTCAAACCTCATACTTACCACCGCCACATGCACACGTACACCACCTCCCAAAACGCAGCCCTGCTCGTCCTGCGCATCATTGTCGCCATCATCTTCTTCCACGCCGGCATCGCCAAATGGTTCTTATGGTCGATCGAACCGATGGAAGGCTTGCCGGTGTGGCTCCACTACGTGACGCTCTTCCTCTCCATCGCCGAGCCCATCGGCGCCGCCGCCCTCGTCGCGGGATTCCTCACGCGCGCGGCCGCCGCATGCCTGGCTATCATTATGATCGGTTCCATTCCGATCTCGCAGTTCCTGATGGGTGTCCCCTTCTTCACGGCACCGCAGTTGCCCGGGTGGGACGCCAACTTGATGATCCTCGGCGGGTGCCTCGCGCTCGCCGCATTCGGAGCGGGAGCATGGTCGGTGGATGCGCTGCGCCGGAAGCAAAGTCTGAGGCCTACCGCCGCTGATAGCACCCCCGGATCCACCTCCTCGCTGACCTCCACACCTGACGGATGAAGTCCTGATCGTGACTGACGAGATCATCGAAGCCCGCATTGGGAAGCAGGTCGGCGGCCGACTCTGCCTTGACTTCACCAACACGGTTCGCGGGCGGATCGGCCACCCTGGATCAGGGCGGACGCGCGACAATGCCGACCGCGTGGTGGGGGAGCGGCTCATATCGTACGAGGCACTCCTGCGCTGGGGAGCGAATTCTGGCGCACTGACGGAGGGAGAGGTGGACGCGCTGGAGCGGGTGGCGTCGGAGAAGCCCGGGGAGGCCGTTGCGGTTCTCGAGCGGAGACTCGCCATCAGGGAGGCCCTGTACCGCGTCTTCAAGGCGGTGGTCGAGGGATGGACGCCGGAAACCGAGGATCTGGAGGTACTCAACGCCGAGCTCCGCGTCGCCCGGGCGCGGGAACGACTGGCATCGACTCCGCAACTCGGCTGGGAGTGGGACGCGAGTCCCACGGCCCTGGACCGGGTGCTGTGGCCGGTCGTGAGGTCGGCGGCGGAGCTGCTTACCGGACCCGATCTGGAGCGGGTCGGCCAGTGTCCCGGCACAGAGTGCGGGTGGCTCTTCCTGGACGCGAGCCGCTCCCGTCGCCGTCGGTGGTGTGACATGGCGGATTGCGGAAATCGGGCGAAGGTTCACCGTTTCAGGCGGCGACACAGCCCCACGGGCTGACGCGCGCCAGCGGGACAGGCGGTAGCTACTCTTGATGCTGCGGGAGAGGGACGTCACTATACGCGGTCCGAGAACTGTGCTATCGTCGAGATGGACACGTTAGCAAGGAGCACCGTGTGGGGCGAGAGGATCGGGCCAGGTTGTTCTGGACGGACGGATGGCAGGCGGTGCGGCTGCCGAACGAGTATCGTTTCGAGGGTACTGAGGTCCGGATCCATCGGTGCGGTGACGCTGTGATCCTCGAGCCGCTGCCGACGGACTGGCGCTGGCTCGACGAGCTGATTTCCGCCGGGCTGGACACCGACTTCGTTGAGGCGCTCGAGGACCGCGCCGAGGTTCAGGAGCGGCCAGGCCTGGAGAGCCTCTTCGATTGATCCTCGGGGCAAGAGGGCTTTCCAGCCGTGCCGTCCGACCCGTTCGCTTCCTCCGCGCGTGCGGAACGACGACCCGGCGGCATCTGCCTCTTTGGGGGCCACTTTCTTCAGCGAAGGCCTCATATTTGGAAGACCCGGCCGAAACATCCAAGGAGGACGCGATGAGAACGTACACGGCGGTGATCGAGAAGGACGCCGAAACGGGCTTGTTGGTGGGGTATGTTCCCGGTTTCCCGGGGGCTCACTCTCAGGGCGCAAGTCCGGAAGAGCTGAACCGGAATCTGGAGGAGGTCATCGCCATGTTCTTGGAGGACGGTGACCCTGCGCTGGAAGGCGAGTTCGTCGGGACCTCTGAAATTCGAGTCGCGTAGTTGCCCCAACTACCCGTTCTCAAATCGCGCAAAGTCGTCCGGCTTCTCGAGCGACACGGGTTCCGAGAGGTGCGGCAGCGCGGTTCGCCCAAGCAGTTCCGACACAGTGACGGCCGGCAGACACCGTGCCCTCCCATCAAGGCCGCGACATCTCGCCGACGCTTCGTCGGCAGATCTGCAAGGACATTGGCCTCTCGCCCGAAGAGTTCCTGGACTGAAATCCACGCGAGGTCAGCTCGGAAGTTGTAGGCTTCCTCCGAGTGACGGCCACAGGCTCGATACACAGCTTTTCCGGAAGCGGAAGCATGACGAGGGCCGTACCGAACTGCATGTTCGGCTGGCTTACAAATATAGCTATCTTCGCGGCTCATACCGCATCGCCACCGCCCCTGAGCCGAACTCCTGCCGGCCCACGAGCTTCAAGTCGAC
>WHSP01000098.1 GCA_009380025.1 Gemmatimonas sp. | reverse complement strand
GGTTTCACCCGCCATGTCATGTCTCTCCGGTTCAGCCACCTAAGCCCACGCAGTAAGGGGCGTGGAGCGATGATCCGACCCCACACCCACTCGAAATCATGAACGGCTCCCTATCGTCTTCGCTCGCGGCGACGGGCGTTTCGCTTGTAACCCATCGGGAACGCTGGAGGCGACATTTCACGGCCCCGACCGATGGATTCAAGAGTGAATCCAATCAATGCTCTGGCCATGGGGACCCGTGAACGCCACCGGAAGACCGTTGACTGACAGAATGAAGCGGCCCCGAGGTATAGTAGCGTTCAATAGTGAATCGATCTCTGGAAATACGCCGGGTGCTTCATTGCTGACCCAAACGACGTTCAGCTCTCGCACCAACCGCCAAAACGTCCCCCTTTCGTCCGGGTCCAGGTATGCCAGGACCGCCGAATGGAAGACCACCAGCGTGGCGTCGCCGGGGACCGCCTCCATGAGTGTCGGCAGATCCGTCAAGAGGTCGCCGGGTGACACCCGAGGTGGAGATTCTTGCGCGAGACGAATCGCTGCCCTTAGCCGCTCAGTCCGCCCCTCCTGGCCGGGCCACACCAACGACTCCAACCACCTCACGTCTTCCGGATCCGAAACGTCGAGAGGATGGAGGTCGAGCCCGCCGCGCCATACCACGTTCGGGACACGACTTGGAAGCGGAGTCGCCTCGTTCGCACGGCAGGGAAATATGGGTGCTTCGCAAGCCTCCAGGCCTTCGCCCTGGATCTGCACACGACCGTAGTCGTACCCGTATCGGTCCGGGAGTAGACACAGCCCCGCCGCAGCACCGACTTCAAGGAGGGCGAGCGGCTCGGGAAGACGCGCGAGAACGGGAAGGATCGTGGCGCAAATCGTCCGCCCGACGCATCGCCGCCGTTCCCCCAAGATCACCTGCGTCAGGACGGGCTGCAGCAACGCTGATCCTGATTGGCTCGAGTGCTTTTCCTCTTCGATCGCGGCTGTCTGGCCAGAGAGCGGGCGGGCGGGAGGGATCCCGCCCGCGTCGCCAAGAGCGGTGTCCTACTGGAAACCCTGCGGCGTTTCGCCCTTCAAGAACGGCTCGATGAAGGCATGCAGCAGGTCGGGCTGGGTGATGACGGCAGTATGTGAGGTCGCCGGCAGCACCGCGAGCCGGGAGGCCGGAAGTGGGTTGCCCATGTCGCCCATGCCACCGCCACCGAGCAGTCGGAACAACGAGACCGAATGTTCGAGCGTTGTGACATCGGCGTCAGCGGTGATGATCAACACCGGAGTGTTCATCGCCCTCACGTCTTCTTCCCAGGCCATCGGCTCGTGCTCGAGGGCGATCAGCTTCTCGACCAGGGCCGGGAAGCCGTCTGGATCGGCCGCGAGCTCGCGATACTCCTCGGCCATAGGCATCTCGAGGAACATCTCCACCGTCATCTGCGGAACGAACGTCCTGAATTCGGGCTGCCAGCCCTCGGCATCGTAGGCGACGGAAGCCGCAGCAAGCTTGTTCACCTTTTCGGGGTGACGGATAGCGAGCTGCAGCCCGGCGGCAGCGCCCATCGAGTAGCCGAACACGTCCGCCCGCTCAAGGCCAACTGCATCCATGAACGCCGCGACGTCGTCCGCCAGGTTGGGGTAGGTGATCGGCCGGTCGATGTCGGTAGTGCGGCCGTGGCCCTGAAGCTCGAGCGCGTAGACCTGATGAGTTTCGGCGAGCTTGGTGATGATCTCACCCATGGACGGGATATTCATGTACGCGCCGTGCAGCACGACGAGAGGGTCGCCGTCCCCCGAGACCTCGTAGTACATCTGCATTCCGTTCACTTCGACCCGGTCGCCCACGGGCTGGGCCTCGGCCACTGCGGAGCTGGTGAGCAGCAGGGCCGCAGTAGTGAGGGCGATACGCAGAGCGGGATATCTCCGCTCGATCTCGTATCGACCTCGTGATCTCTCTCCAACGCTGAACATGAGTACCTCCAGGTTCGAGTCTACCGTCCTCCACGGTCGTGGGGTGAGCCCCAGCGGCCGCGATGGCTGGTATCGCCATTCGTGCCGCTGTATACCAGTGTCGAACCAATCGGCACGAAATCGACATTCCGGGTCACAAGTGGGGCCCGGTCATTTCAAGTCATGTCATACGACTGGAAGAGCGGAGAAGGAGGTGGGCGGCCATGATGCATACACCGTCACGGCCGGCAGGACGAGAGATTCCGCGGCCGGCAACGTGATTGACTGCCTGCTGCGTGCAGAGTATCCTGCGCACAGCGCCCTTCCCTTTTTGCCGGACGTTGCCGCGTCGCGGCAGTTTTCGGCCTCGCGGTACCCAGAGCGTGGCTCTGCGGTTACACGAGAGAGGACCGTGCCGAAAAAGTCTGGTCACGGCGATCGATCAGCCGTGATAGGCCGAAACGGCGCGACATCACCCGCATGCTTCCCGGAGGTGTCCATGCCCACGAGGTTGCCGGAGGTCTCTCGACAACGTGGTCGGCGGCAGTCGATACTCGCCGCCGCACTCATCGCCGCGATAGCCACAGGCGGCGCCTACGAGCAAGCGGCGGCGAGCGTACAGCAAACTCAACCTCGAGTCCAGGAAGGTACGGAACAGGGTGAGTGGCATTTTCTTGGCGGTGACTTTGGGCATACCCGTTACTCCCCCCTGGACCAGATCGACCCTTCCAACTTCGACGGCCTCGTCGAAGCGTGGCGGTTCACCACCCCGACCGAAATCGGCGAGCTCACGGCCCGCGCCACCCCGAGCTACGTCAACGGCAAGCTATTGAGCGTTGCCGGGCCACACCGACACGTTGTTTCCATCGAACCCACCAGTGGGGACCTCCTCTGGAGCTGGATCGAACCCGAGACGTACCGCTCGAGCTACTCGATGCGCGCTTCATACGGAAAAGGCGTGGCCTACGCGGACGTGCCGGGTCGCGGCGAAGTCGTCTTCATCAGCACGCCCGGCTTCTTCCTGGCCGCGTTGGATGCCAACACGGGTGAGCCGCTCCCGGACTGGGGAGAACCTGTCCCGCTGGACGGCTTCCCGGAAAGCGGCGTCGTCGACATGATCCCGGACCTGATTGCGGACTGGGAGCCGTGGCTCGAGGTCGAGGGGACTCGGACGTACGATCCGTACGAAGGCATCCCCCTCGAGCTGGGCTTCATCACTTCATCCTCGCCACCGATCGTGGTTAACGACGTCGTGATCGTCGGCAACTCAGCCGAGCAGGGGTATAGCCAGACACGGCGGGAAAACGTGCCGGGGGATATCCTCGGGTACGACGCACGCACCGGGGAGTTCAAGTGGAAGTTCCACATCATCCCGCGCCCCGGCGAGGAAGGGCACGACACGTGGGAGAGCGACGCGTGGCGCTGGACGGGAGATGCGTCATCCTGGGCGCCCATGTCGGCGGATCCCGAACGGGGAATCGTCTACTTCGCAACCAATTCCGCCACGCAGGACTTCTACGGCGGGTTCCGGCCCGGTGACAATCTGTTCAGCTCCTCCATTGTCGCCCTGGACGTCGAGACGGGCGAGCGGAAGTGGCATTTCCAGATGGTGCATCACGACATCTGGAACTACGACCCGCCCACCGCGCCTGTCCTCATGGACGTGACCGTGGACGGACGCCAGGTTCCGGCCCTCTTCCAAGCCACGAAACAGGCGATACTCTACTCGATCGATCGGGAGACGGGTGAGCCGATCTGGGGGTTCGAGGAACGAGCGGTCCCGCCATCCACGGTACCGGGTGAACAACTGGCACCCACGCAGCCGTTCCCGATCAAGCCCGCGCCCTACGAGACGCTCGGGCGCAGTGAAGAGAACCTCATCGACTACACGCCTGAAATACGGCAACTCGCACTGGAACGCGCGCAAGCCACGAACGCCTTGGCCCCACCATTCAACCCACCGACAGTAGATACGCCGAGCCAGTTCTGCCCCGGCGAGGTCGGGGGGACGAACATCACCCATCCACCCGCCGCCGACCCGACCACAGGCATCATCTACATCCCGTCGGGTAGCGGCTGCGGCAGCCGTGCCTTGGTACCGGGTGAGAACCGCGACTGCTTCGGCCAGACAGGAACCACGATCAGCCGCTGGGTGCCATCCACGGCCGATTGCCAGAGCTATCAGACCGACGCGGCGACAGAGTTCTATCCGGAGCAAGCGGCAGCATATGCGGCGCAGGCGGAGCGCGGCCAAGCGACGCCCGATGAACCTTCCGGGCGCGGAGGGCGAGGTGGCCCACCCAACGATGACGACAGCCCGCTGGCGGGGCTCCCACTGTGGAAGGGTCCGAACGCGCGAATCACGGCGATCGACTTGAACACCGGCGAACACCTCTGGGTGATTCCCTACGGCGAAGCACCCCAGGAACAGCAGGATGCGATCCGAAACCACCCGCTGCTCGAGGGAGTCGACGTCGATTCCAACTTGGGTCAGACGGGCGGTCTGGGTGGCGTGATCGTCACGGCGACGATGCTACTCGCACCCATGAACGTGGACGGCGAACCGCACCTGGTGGCGATCGATAAACGCACCGGCGAGCGAGTCGGTAGGATCCGCACCGAAGAGATGGGCCGATACGGAATGATGACGTACATGCATGAGGACAAGCAGTACATCGTCGTTCAACAGCCGGGGCTGCTGCAAGCCTTCGCACTACCGTAGGGTGCCGTAGTGACGGCGCCGGCTCTTGTCGGCGGCGTCACTCCTTCGGGTTGTTCGGGACGGTTGCCTGGACCCTGCAGGGCGCCTGTGATCGCGTACCCTATGACACCCCGCCTAACGTCTGCCGATACGGCGCCTGGAAAGGTGGGAAGCGACTTCGTTCATCTGGTAGACGCTGGTTCCAGCCATACCCGTGAGGCCAGTCAGCAAGAGAGTCCGGATGGCGTATCCGGCATCACGGTCGTCCATCCCATCCGAGCTCGGCTGAGCATCCAATCCGCTGTGTACACCTTCACTCCGTCGCGCCGTTGGGGTCAACGCCGCTCGGCTACTCGCGGCCGACGCGGTAGAGAACCAGCCGCTCCACATCCGTGCTGTCCTTCTCGGCTGCCCCGATCATGTTATCGCCAATGAAGAGGAGCGGGAAAGGCGCGGCACTAGGCAGGGTGCCCACGTAGGCGCCTGATGGGTCGAAGACATCGATCTTGGTGTCGGTAGCGGATTCGATCGTTCGGCGGCGGATCCAGAGCTCGCCGGATGGCGAAACGACAAGCTCTTCGATCCACGGGATGTTCTCGGCAAAGCCTCGCTTTTCGACCATGGCTCTGGGAGGAATCGTACACGGGCCATTCCCGACGTTGATCTGAAAGCCTCCGTCGAGCTCGTCCACAGCGTCAGCTTCGCTTGCCGGACGCAGCTCGAGTGAGCGCCGTACCCGGCGAACGGGTCGGTCACCCTCTACGACTTCAACCGCGTACGAGGCGCTCCCCGAGAACGCTACCGTGTTTGCGTTTGCATCCCAGCTAATGTCCGGCTCAAAGATGCGCGGAAGATTCAGCCCCACGTCACAGGATGGATACCTCGCCATTTCGGGACGTGGAAATGAGAGCTCCGCGACTATGTCGGTCGTGTCCCCCCGGAGAAGCTGCAGAGCCTGTCGGAAGGTGCCGCCTTCGACCGGCGGCACCATCGAGCCGACGACGAGCCCTGCCGACGTGAACCCGATGTGACGACTCCCGCTCGCAGTCGGTCCGCCTAGCAACGGTCGCTCGGGAAGGGGTCCTCCCCCGCCGTCGAACTGGATCAGCCCGCGTTTCCCGAGGTCGAATATCGCAACCGAGCCATCGGGAGCAACCGCCAAGGAACTAGGGGCTGAGAGCTCACCCGGTCCTCGGCCGGGCCCTCCGAACGATCGGACGTGCTGTCCCGTCGTATCGAACACGACGACCTGAGATCGACTGACGTCGAGGACATAGACGTGGCCCGCGTCGTCGGTACCGACCCGCCCGGGCCGCACGACGTAGAAGGCCGCGGGTCCGTCGTCGGCTCCTCCCAAGGAGAGCAGCGGTTCCAGGGTCCAGGTCAGCTCAACGTCACTCGGTCCGGAAATAACGATCTCCACTCCCGCCGAATCAGTGCGTACCACCTCCGGCACCCGTGGAGAGTAGCTGCACGCTGCGACGGCGACGACCAGGCAACCCACCGAGAACGTACCGATCCAGGCTAGGAACGCGCGGGGCATCGACGAATCAAGTTACGGGTTCGCTGTAGGCGTTGGCTGGAAACGTGTCCAAGCACTCAGTCCTGCAGGGCCAGGTCCAGGCGCGGGCGACGCGTACCGATAGTCGTAGATCCGCCGAACCCGAGTCGCGAGTATAGGCGAACCGCACCATCGTTCGCGCCGAGCACTTGAGGATAGGAGCTTCTCGCACCTCGTCGTCTCGCCCAGGAGAGCATGCTCGAAGGAAGCTCGTGTGCACAGCCTCGTCTTCGGTATTCCGGCAGGGTGACCATATCGAAAATGCCGAAGAGCTGCCCGTCGAGAACACCGAGACCACAGGCTACTATCTGCCCCTCCCGTCGCAAGATCCCAGGCAGAACCGGAGTACGGATCCGCGAAAGGATCCGTGCGTGCTGCGGGTGGAGGGACGTTCCAAGCAAGCTGTGCCCGCGGGACGCAGCACCGGCCTACTTGGAGATTCGATGGAAGTAACCTGACCAAGAGCTTGTCGTTGGGCGGTATCGTCACATCCGCTCCACCTGCACCCGATGGAACCCATTAGACCAGCCCACTTTGAAGAGCAGCAGCGATCGTTCAACAACCCCGTACAAGACCTCAACAGCGCGCCGCGCGAGATTCGGGTTGACAGTAGCCGCCACTCGAGGGCGCGACACCGGATGACCCGCGGAGAGGGTTGCCGCCATGCATAACACCCCAGCGCTACCTACGTCCGGGTCACCGAGGCGGGCGTCGCGCCTGGGCGGTCTCATCGCGATCGCCGTCCTGGGACTGGCCACACTTCTCTCCTTGGGGTTCTCCTTGAGCGGTCGGCACCAGCGCGGCATCGCGCACACCCCGTCCACCGCCGCGACAGGCACGCCGCCCGACACTTTTGAGACTCTCTCCAGTCGCGGAGGTGTGCTCGAGACCACCCTCACGGCGTCGGTGAGCCCCGTCACGCTGAGTGGGCAGACGGTCTCCTCGATGGTCTATAACGGGACCTACCTGCCTCCTGTCCTGCGGCTCAATCCGGGCGATTCGCTGAAGCTCCGTCTGGAGAATCGACTCTCTCGGGACGAGGTCACGAATCTCCACTACCACGGCACCCGGGTTTCACCCAAGGCGCCGGCGGACGACATCTTCCTTCACGTCGACCCCGGCACCGCGTTCGACTACCGTGTCTACTTTCCGCCCGAGCACGACGGTGGCCTCTTCTGGTACCACCCGCACCCGCACGGCCAGAGCGAGGACCAGGTGCTCGGCGGGATGTCGGGCGTGCTGGTGGTGGAGGGCTTCCTCGAAAGTTTCTATCCGTGGCTACGGGAGGTTCCGGAGCGGGTCATCATGCTCAAGGCGCACGAACCTCCGGGTTACCAGGATGGACAGCCTCACACCAAAACGCTGAACGGACAGACGGACGCCAGTATCCAGATCCGTCCCGGCGAGCTGCAGTTCTGGCGGATCGCGAACATCGCGGCGGACGCCTACTTCAACGTGCGCATAGATGGTGTGCGGGCGTGGCGGCTGGCGAACGACGCCAACGCCCTACGTCGCCCGCAACGCACCGACTCCATCTTCCTCCCGCCAGGAGCTCGAGCCGAGCTCATCCTTGAAGGGCCGCCTCCCGGACGCTACGGTATCCACCATCTGTCCTACGACACGGGTCCACAGGGGGATCCCAATCCGGCGGTCACTCTTGGGAGCCTCGTGTCCGCTGGGGAACCGGCGGACCGACGCACCGACGCGGCGCGCCTCAGCAACCCCAGCAGCGATATCGCCGTCGTCGCCGAGGAGATCGAGGCGCTCCGCACGCACCCAATCACCCGCGAGCGCACGTTCGTTTTTTCGGAGACCGCGGATGGGGACACGTTCTTCGTAGATGGCAAACAATTCGACCCGAATCGCCTGGACTCCCGGGTGGACCTGGGCGATGTCGAGGAGTGGACCGTGCAGAACACGTCAGGTGAGGTCCACGCCTTCCACATTCACCAGATGGACTTCCTCGTGACTGAGATCAACGGAGTCCGGCAGGCGGGCAACAGTCTCCACGATACGGTCAACCTCCCCCCTGCGGCGAATGGCCGGCCGGGCGTGGTGAAGCTCATCATGCCGTTCACCGATCCCCACATCGTAGGGACCTTCGTCTACCACTGTCACATCCTCGAGCACGAGGACGGGGGGATGATGGCGACGCTGCAGGTAAACCCGACATCGACGTCACCGCTGTCGCCGCAGCGATGATCCCGTTTACAACGGTCCAAACCGTGACCCGGACCTGCGTGGAGCGCCCGCGCTGGATCGATCCACGCCGCCAGAGCTCCGGGTCCCCCGTCAGCGGAAAGCGCGCATAGCGGTGTCCGATACCACGGCAGAACGGGCATCCTATCGGCCTGGCTCTCGCGGCGATCTGCCGGGCCAACGGAGAAATGCGTCTGGATTTCGCAGGAGGTAGTCCGGATTGTACTACCAGATTTCGGAAAGGGCCTTCAGCAGGCGGTGCGGCGAAGTTGCCTCACGCTTGGCTACTCAGCCTGCAGGGTTCGGATCGGATCCACCCGGCCGGCTCGCCGGGCAGGCCCGATAGCGGCGGCGATCCCGGTCACGAGAAAGAGGCACACTGGGAGGAGGAGTAGTGTCGGTTGCCAGGGTTCGAGCTCCGGTAGCGCGAGCCGGAGCAGGGGCAGAGCGACCGTCGCCACGCCAAGCCCGAGGACCACCCCGGCCGCCACCACGACGAACAGCCGCGTCACGACCGCGCTCTGGAGGCGGACGGCACTCTCTCCGAGGGCGAGCCGGATGCCAAGCTCCCGCGTCTGGCGCCGCACTGCAAAGTTTCCCAACCCGAAGGCGCCGAGAGCTGCGATCAGGAGCGCGAGCGTCGCGAAGGCGCCGAGCATCAGGCCGTAGAGACGCTCCTGGGCCACCGTCTCGAACACGTTGTCGCGGAGCGACACTACGCGGTCGGGTACGAAGGTCGGGTCCACCGAGCGGGTCACGGCATCGAGGTCGGGAGCTGCGTCTGCCGACGGCTCTACGTGACGCACGAAAAGCTGGTACGGGGTGAAATCCCGACCGCTCGGGGTGAACGGCAGATACACCTGCGGCGGCGGCGGAGCGCGGAGATCCTGCTGGCGAGTGTCCGTGACGACGCCGACCACCGTCCAGAGCTCGTCACTGCCCGGCGGCTCGAACCGGCGCCCGAGTGGCTCGCCATCCGGAAGCAGCCTACGGACGAACGCCTCGTTCACGACTGCCTCCCGCCCGCCGGCGTCCGATGCCAACCGACCGCGCACGAGACTGATTCCCATCACGCGGAAATAGTCCGGCGTGACCGATGTATTCCAGACGGCGATGGGTCGTTCTGGGGTTGACACCCCGTCCACTTCGGCTGTCCCTACACCTCCACCACGGAAGGGAAACCCGTCACTCAGGGCGGCGGCCTCCACACCGGGGAGTGCTTTCGCCCGCTCCAGCACCGCGTCCAGGAAGGCCTGCTGGCTCTCCAGCGACGCGTACCGTGCCGCGGAAAAGTGGATCTGCGCCGCCGTGACTCGATCCGCCTCGAAACCCAGCTCTAGGCGGGTCAGGCGAACGAAGTTCCACAGGAGGATGCAGGCGACGGACACTACGACGAGGCCGAAGGCCACCTGCAGGGCTACCGAGCCTTCGAGGAAACGCACCCTCCACCCCATCGTTCCGCTTCCGACGCCACCATCCTTGAGCGCCTCGTGGGGCGACTGCAACGACAGATGGAGTAAGGGGAGCAGTCCGGCGATCACCCCGGTCAGCAGGCTCGCCAGGACCGCGACGGAGAGGACCCGCCCGTCGATTCCGATCTCCGCGGCGCGAGGGATGTCATCGGCGAGGGTGCGCGCCACTGCCGGCACGGCCCAGAGGGTGACCAGGAGACCCACCGCGCCGCTCGCGGCGGTCAGCACCACCGACTCCGCAACGAGCTGCCGGGCGACCCTCGCGCGACTCGCCCCAAGCGACAGGCGCGTGGCCAGCTCCCGGCGACGCGCCACCCCCCGCGCGAGCAGGACGGCGCCGACGTTGACGCAGGCCATCAGCAGCACAAGAGCGACGGCACCGAGCAGGAGCCAGAGTGGCCGCTCCACGGGGCCCACCAGGTCGTCGCGCAGCGGCTGCAGGTTCGCGCGCCAGCGTGCCAGGCTCGGGCGCTCCGTTGCGGCCGCCCCGATGCCCGTGTCGAGCAACCCGCGCGCGCCTTCGAGCGCGACTCCCTCCGCGAGCCGCCCGATGAACCAATGTCCACCCTGGACCCGCTCCGATGCCACTTCCACCGGATCCAGTGGAGCGGCTGGCCGCCAAACCTCTGCTTCATTCGGAAACTCGAAGCCAGGCGGCATCACGCCCACTACCTCGAACGGCTCGTCGTCCAGCCGCAGCACCTGCCCGAGAACGTCCGGCCGGCCACCCAGCCGTGTCCTCCACGTTCGGTGGCTGATCACCCCCACGCGCGCCCCTTCCTGTGCGTCGGAAGCGACCAGTATCCGTCCGAGCAGCGGCGCGGCGCCCATCACGGCGAAGAACGCCGGCTCCACTTGCCAGGCGGACTCCACCCGCTGGGGCTCCACCGGGCCGGTGAGCACCGCTGAACCGTTGCTGGTCAGGTACGCCGTCCCCGCGAAAGCGCGCGTCGAGCTCGCCAGCTCCACGACCGGGGCCGCGAGCGTGGCGCCCTCGCCGGGCGTGTACTCCATCTCCCTCGGCGTGACCCTCACGTTCACCAGGCGCTCCGCCTCCTGATATGGTAGGGAGCGAAGGAGCACACCCGAGATCACGCTGAACGTCGTGTTCCCGGCGGCGATCGCAAGGGCGAGGACCGCGCCCACGAGGAGCAACGACGAGCGGTCCGTGCGGAACGAGCGGAGGGCGAAGCGCGCGTCCTGTACAGGCTCTTCGAAGACGATTATCCACCGCCGGACCCGCTCGATGCGGCCATCGGTGCGCCGCATGGAACGACGCACCTTCTCCACGTCGCCGAACTCCCACAGCGCCCGCTCCCTGGCCTCCCCAGGGGCCATTCCCGACTCGACCAGCGCCTTCTCCCGCATCTCGAGATGGAATGCAAGCTCCTCGTCCACCTCGCGCGCAATGTGGCCCCGCCGGCGCCAGGGCCAACGGAAGCGCCCCGGTCCGCCGCGCCGTGCGCTCATCCGACGTCCTCCGAGGGCGGGCCGAGGACCTGGAACACCGCGTCCACGTAGCTGCGCCACGTGGCTGTCTCGGCGCGGAGCTGCGCCCTGCCCTCCGGGGTCAGTTCGTAATACCGCGCCCGCCGGTTCGTCTCGGACACCCCCCACGCCGACTCGACCCACCCCCGCTCCTCCAAGCGGTGGAGCGCCTGGTAGAGCGCCCCGTCGCGCACCTCGAGGGCGCCGCCGGTCCGTTCCCGAATCCACTCTGAAACGGCGTAGCCGTGCATCGGTGCTCCGGCCAGGGTTCGGAGCACCAGAACGTCAAGCGTTCCCTTTACCAGTTCCATCGAGCGAGCACTCATGCCACTCCCCTTAGAGTGTGAGGCGAATAGATAGGGCGAGGGTCCAGGAATGTCAACGAGGACATTGCAGGCAATCGAGCTGGTCGATCCACCTGCCGTCCGACCGCTATCGCGAACCCGAGCCGGCGGCTCGCTTCGTCAACCGGCTCGTGGAGCGCCTTGAAGCTCTGCCGGGTGTTACATCAGCCGGCGGGATCAATACCCTTCCGATGGCCGGAGACGGTTCCGTCGTGGAGGTGGAGATCGAGGACTTCCCAACCAGCCCAGGCGATCCCCTTCCCTCGTTCTCTATTCGCCGAGTCTCCCGCGGCTACTTCGAGACGATCGGGATCGCGCTCGACGAGGGCCGGACCTTCGATGTGGATGACCACGAGCGTCGACTGGGCACCGCCATCGTCAGTGCTTCCTTCAAGGATCAGTTCTGGCCGGACACGACCACGCTCGGGGAGCGGATGGACGTCGTCGACCCTTCGACGATCGTCGGTGTGGTCGGTGACGTCCACGGCCGGAATCTGACATCGCCGCCTGAACCTCTTATCTACCTGCCGATGCTGGATGCGGTCGGCGGCGGGGTGCGAGGGATGACCCTCGCTCTTCGCACCTCAGGCGAGCCGCTCGACCTCGTGCCGCTTGCCCGCCATGAAGTCGCCGAGATGGATCCCCTTCTGCCGATCAGCAACGTGCGGAGGATGTCCGATATCGTCGGCGAGTCGATGAGCCGAGTGACATTCACGTTGTCGCTCCTCGCGATTGCCGCGCTGGTTGCTCTCTTTCTTGGGTCCGTCGGCATCTTCGGCGTCATCAGCTACGTCGTCACCCAGCGCACACCGGAGATCGGGATCCGACAGGCGCTCGGTGCGGCACCGAAGCAAGTGTGGGGACTCGTGATGGGGCGGGCGATGATGCTGACTTTGGCCGGCATCGTCGTCGGGCTGATCGGCGCGCTCTGGACCGTTCGATCGTTCTCGACCCTCGTGTATGAGATCGATCCCTACGATCCGGCGTCGTTCGTTGCCGGATCGCTTGTATTCATGACGGTGGCCGCCGTGGCCTCGTTCCTGCCGGCGCTTCGAGCGGCCAGGATCCAACCGTCAGTGGCCCTTCGGCAGGAGTAGCTTCACGTGCACCTTGGCCGGTCGATCCCGCCGATTCGTGCTCGCCGAGCTACCGCATGGGTTTCCGCCTTCGTCCTCATCGCCCTGCCGAGCGCCGCCCTTGCCCAGATCGCGACGGTGCAAGGTCGGGTCTTCGATGCGACTACGGGGACGGCATCCCAGTCGCCACGGTGGAGTTGGCCGGTCACGGCTCCACGTTGACCTCGGAGGACGGTTCGTTTCGATTCGTGGGCGTCGAGGCGGGCTCCTACACATTCCGAACGACCGCGTTCGGCTACATCCCCGAGAGTAGCCTTCTCGTCGTCAGGGATGACGTGACGTTGAGCGTCCCGCTCGAGCCCGCACCGCTGGTGCTCGATTCGGTTGGCGTGAACATCGAGAGGATCGACGTCGGCGGCCGGGTACGAGATCCCGAGAAGGAGTTCTTCCTCGTGGATGCGACGATCCTCACCGACCAGGCTGTGATGGCTCGAACCGATTCCCACGGCCGTTTCCGATTGCGCGGCGTGCTCGAGAGGGCGCCGCTGACCGTTCGAGTCCGGGCCTTCGGCTATCTCCCCGTCGATTCGATTGTGCTCCCCACGGAGGACGATCGCTATCTCTTCGAGCTCGTGGAGGATTCAGCGGTCACTGCCCTGATCGCTAGGCAGATCGAGCGGCTGGAAGAGCGGGCGGCACCCCGGTTTGCTCCACTCTTTCGCAACATGAACCGCGACCGGCTGCTCCGGTTCACCGGGAGTCACACCCTCAGGTCGATCCTCGAGTTCGAGTACTGGCCCCATCTGCATCGGATTCGTGCCGTGATCGTCGATGGAAGGCGGTACTCGATGACGGATGACCCCGTTGCGGAACTGTCGCACATCCTCCCCGAGGAGCTCGAGAGAATCGAATTCTTCTCCGCCGGCAGATCCGCAGTAGTCCTCGTGGTCTATACCCGGCAATTCATGCGGGATCTGATCGCCCGACAGATTCAATAGACGTGACGAACATCGCCAAAGTTGGCAGAATCGCCGCCGTATGCGCCAACTATTATCAGTAGGCTGTGGGCTGCTTGCACAGAGGGGACCGAATCAGTGGGCCGGACATCGCGGTACGAGCTCGGTCACGACGACCGCGCTGCTGGAGGCGCCTTTGACGTTGGTTCGGCCGGCGCAGCAACTTATAACTGGACGCCACTGGTGAACGAGACAGAGTTGAGGGATCGACGGCGGCAGAGCCATCGACGAAAGTGGTGGGTTTCGGCCGGAGCACTCTTTCTCGGCGCGTGTGGCGCAGGTGGCCCGGGGGTGGACGCGGAGGGCGTGGTAACCGTTTCGCTCGACGCAACGCACGTCCTGACCACCCCTGACGACGTCGAGCGTGTCGTCGACCTCCAGCCCACCAATGACGGCCGCGTCTGGGTGCTCAATTCCGCAGCACCCTTCTTCGTCGTCCTCGGACCGAATGGCCAGGTGGAGCGCCAGTTCGGCGAGCAACGCGGCGGACCTGAGGAGTTTGGCATTCCGGTAGCACTCGTTCGCGGAGCTGAACCGGCCGACGTCTGGATGTACGACGTCCGGCGAAACACGCTAATTCTCATCTCGGCCGGGGGGCGACGCGAGTCGCTCGCCAGGGGAGGCGCCGAGTAGCATTGAGGCAGATTCCCAAGGCGAAACGGACTGGCGCGCACGCGCATCACCGGTGCGCTTCTGACGGAGTTCCTCGCTCGAAATCAGCAGACCGGCACTCAACAACGGCAAGAGATTGGAGCTGTTGCGATCATGATTCGAAATCGACCACTGTCGAGTCTGCTGCCTGCAGCGATAATCCTATCCGCCTGCGCTGCCAGCCAGACCTCATCGTCCGATCCTGTCCCAGTTCGCGTGGAGCTCCAGCGGGCACTTGACTCGCTCCGCGTCAGCAGTCGGTTTCCCGGAGCGACGCTCGGTGTCGCTCTCGAGGACGGCTCTACCTTCGCCCTGGCCACCGGCCTGGCCGATACGGCCGCGCGTGTCTCGATGCGCGCGGATGATCGGCTACACATCGGCAGCGTGGGAAAAACCTTCGTGGCCGCTATCGTCCTCCAATTGGTTGAAGAGGGGTTGCTCGCTCTGGATGATCCTGTGAGCCGATGGTTGGGTGAGCTCCCCTGGTACTCTCGATTTCCCAACGCATCGAGTTTGACGGTTCGGACGCTGCTGAACCATACCAGCGGGATCGGCGTTGAAGAATGGGATCCGGACTACTTCCCGACCTTGCTTCGCGAGCCGGACAAAATCTGGACGGTGGAGGAGCGCGTGAGGTTCCTCCTTGATACTCCGGCCCGGTATCCGGTCGGTGAGGTGTGGGCGTATCAGGACTTCAACTATCACTTGATCGGCGCCGTAATCGAGCGAGTCACTGGGGCTCCCTATGAGGTCGAACTCCGGCGCCGCTTACTGGAACCACTTGGGCTGCGCGAGACCCGTCCTGCGGATCGACGCGAACTCCCTGGACTGGTGCAAGGGTATGCGACGGAAGGAGATCCGGTCCCCGGTCCGATGATCCGCGACGGGCGGATGTTGTTCAATCCTCAAACCGAGTGGACCGCCGGCGGGATGATAGCGACGTCCGAGGAACTCGCGCGATGGATGAAGCTGTTGTTCGAGGGGAGGGCGTTCGATCGAGCCCTTCTTCCGACGATGCTCGACGGTGTTCCCGCTTCGGGTGTGCCATGGCCGAACACCCGATATGGACTAGGCGTATTTCTGCGACCCACGCCACTGGGAATGTCCTACGGCCACAGTGGGTACTTTCCGGGCTACCGTGCCGACGCGATGTACTTTCCGGATCATCGCATCGCCGTTGCGGTCCAGCTCAACACCAGCGCACGAGACGCGACACCAACGCCGACGAGTGAGTTCTTGATCCAGGTTGCCCGGATTCTACTTCGGCCGGCGTAGCTCGAGAATCCTCCTGCCGAACGTCGCGCGCCATACCGGCAAATGCGCATCGCCGACCTGCTGATGGTCATTTCGCGGGTTTCCAGTCTGAGAACAGCGAAAGGGAAGCCTTGGGTCGGGGCGGGGCGTACTGCCATTCATCTGGGAAATCGACGGGATCCAGCATTGCGCCGGCTCATATCGACCCGTTCTTCCCCGGGACTCGACCTTTGCTGCCTATCCACCGACCCGCTGGCGCGGTCGTTGAATCGGTTGCGCAGAAACGTCGCTTCCCGCGCCCGTGGTTCTCGAGGGCGACCGCAACCTGGTGGAGACGCGAGCGTGAGCGACCTCGTGCATGATCCGGGGAGCGACAACTGGTGAGCGATCCGGAGTAGGCAACCCAGCGTCGCCGGAATCGAGCGATCAGCTGCCGACGCGAGCAGGTACCTACCCATTTTCGCAGTCTGAATCTCCCTCGAGCGTCCGGCTCTCCTCGCCTCCGGCGCCGCATCCGTTACATTTGCTAGCATGATCCTGGAACCGGAGGGCAGCATCGCCGGGAGCCTTCGGGCGCAAATTGGCCATTTGGTAGCGGCAGGTTTGTCGAGGGAGCCCCTCGAGCATGCGGGGCAGGTTGCGGAGCTCGCATCTGTCCTGCACCAGGCGTGAGCACTGGTTGCGGTTAAAGCTAAGGCGGGAA
>WHSP01000097.1 GCA_009380025.1 Gemmatimonas sp. | reverse complement strand
AACAACTCCCGGCGCTCGCGGCGTGAATTCACTGACCTTCAACCCCCCTCGTCACACCTTGACAGACCACCTCAGATGCCCGCGAAGGCGGGAATCCAGAGCGCCGCAGCCGACCGAGCCACTGAATTCCCGCCCCCCGCCTACTACCGCGGGGGCATGCTTCGCGGGGATGACACTCTTGGGAACTCGGAATACGTCGCCGTCCCTGTGACCAGAGTTACTTTGCCGCTCTGTATCGTTCACAGATCAGGTTCGGCAGTAGTGTTTCCCCGGCAGGGAGGTGACCAGACCCTGGAGCTCGAGGTGAAGGAGGGTCGTGAGGGCATCGGCTGCCGAGATCCCCGTGTCGCGGGCGAGGTCGTCCACGTGGAGCGGATCGGTCGACAGGATCTCGAGGAGCGCGCCCTCGGTGTGGGAGAGAAGGGGTAGGGCGGGATCGAGGCGATGCGCGGCGGGCGGAGGCGATCGGCTACGAAGAGCACTCCAGCCGACTCCACGCAACTCCTCCAGCACGTCCTCGGCCGAAGCGATCAGGCGTGCGCCGTCTTTGATGAGTTGGTTCGTTCCGGCGCTGGTCGGCGAGAGGATCGGTCCGGGAACGGCCAACACTTCCCTACCCTGTTCGAGCGCGAAGCCAACCGTGTGCTGCGCTCCACTCTTGTGGCCCATCTCGACGACGAGCACCGCTTCGGCCAGCGCGGCAATCAGCCGGTTCCGCCGCGGGAAATTGCCCGCTTTGGGGGTCTCGCCGGGCGGGTATTCCGTCAGCAGCAATCCTCGGTCACGGATTCGGGCGAAGAGCTCACGGTTCTCGGACGGATAGATCAGGTCGATTCCGTGACCCAGCACGGCGATCGTCGTACCCTGGGCGTCGAGCGCTCCCCGGTGGGCTGCCGAATCGATCCCTCGGGCCAGACCGCTAACGACGACAAGGCCGGCCATGGCAAGATCGAAGCTGAGGCGTTCGGCGGCGATCCGTCCATACCGGGTCGGCGAGCGTGTGCCCACGACGGCGAGGCCGGGCCTCTCGAGCGCACCGAGATCTCCGACGCCGAAGACGAGGTAGGGCGGTTCCGTGACCGTTCGGAATGCCTTCGGATATGCCGGATCGTCGGGCGTGATCGCAAACGCTCCCCGCCTCTCCAGCTGGGTGAGTGCCTTCCGCGTTTCGGACCGGGCCTTCGGTAGATCCGCGGCCCGAATCCGACCCATCAGCTCGGAGCCGATGCCCGGGATCGTGCCGAGCTTCGCTTCGCTAGCTCGAAACACGCCGCGAGCGTCACCGAAGGTTCCAACGAGCATGGACAGGCGTTGCGGTCCGATACCCTGGACCAGTGCCAGCCGGAGGAGTGGCTCGAGCTCGTCGGGGGTCAACGGCATACCCGCCTCACGGCCGCCATGGCTCAGACTCCTCGGTCTCGCCGGCCTCCTCAGCGAGCGCGGCTCGGGCGTGCTCCCACAGACCCTCCAGAAACTCCGGCAAGCCAATCCGACTTACGGCGGAGATCAGGAACTGACCCCAGGCATCCGGTGCCTCGACCCTGGGAGCCGGCCAATCCGCGGGCAGCAGATCGGCCTTGGAGAAGACGAGGCAGTGCGGCTTCGCGGCGAGCTCTCCGGAGTAGCTATCGAGCTCGCTCCGGAGCAGCTCGTACTCGGCCTGCGGGTCCAGGGCATCCGCCGGGATGAGCAATGCGAGCGTGCGCGTGCGTTCGATGTGCCGAAGGAACTCGTGACCGAGGCCCTTTCCCACGTGCGCCCCCTCGATGATTCCGGGGATGTCCGCGATGACGAATGAACGGCCGCCCGAGAGTTCCAACACGCCAAGGTTCGGGAAGAGTGTCGTGAATGGATAGTCCGCGATCTTCGGCGTGGCGCGCGAGACCGACGAGAGAAGCGTCGACTTACCCGCGTTCGGTTCGCCAACGAGCCCCACATCAGCAATCAGCTTCAGCACGAGCTCGATCCGACGCTTCCCTCCTTCTTCGCCCGGTTGCGCGCGTCTCGGTGCCTGGTTCGTCGCCGTCGCGTAGGAGGAATTACCGCGCCCTCCCCGACCCCCCGCGGCCACCACTACGCGGTCGTTGCGGGTCAGGAGATCGCCGAGCGATTCACCTGTGTCCGCATCCCGAAGGGAAGTCCCCGGGGGAACCCGGAGGATCGTTTCCTCGCCGCTCCGGCCGGTGCGATTTCCACCCTCGCCATTGCGGCCGGATTCGGACCGGTAGTGCTGCCGATAGCGATAGTCGAGCAACGTCGCAAGCTGCGGATCGACCTCGACAACGATGTCGCCGCCCCTTCCACCTTCTCCGCCGTCGGGCCCCCCGAGTGGCACATACGACTCTCGTCGGAAGCTCACAGCGCCGGCGCCACCACGGCCGGCTTCGACCTCGATCACAGCGTGGTCCAGAAACATTCTCGAATCTCGTTCCTTCGATCGTTCGTCGGGTAGCACATCTCGCCAGAAATACGGCCACGTAGTCGAGTCGGCGAGCTGTCATCCCTGGCAGCCAGAGTGCTGCATCATGTCAGCTCAGAAGACAGCCGTGTCATCCCCGCGAAGCATGCCCCCGCGGTAGTAGGCGGGGGGCGGGGATCCACGTCCGTCAGCTGCCGCGCCCTGGATTCCCGCCTTCGCGGGAATGACGACTGGGGCTGGCCGGGATACGTCGTCATAGTGAACCCTCAGAGCGCCTCCCGATCCGTGCCCAGAGCTTCCAGATCTCGCATGCACGCTCCGGCTCCAGGTAGCGGGACGCCACCTCGAGAGCCCCCTCGACCTCGACCGCGGTCGCTCCGCAGTTCACCGCTCCCCTCAGATGGGAGTGTAATTGTCGCGGAGTGTTCCATACCGCAAGCAGCGCGACGATACATAGCTCCCGGGTCACGAGATCCAGTCCCCCTCGGCCGATTACACGCCCGTACCCGCCGACCACCATCCAGCGATCGAAGTCGGGATGAAGGCCGCGGACGTTGGCCCGGAGCTTCTCGTACCGATGCCCATATACACTTCGGCAAACCGCCTCCCCTCGCTCTTCCCACCTGTCGGAGGGTTCAGCTGGTGGAACCGATGCGGTAGTCGGCACGAGCCCTCGCCACAGGCGAAGTGCCTCGAGAGTGATGGGGAATCCGACGAAGAGATGCGACTGAAGGAGAACTTCGTTCACCTCCTCCGATTCGCAAAAGCGAATCGCCAGGCGGAGGCTGCGTTCGAGCTTCTCCGGGTCCCTCGCTGCGACGGCGGCGGAAACCTCGAAGAGGACCTCCCGCTCCATTTCCGCCACGCTCAACTCAGCCGTCCGGTGTGCACAGGGTGATCTGCGGGCGCACCTGTCCGACGAGGTCGCCACAGGTGTTGTAGACATCGGGATAGGCGTGAGACCAGAGCGCGCCGAGATCGTCCTCGGAAATGAGATCGAGTTGGCGGAGGATGCTGAGTATAGCCGGGGCAACCGCCCGCGAGGAGCCGTCCTCTACCTTCATCGCGACGCCGAGCTCGGCACCCGGAACGCCCACGCAGTAGAGTCCTTCCGCGCCGACCTTGGCGAACAGTCGGCCCGCGGTCTGTTCCATCAGGTCGGTGCAGATGCGCCCTTCTCCGGCGACCATCTCCGGGTAGTTCGTCATGGATCCGACGACGTACGTTGCGTCGCGCTCTCCGGCGCGCGCTGATGCAGCCAGCGTGGCGTACGCGCGAGCCATCTGGCGAAGGGGAAGAGCAAAGCAGACGGCACCGCACCCGTCGGTACCGAGCCCGATCGCTTCGTACGGCACACCAGCCCAACGGGCCACCTCGGAGAGGATCCGGCCCTGTACCGGATGCTCCGGGAGGTTGTATCCGCTGATGTCCCAGCCATGGGCCCTGGCGAGCGCGACCATGCCGATGTGCTTGCCCGAACAGTTGTTGTGAACCCGTATCGGCTCGAGCCCCTGCTCCGCCAGGTCGCGCCGGGTTTGCTCATGGAGCGGAGGATGAGCACCGCAAGCCAACGATCCCGCCTCGACACCGACTTTGCGAAGCATCGACGTCGCGACCTCGAGGTGGCGAGGCTCACCAGAATGCGATCCACAGCAGAGGGCGAGTTCTTCGAAGGTGAGACCGAATCGATCGATTGCTCCGTCACGGACCAACGGAACGGCCTGAAACGGTTTGGCGCCCGAACGGAAGTAGGTGACCCGATCCATGTCCCCAACGGAGGCACGCAGCCGACCCCCCGAATCGACAACCGCCGCATGAACGACGTGACGCGACTCGAGGATCTCACCGCGAACCACCTCGACCGTTTGGCCCATAGGCTATCACCTCCACATACCGAGCAGGATCCCACCCAGAATCAAGGCTCCTCCGAGCACGGCCTCGATAGGGGGTGGCTCCGCGATGAATGGAACACCCCAGGCAATCAGGGTCGCGCCGACCGGCTCCCCGAGCACGGTCAGGTTGACGGCAACGGCCGGCAAATACCGCAGGGCCCAGTTCTGTCCAGTGTGGCCGATCAACATCGGCCCGAGCGCCAGGCCGAAGAAGACGAGCCAGTCCGTTCGACCGTATCCGGCAATGATCGGCACCCCAGTCGCCAGGAGTCCCGCGAAGAGCACCAAGGCCGCGATTCCGTAGACCACCGCGACATACGGCCAGAGTCCGATTCGCGACCGGAGTTTTCGGCCAATGACGTAGTAGCCGGCGACGAAGACGGCTCCGACCACAGCCAGGAAATCACCTCGCAGCGGGTCTGGACCACCTCCCAGATCACCCCATCCGATCACGATCGCGCCCAGAATAGCCGTCCCGATCCCCACCCATTGGCGCCGCTCCAGAGACTCTCCCAACATCACGATCGCGAGGAGCGCAACCCAGACGGGCGCTGTTGAGACCAGGGCTACGGAAGCCGCAACAGTCGTAAGCTGTACCGAAGCGATCCAGGCGGCGAAATGGCCTGCGAGAAAGGCTCCGGCCCAGGCGGCTGCAATCCAATCGCTCCGCCCCAGGCTTCGAATCCCTTCTCTTTCGCCGCTCACCCCGAGGATGAAAGCGATCATCACAACGGCGAACGCAAGCCGCCAGAAGGAGATCGCGAGGGGATCGGCCTCGGTCATGCGGACGAGCGGTGCGCCCCAGCTCATCGCTAATACGGAGACGAACAGTACCGCGTAGGGCGGGACGATCGGTCCTGTGTCGAGCCGTGGCACTTCTGCCGCGGCCTTTCAGCTCAGGAACGTGAGCCCCAACGCCATACCCGCGCGACGGGCGAGGGCAAGCAGATTGTCCCCGGTCAGGCGCAATCCGACGACGACGAAGAAGACACCGAAGACCAGATTGAGTGTCCGGGGCCTCAGCTTCTGGTTGAGATTGGCACCCCATTGTACCGAGGCGAGCGCCCCCGTGAACATTGCCAGGCCGGCCGAGACGTGAACATAGCCCAGACTAGACGGTGGCAGGCCCGGCGCCCCGAGTCCACTCACGATGTAGCCCAATGTCCCGGCCGTCGCAGTGATTGCGATGATGCCCATGGAGGTCGCCGCCACCTTCCGCATCTCGAGTCTCACCAGGTAGATCAGAAGCGGAATCGCGATCGTGCCGCCACCCACGCCGAGAAGCGCCGACATCAGTCCTACCAGCACCCCGGTCAGAATCGTCCGAGCGAGGCCGAACTCCGGGTCCGGCGACACCACCGTACCCGGCCGTTCCCGCCGCGGGAGGATCAGACGGACTCCCGAAAAGATCAGAAGGGCGCCGAACCCCGTCCTCAGGGTCTCAGGAGGCAAGCTCACGGCCAGGCGCACCGACAGGAATGCGGCCACGATCGAAACCACACCAATCGGCCAGACCGCCCGCCATTCTACCAGCCTCGCTCGGTGATAGGTCCATGCCCCCCGAATGGACGTCGGCACGATCACCATCAGGCTCGTTCCGTGTGCCAGCACCACCTGTGCATCGGGACTCACGACGACCCCGAAGAGGTCCGGTCGAGCGTAAAAGAAATAGAGGAAGGGTACGATGAGTACCCCTCCTCCGATTCCTATGAGCCCCGACAGAAGCCCGACCGCGACCCCGACGGCGATGATGACAAGGACTGTCATCACCTCCATCGACTACCGCGATACCTGGGCTCTGGTCTCAGCCATACTGAACAGGGACTGCTGATTGGGCGCCTGCTGCAACAGCTCGATCGCCGTGCGGACGACAGTGTCGTCCCGGTTCGCACGCTGCGCGCGACCTTCCTGGCCCCACTTCGCCTGCGCGATCTCGCTCCCGAGTTGGGAGTCCACCAGTCGGCGTGCCCCCTGAAGCTGTTCCCAGGTAACCTCAACGCCGTCGGCGACGAGCATCTCGAAGATCTCCGTTTCCATCGTCGGCGTGATACTGAAACCCGGCTCGAGGCTCGGCGTCGCCCGGACGTAATCCACCGCGTAACGGAAGATAACATCCCAATACTTGTTACCGGCTCGAGACGCGGCATCGAAGAACTCTCGCTCCGTGGTCGTCAGGCTGTCGTTGCTGATGATGAGGTCGGGGACGATGCCACCGCCGCCATAGACGACGCGGCCCCCGTCCGTATTGAACTCTTCGAGCTGCGTCGTGTCGATCACGATCTCGTCCGGCACCGGCTGTCCATCGAGGGCGCGCGGGTCGTCGCCGAGTAGGGCGACCGAATCTTCCTGGGTCGGCTCATCCTTCTGAATGGATCGGCCCGAGGGGGTGTACCACTTACCCGTCGTCATCTTGAGGAAGTTGCCGCCGGAGAGCGCGAAAAGGGTCTGCACAGAGCCTTTCCCGAAGGTCGGGGCGCCGACGACCAGCGCTCGGTCATGGTCCTGCAATGCGCCTGCAACGATTTCCGCGGCGCTTGCCGAATACTCATTGACCAGGACGACGATCGGCATCCCCTCATACTCCTGTCCACGCGAAGCGCGGAAGGTGACGTTGTCTTGGGGATCCCGAGCCCGCGTCTCCACGATCGCGGCCCCTCGGTCCACGAAGAGGTCGGTCACCGATACACCCTGGTCCAGCAACCCGCCCGGGTTGGCGCGAAGATCGAGGATCATCCCCCGCATCCCCTGCTCCTTCAGATCGGTGATCGCCGCTCGGAGCTCATCGGTCGAGGTCTCGCTGAACAGGTCGAGCCTCGCATAGCCAATCTCCGGCTCGATCATGTACGCCGTCCGTACCGAGTTGACGTGGATCTCCTCCCGCACGAGCGAGAATGCGATCGGATCCTGCACCCCGGGGCGACCGATGTTCACGGTCACGGGCTCACCGATGCCACCCCGAAGGACATCAACCGCATCTTCGTCGGTCCAGCCTTCCGTGGATTTTCCTTCGACTTCGATGATTCGGTCGCCGGCCAACAAGCCCGCCCGCTCGGCGGGCGTGCCCGGAAGGGGCGCGAGAATCGTGATCCAGCCGTCCCGCTCGGCGATCTGGATCCCGAGTCCGCCATACTCGCCCGTCGTCTGCACGCGCAGACGAGCGTAGTCCTCGGCGGACATGAAGGAGGTATGGGGGTCGCCGAGCTCGCGAAGCAAGCCTTCCACCGCCATCCGATACAGATCGTCGGTGCGCTCTTCATCGACGTAATCGCGGGAAAGCCGATCAAGGATTTCGAGGAGCACGCGGCCATCGGGCTCCCGTCCTGCCTCCACACCTCGCTGCAGTAGCCAGCCCCCAGATGCGAATGCGAAGAGTGCCACCAGGATGGGCCCGAGTACAGTCCTTTTGAGCTTCATTCGACCTCCGCGACTGCAGTTGGTGTGTTGCGGACGGCGAACCGTACGATCCGCGCTTTCCCGCGCTTCAGCTGATAACCCCGCCTCCAGCGAATGTTTCTGGGAAGCGGAGGGAGAGGGCGGAGCTCACCCGCTGCCTCACTTCCTCGATCGATCCCGTCGCTTCGATCCGCACGACGTTCTCGATTCTGGGCGACAAAGACGCGTACCCTCGCGCGACTTGCTCGTGAAACTCCCGCGCCTCGCGCTCCATACGATCCGGACGCTTCGCCGCCGCCGCCTGCCGGCGGACGCCCTCCTCCGACGGTAGCTCGAGCAGGAAGGTCACCTGTGGCGTGACGCTGTCCGTCGCGAAACGATTGCAGCGGATTACCTCCTCGATCGACAGCCCTCGGCCGGCCCCCTGGTAGGCCAATGTGGAGAGCTCGAATCGATCGGCGATCAACACCTTGCCCTCCTGCAGTGCCGGCCGGACGACCTGGTCGACGAACGCCGCGCGAGCGGCGAGCATCAAGAACAGCTCGCTCCTCGCCGGGATCCCCAGCTCGGCTTCATCGAGGAAGATCGAGCGAACTCGCTCGCCCAATCGGGTCGTGCCGGGTTCCCTGGCTTGATCGACGAGGAAGCCTCGTTGCCGGAGGTCCTCTGCCAACAGGGCGGCCTGGGTGCTCTTGCCGGAGCCCTCAACTCCTTCAAATGCAAGGAAAAGACCACCCCTGATCGGGTGAAGGGGACGTCCGCGGGATGGGCGTTTCTCGGTCACCTCGCCGGCTCTGCTACCTCGCTCTCGACCGCCATGTCAGCGACTCGAGCCGGGATGATGAAGTGAAACGCCGTGCCGCCGCGCTCTCCGCTTTCGACCCAGATTCGGCCGCCGTGGGCCTCCACGGCCAGCTTGCAGAAGGTGAGGCCGAGTCCCGAGGTTGGCCGCCCTCCAGGGCGCTTGAGGGCACCGAACTTTCGAAAGATGATATCGTGGTATGCGGGCGGAATTCCCTGACCGTCGTCCCGAACAGCGAAGCGAACTCCTTTCGCGTCCTCAGTCTGCCGCGCCTCGACGTGAATCTGCACGGCTCCACCGCCGTGGCGGAGTGAATTGCCGACGAGATTCGAGAAGACGCGGCGGAGAAGGTAGCGATCCGCCATGATCGGTCGAGACCCGATCGCATCGGCATGGATCGAAGCCCCGCGCTGCTCGACCCGAACCCGCCACTCCTGTTCCACAGACCGCACCAGCTCGCCCGGATCGACGGCGGCCAAAGCCGGTGCCAGCCGCGACTCCTCGAGCCGCGTCAGCTCCAGGAGGTCGTCCATGAGCTGCAGGGCATCCCCACCCCTCTGCATGCCATCGGACAGCAGCGAGTGCAGTTCAGGCGACACCTCGCCAAAATCTCCTTCGATCGCCATCTCCAGCGTCCCCAGGATCGACGTCAAGGGAGACTTGAGGTCGTGGACGATCATCTTCATCAGATCGTCACGCAGACGCTCCAGCGCTTGAAGCTTTCGGTATGATGCTTCGAGTTCGTCGCGAGCCGACTTGAGGCGAAGGAGGGAGCGCACCCGCGCCAGTAGGATCGGTCGATTGAACGGCTTCGTCAAGAAGTCGTCCCCACCCGACTCGATCGCTCGGAGTTTGTCCTCGGCTTCCGAGAGGGCCGTGACGAAGACGACGGGGATCTTCGCGGTCGTGTTGTCGTGCTTGAGGCGCCTACAGACTTCGAAGCCGTTCATCCCCGGCATCATGATGTCGAGGAGGATGAGATCGGGGAGGCGGTCGGTCGCGAGCCGGAGGGCCGTCGGGCCGTCGAGAGCTTGCTCGACGCGGTAGCCCATTGCGGAGAGAAGGTCGCAAAGTGGCTCCACGTTGAGCGGATTGTCGTCGACGACCAAGATGAGTGGCGCGGCGACGTTCGTGCCGTTCACCGCCCGAGTACTCGCACGGACAAGTCGAACCTCCAGAATGATTCATCGAGACCGCTGTTCGCACCGTCCCGGTTGCCGAACTCGAAGGCGACGTCCGTACGAACGGCACCGCCGGCGAGGACCAGACCGCTCCCGACGGTCAGGGCCCTCTCCTGCGCCCAGCCCTGGGCATCGGCCACATTCCAACGAAAAGGCAGGGCGCCGGTTCGCGCACCGAGTCTCAACGGAAGGGGGCGGCTCGCGATCGCGAGCCCCTCGTATTCGATCCCTCCACCGACCGTCCACGCGTCTCGGGCGCCACCGGCTTGGAGGAGCGGCTCGTCCAGGGTCGACCATCCGGTCCACGACCCTCCGAGAACAACTACGGTCGCCTGTCCGATTCGCCCGGCCGCACCGGCACGGAAGGAGGTCGGAAGATCGAAGCTGGTCGACTCGCCCTCCGCCGAGCTGAGAACCATCGTATCGCGCGGAATGGCTTCAGCGTCGAGGGTTCCGCCATAGCTCAACGACGCGCCTATAGATAGGGCTTCCACGGGAACGTATCGTATCCCAGCCGTGAAGCCTAGCCCGTCATAGTCCCACGCGGCGCGACAGCACGTCGCTGCCGTTGAGTCCTGGAACTCGAAGCGGCGACGTTCGACGTGCTCGACGTCCCCCGTGTAGGCGTCCACGCCGAGGCCAACGCCCAGAGTCGGAAGGATCTGGTAGGCTACGCCGAAACGTAGCCGGGCCACCCCGCCGTCCGATGACGTGATGTCCGTGATCCCGACCGTATCCGGGGCGAGGACCAGGGAGTCGGGCTGTTCGAGCCTCCAGTTCTGGTCTAGAAAGCCGCCGTAGCCGGCCATGAGGACCCACCGGGAGCCCGCCGGGAATGCGGCCATCAGGAGCGGAAAGCGAGCCGTGCTCCCCTCGGAGGTCCCTCCGACGAGGGCGTTCGAATCGAAGTTGTCGTACTGGTAGCCGATCACCAAACCCGGTTCGAGGAGGCCGACCGCGTCTGCGGGGTTGACCCACGAGATCTGCGGTTCGGGCAGGCCGAGCGCCACGCCGCCCAGACCGCGGGAGCGCGCATCGATCGGCTCCAAGGTGTAGCCGAGGCCGCGAGCGTCAAACAGGGACTGCCCGGCCGATGGACCCGCGGTGAAAGCGACTGCCACCATCGCCGTCAGGAGCGATGGAACCGAGCACAGCTTCATGGCAACTGCGGGGTCTGGGGTAACGTATAGAGGATACGAAGGCGCGCGGTCGGGGCGAACCACCCGAAGGCGAAACTCGAAGCCGTGGGCGCCAGAAGTGCCACGGCGAGCTCGGTGTCGTCGTTCAGGATCGCCTGTGTGAGCGCATTCGTCAGCGCGAAGCGTACCGGCTCGACTCCGGCGGGGGTGAACCGGGCCGCTGGAATAATTCCACGCGTGATCTCCTGGGCGAGCGGTGCGAGCGACCCCAGTTCCGGCTCCAGCACGCGACGAACGATCACCGGGAGGCCCTGAACCGGTCCAAATCCGGAATCCACGGGAACGGGATCGACGATCAGTTGGACGCGATCCAGGATTACGCTGTCCGCCGGGATCGGAGCGCACGTTTCCGGTGGAGGGCACCCGGGTAGCTCGTTCGGGACTGCGAGGCGGAAGATGGATCGGTCCGACGTCACGCCGCCGACGCGGAGGACATCTGGGGGGCGAGGAGGCTCGGGCGTGAAGACGAATGTTTGAGGCCCGCCGCTGATCGTGCTGATGACGGTGGTATCCGGATCGACCGATGGGCTAATCGAGGCCTGGAGACGGAGGGTGGAGATCTGTACCTGGGTATCCTCGTCCTGCAGCGTGACCATCAGGCCCGGGAACCCGTCGTCGGCGAGGCTCTGGACCAACGCGCCAGGCACGGCCCATCTCAGCGTATCCGCGGCTTCCTCATCGTCGAGCGACCAGCCAGCAGTCGCGATGAGCTCGCCGCGCGTGCCTCCCGCCTCGGTCCAGGGCACTGTCTCCCCCGGTTGATCGACCGCGTTCTCCCAAGACACGGCTGCCGTGTCCCACGGTTGGGTCACCGTCCAAAGCTCCAAGGTCAGCGCAGGGGCGGAGGCGCTCAGGGTATCCGGAATGAACGCCACGATCTCGCTCTCCAGGTAGGTGAAGTCGCCGTCCGACTCTCCGTTCACGTCGACCGTATCGGGGAATGAACCGAGCTTCACGAGCCCGTGCGAGTTCAACGCCCCGTCGAAGTTGTTGGCGATGAGGAGCCCCGGGAAGTCGTCGACGCTTGTCGGACCGTCGTAGACGTTGGCGGCCAGGAGCAGAGAATCGCTATCGATGAAGTGTTCGATCGTCGTCGCCGTTCCTCCGACGGGAAAGGGGCCCTCCCCCGTCAGGGTCGGAAGGCGGTCGTTGCAGCCCACAATCATCGGAAAGGCGAGCGTCGCCAGAAGCCGCCCCGCCCTTGGTATCCTTCTCATCAGTACAGTATCGTCGATTAGAACCGATTCGGAGAGTGCGCCCGCGCTTCCAGCGGAGCAACGAGCGGGATCGGCGGGAAGCCGTCCACGAGTCCGGGAGCCTCTGCGAACCTCGGCGACCCACGTGCGGCGGCTTCGCTGACCGCCACATTGATGGTGCTACTCGGCATCATCGGGCTCCAACTCATAATAAATGCGCGGCAGGCGCGTTCCGAGACGGGTAAGGATCTCGAAGGAGATCGTGGCGCACCGCTGCGCGACCTCGTCCAGAGCGATGCTCTCGAGGCCGTCCTCGCCGATCAAGGTGCACACGTCCCCGACACGCGCCTCCGGCACGTCGGACAGGTCCACGGTGATCATATCCATGGAGACCCGCCCGAGAATCGGAACACGCTGTCCGTGAACCAGAGCTTCGCCGCCTCCGGGCGATAGGCTTCGGGGGATGCCGTCGCCATACCCGATCGAAAGCGTTCCCCATTTCGATGGGTGTGTAGCTCGGTAGGTTGCTCCGTAGCCCGCGGTTGCGCCGATTGGCACGTCTCGCACGAGCACCAACCGAGCGCGCACCGAAACGACCGGCGCGGGTCTGCTCTCCGCACCTGCGGCTCCCCCATAGAGATAGATCCCGGGCCGTGCAAGATTGCAGCCGAAGCCCTTGAATCGTAATGCCGCCGCGCTGTTCGCGACGTGCAGGACTGGCGCAGGCTCGATCCGGGGCAACACCTCAAGCGCCGCGCCGAACCGCGCCCATTGTTCACTGGTCGGCTCCGGATCGGCCTCGTCGGCAGAGTGGAAGTGAGTCAGAATCCCCTCCCACTTCAGGCCGCTCGAGCGCTCCAGAATGGCAGGGCCCCAGGAGCTTGCTTCCTGCCAGGCCAGTCCCGCGCGACCCATGCCGGTATCGATTTCCACGTGGAAAGGAACGACCCGACGACGCTTGGCAGCCTCGGCGGCGAGCCGACTCACGGCCTCGACCTCGGAAACGCAGAGGGTAAGCTCAGCGTCGACCGCGCGGGAGTACTCGGATGGCGGGGTAGGTGTAAATACGAGGATACGACCGCCCCATCCGCCGGCCCGGAGGCCTTCGCCCTCAGACACCGCCGCGACGCCAAACGCCCACGGGTCCGCGGCGTCGGGGAAGCCGGTGAGAGCCGCCGCCACTGGAACCATGCCGAGCCCGTAGGCCTCGGCCTTGACCATCGGCACGAGGCCCGCGCCAGGGCCGATCGAGCGGCGGATGGCGGCTGCGTTTTCGCGGATCCGGTCCAGTCGAACCTCGACCCACGCGCGCGCCCGCGAGGTAGTTGACGGATCTAACACAAGCGACGTAGTATAGGCCGACTGTGAAAGACCCGCAAGCCGACCCGAAACCTAGCTCCGGGGCCACCTCGGGAACCCTCGACCGCGCTCTCGGGCTGGTCGAGTTTTTACGGGCTCATTGCCCCTGGGACGCCGCCCAGACCCACCACTCGCTACGTCGCTACCTGCTCGAGGAATCCCATGAGGTGGTCGACGCGATCGATGTGCGGGACGATGATTCGTTGCGCGACGAGCTGGGCGATCTCCTCCTGAACGTTGCCTTTCAGGTCGTCCTTGCCGAGGAGCGCTCGGCGTTCGACCGTGAGGAGGTGGTGGCTGCCCTCGAAGCGAAGATGCGGCGGCGGCACCCGCACCTGTATGGCGGGGATCCCGTGCGCTGGGAAGCATCGAAGGCGCTGGAGCGCGGAAGCGTCGGCGGCGCCGGGCAACAGGGGATCCTCGCTTCTTTGTTGCCTGGCACCGATCCGCTCGCGTTCGCGCGGCGGCTCCAAAGCCGGGTCGCTGAAGTCGGCTTCGATTGGCCGGACGCCGCAAGTGCCTGGGAAAAGGTGGGCGAGGAGATGAGGGAAGTGGCCGATGAGATATCCGCGGGAGACCCGATCCGGTTGGAGCTCGAAATCGGTGACCTGCTGTTCGCAGTGGTGAACGCCGCTCGGCTCGCGGGGGTCGATCCGTCCACGGCCCTCGCCCGGGCGAACACAAAGTTCAAGCGACGCTTCCGTAGGCTGGAGGAGCTGGCGGCGGCGCGTGGCGTCGTCCTCGGCCCAACGCCGCTCGAAACCCTGGACGACCTCTGGGACGAGGTGAAGGGAGAGGAAGGGTGAAGCTCGCGCAGAGGCTGACCCTGACGATCGTCGCGATCACTGTGATCCTGGTCGCGCCGACCATCTACGGCCTCTCCGCATTGCAGGCCCTCCGCAACGTGGCGTACAATCTGAGTACGCGCGATGCGGTGGGTGCCCTGACCCTGGGTCGGTTGCAGACGGCTTTTCGCGAGCTCGAGAATCAGGAGCGCATCTTCATCGCGCTCGCCTCGACGTCGGAAACGCGGGATGACCCCTCCTCGCTGCAGCGCGTCATGGCTGCCCTCGCCAGTGTGGATTCGGAGGTCCAGACACTGAAGGAGGGTGGGTACGAGCCGGCGACCGGACCGGCCGAGGCGGCGTGGGTGCGCCTTCAGCAAGCCATTACGGAGGAGCAACGTCTCGTTCGCGACAGCCTCGTGGCCGAGGCTGACGCTCACCGCGAGAACGTCGTGGATCCTGCGTTTCGGGCGATGGACCAAGCGTTCGACCCCATCGGCGAAGCGATCAACACGGCGGGCGAAACACAGGTGCAGTTGGCACAGACCATCGCCACTCGAGCGGCGACGACGACGCTGGTCGCCCTCGCGTTTTCGCTCATGATCGCAGTTCTCATCGGCACGTGGACGGGCCGCAACCTCGTTCGGCCCGTTAGTGAGCTTCGTCGAGGCATGGCCGGCGTCGCGGAAGGGGACTTCGAGCAAGAACTGGAGATCTCCTCACACCGGCCGGACGAGATCGGTGACCTGGCGCGCTCATTTTCCCTGATGGCCGAGGACCTCGCCGCCCTCGACCGCCTGAAGGCGGAGTTCGTTTCGGTGGCATCCCACGAGCTCAAGACCCCGCTCAGCGTGATCCGCGGGTACGTCTCTCTCCTTCGCGACGAGGTCTACGGGGACGTCACACCCGAACAGAAGAAGATTCTCGGATCGGTTGGCGATCAGACGGATCGACTCGGCAGGCTGATCCAGCAGCTGCTGGACGTCAGCCGATTCGAGGCCGGCGTCGGTCGCCTGGACGTGAAGTCCTTTGACCTGCGCCATTTCCTGGATGAGTTCGAGGTGAGCTTCGAAGCTCTGGCGGTTCAGAACGAAATCGACTTTCATGTATCGGTGGGTGGCGACCTGCCGGAGTCAATCGACGGGGACAGCGACCGTTTGAACGAGGTTTTCGGTAACTTGCTGGCCAATGCCTTCAAGTTCACGCCCCGAGGCGGCAGGATCATCCTACGAGCGGGGTCGGTGCCGGGTCGGGAGCCGGGCGTCGGGATCGAGGCGTCCGATACAGGGGTGGGGATACCGCCCGAGCAGCTGCCGAGGATCTTCGAGAAGTTCTATCAGGTAGACAACGAAGTGCAGCCCCGGTCGCTCGGAACGGGGCTGGGACTCGCCATCGCGAAGGAGATCGTGGAGGCCCATGGAGGCACGATCACTGCAGAAAGTACGGTCGGTAAAGGTACATCGTTCCGCGTCTTTCTCCCTCTCCAACCGCCGGTTGTCTCCGCAGCCGACTGATTCTCCGGCGCCCGGACCGTCAACCATGAAGCGATTCTTCGCGATCCTCCTTCTCGTCCTTCCCACAGCTGGGTGCGCCAGCATGGGATTCAGTGGCGGGCAGTCCGATGGGAGAATGGCGCTGTGGGCGCGGGCGCAGAACGCCCTTGCGGCGGAGGAGTTTTTGGTCGCGGAAGGGATCTTCGAAGAGGTAATCGCCAGTTATCCGAGCACGCTGGAGGCTCGGGAAAGTCTGTTCTACCTGGGATCTCTTCGTCTCGATCCACGCAATCCGGACTGGGACCCGATCCCCGCGGAAGCCAGGTTGGCCGAGTACATCTCGCTCATGGAGAGGGGCGCGGAGATCTTCCGGTACCCCGAAGCGAGGACGCTGCACGAGCTGGCCCGCCAGCTCAACATGCCGCCGGAGTCCCGGGTGGCCGGACTCGCGCCCGAGGAGCGTGTGGTGACGGTGGAAGAACGGCTGGTCGTCCCTGGCACCCAGACCCGCGAGTTGAGCACGCAGGTTGCGGAGTTGCAACGGCAGTTGGAAGAACGCGACGCTCGAATCCAGCAGCAGCAGGAGGAACTGGATCGGATTCGGCGTACGCTGACCGCACCCGGAACGGTTCAATAGCGGAATGGTGAATGGTGAATGAATAGGAACAGCGGGGTTCCACCTTCGCGATTCTATCTGCTACTATTCTCCGATTCACCATTCTCTATTCACCATTCTCTATTCACCATTCTCTATTCACCATTCTC
>WHSP01000096.1 GCA_009380025.1 Gemmatimonas sp. | reverse complement strand
TCACCGGGGGCAACCGCACCGGGTCCGGTGCCCTCACCCAGGAGGTGCTGGCCTCCGTGCTCGCCACCTCCCGCAAGCAGGACCTCGACCCCTACGACATCCTCTCGCGGATCTACCGCTCCGCTGAGCCGATCACGATCGGCTTCGACCCGGCCTCGGCTTCTGAGGACCGGCCGCCCTAGCCGATCGCCTAGCCGCGGCGTTCAACTCCCCGACCTTCTTCCCCCCTCGACGGCCCGAGGTCGCCTCGCTACCATGCGAGACGATGGGCTCGGATAGCTCCTGCGACCCGCTCAACGAGAGGAAGGCCGCCATTCCCCGCTGGGACGAAAAGGCGCTGCGCATGGTCACCGGCATCGAGAAATCCATCCTCGCACTGGATCTCGATAGCCAGGGCCAGTTCATCGCCCTGACCAACGCCCTCGAGATGCAGCTGGAATCCGGCGACCCCGCCGCCGACGTCGTCCGTCTTCTCGGCGACGCTGTGCTCGCTCTCGCCCACACCCGCCGCCTCCCCGAAAAGACGCAAACGGACCTCCTACGGCGATTCTCAACGCTCAACGAGCGCGTGGGAACTACGCCACCCCGTGGACTGTGAACGCTAAACAGTTACACACGATGCAGGCTGCCGCCATCAACCGCTTCGGCGGCAGCGACGAGCTCAAGATGCAAACGCTCCCCGTGCTCGATGTCGGCCCGGACGAGGTCCTGATCCGGGTCGAATCCATAGGCGTCGGCGTGTGGGACCCGTGGGAGCGCGAAGGAAACTTCCACAAACTCTTCCGCGAGAAGTACGGCGTCGAGCCGACGTTCCCCTACGTGATCGGCTTCGACCGGGCGGGCACGGTCGCCGCCGTGGGGGAGGCCGTTACGCGCTTCGAGGCGGGCGACCGCGTCTATGCCGATCGGCACCTGAAGAATCCCAAGGGCGGGTTCTACGCCGAGTATGCTGTCGTGAACGCCGACCACGTCTTCCCCATCCCCGACAACCTGACCGTCGAGCAGGCGGGCGCCATGCCGGTGGACGCGATCACGGCGCTGTTGGGCCTTGACAAAGCGTACGTCGGCGACGATGCCAGTCCGGAGGATTTCGACAAGCTCACCCGGCTGATCCTGTCTGGCCCGTTCGAGGTGCACGTCGCTCGCACGTTTCCACTGGAGCACGCCGGCGAAGCTCACCGCTTTCTCGACGAGCACTATCTTGGCAAGCTCGCCTTACGGCCGAGTAGACGATGAAGCCAGCCATCCAGGTCACCGAGGACGGCCCCTATCTGGTGACGGGCGTCGAGGACCTCCGTACGTGGCTGGGCGAGCCGATTCCGACCCAGCCGGAGATGAAGCTCTGCCGTTGCGGCCAGTCGCAGACTAAGCCGTTCTGTGATGGGACCCACGCCACGATCGGGTTCAGCGGCGCGAAAGACCCGAACCGCGTGCCCGACCGGCGGGACACGTATGCTGGCCTCCAGGTCACGGTGCTCGACAACCGCGGCATCTGTCAGCATTCAGGGTTTTGCACGGACCGGTTGGCGACGGTGTTCCACGCCGACTCCGAGCCGTTCGTCACGCCGAGCGGCGGACGGATGGATGAGATCATCCGTGCGGTCCGCGACTGCCCGTCCGGCGCGTTGAGCTTCGCGATCGACGGAATGGAAGCCCGCGAGCATGTCGATCTGCCACGCAGGCCCGAGATCGAGGTCTCGAAGGATGGACCCTACCGCATCACCGGAGGCATCCTGCTCACGGACGGCCAGGGGAACGACGTGCCGCGGGCCGAGGGCGCGTCGCGCGAGCACTATGCGCTCTGCCGATGCGGCGCCTCGCAGAACAAGCCGTTCTGCTCGGGCATGCACTACTACGTCGAGTTCCGCGACCCAGTGCCGGACGCCGACCATGAGCCGACCGTCTTCGAGTGGGCGGGCGGTCTGCCGGCGCTGACCCGCATGACCCGGCTGTTCTACGAGAAGCACGTGCCCGACGATCCACTGCTCGCCCCGGTGTTCGCCCAGATGTCCGTCGACCACCCCGAGCGCGTCGCCAAATGGCTCGCCGAGGTGTTCGGCGGACCGCGCTACTACAGCACACGATACGGCGGCTATAACCGGATGGTGGGCGAGCACATCGGCAAGGGCCTGACCGAAGCCCAGCGAGCACGGTGGGCTTCGCTGATGTGCAAGGCGGCCCAGGAGGCGGGCCTGCCGAATGACGCCGAGTTCCAGTCCGTCTTCCACTCCTACATCGAGTGGGGGTCGCGGCTCGCGGTCGAGAACTCCCAGGCCAACGCTCACCCGCCGGCGAACATGCCGATGCCGAGCTGGGGGTGGGACACCGCCGTGGGCCCGCCGGGAAGCCGCGTCTCGGCGCTGGCCGCACCGGCCGAGGCCGACGAGCCGGCTCCGTCACTCCCCGGTCCCGACGAGGCGCCGGGCTTCGCGGCACACATCAAGCCTCTGTTCCGCGCCCGAGACCGTCGCTCGATGCGATTCGCCTTCGACCTCTGGTCCTATGACGACGTCCGTGAGCACGCCGACGCGATCCTCGGCCGAATCCGCAACGGGTCGATGCCCTGCGATGGCGCATGGCCCGCGGAGCGGATCGCTGTGCTCGAGCGATGGATCGAGGCCAGCTGCCCAGAGTAGAGCCGGCGCTCGAGCCGGTACCGGTCGCGACCCGAGGCCAGACCTCGAACGCTCTTCACGGACCAGGGCATGATCGGCGAGGAAACCGTCGGCGAACCGATCGGCCAGCCAACCGTGATCCAGATTGTAAGCGACGATCGCCACATCGTGGAACTATACTTCACCGCACCCAACGGCGAAGAGTTCCTGGCGGATCGATCGGTCTATACGCATGTGCAGAGATAAAGGGATTCGACGCATCCACACCATTTGTGTTCCAGGTGGCGTGCTGACTGCGAGGACGGGCGAAGCCGCAAGCGAAGCGCAGGCGGAATCGGCGTGACGCGGCGGCGGGCGATCTGGGTGATCCCAACCCTCCACACGGAGGGCGACGAGGGCATCGAGAGGCGAGTCACATGGCTCGAGCTCTTCTTCGACCTGTTCTTCGTCGTCACCATCGCCGGGCTGGCCTCCGCCCTAGTCCATGACCCGACCTCCGGTGGTTTCGGGGAGTTCGCGCTGCGCTTCGTGCCCGTGTGGTTCATCTGGGTGGGTTTTACCATCTACAACGAGCGCTTCGAGTCGTCCGGGCTGGAGAACCGGTTGTTCACCTTCGCGTTGATGATCCCGGTGATCTTCCTCGCTGTCTACGGCTCCAGCCCTCTCGAGGAGTCGTTCGTCGGCTACGGGGTGGCCTACGCTGCGGCAAAGGCAGTGATCGTCTTCCTCTGGCTGCGCGCCTCATGGCATGTTCCCGCGTTCCGGCCGGTGGGATACCGGTACGCCACCGGGTTCGCGATCGCGATTGCGTTGGCGCTGCTGTCGACCACCCTCGGCGGCGCCGTACGGGTCGTCCTGTTCGGCGTCGCCGTGCTCATCGACATCGCCACTCCCTTTTTCACCGTTCGCCAGCAGGCCGCGCTGCCCCGGTTCAGCACTTCGAAGCTGCCGGAGCGGTACGGTCTGTTCGTCATCATCGTGCTCGGGGAGATTGTCGTGGCCCTCGTCGGCGGGCTGTCCCAGCAGACGTCGCTTACTGTCGGCCTGGCAGTCGACGCCGTCCTCGGCGTGGCCGTCGTCTTCGCCGTGTGGTGGCTGTACTTCGATTTCGTTGCGCGCCGGCCGCCGCGAGCGAGCTCCCGATCGGCGATCGCCTGGGGCTACCTACACCTGCCGTTCGTCATGGCCGTCGTCACCATGGGCGCCGGGATCGAGAATGTCCTCGTCGCCGAGGGGACCATGTCCTCGGACGTGAGGATGCTGATCGCCGCCGCCGCCGGGGCGCTCTTGGTCACATTGGGTCTGCTCGAGCTCACGCTGGAGCGGTACGTCGACGAGCCGACCCACCCCAGGCTGAGCCCGGGGATCAAGATCCTCGTCGGGCTCGCCGCAGCGACCGGGGCAGGACTCCCCCTCGCCAACTCCACCGTTCTGCTGGTGGCGCTGCTGCTCTTGTTGGCCATACCCGCGGTCTACGGCGCTTGGGTGTGGTTCGCCCACCCGGCCCCTGCTCCCACGCTCGGCCGTGAGGAGATATAGTCAGCGCATGGGTGCCATGGTAACGATCTCGCGGCTCGCCGTCGGGCGCAACGATCGACATCTGACCGAAGGAGGTAATCGTGTCGCAACCGGTTAAGCTCATCGCCCTTCTCAAGGCGGCTCCAGGCATGACTCGCGAGGAGTTCAGTCGCCGCGGGGTCGAGGGTCACGCTCCTTTCGCCCTGCGTTTCCCGAACCTGAGGGCCGCGCCAGATCGCCGCAGCCTACGGAATCGACAAGCTCTGGGACGCCGGATTCCGCGGCCAGGGCAGGCGCGTCGCGCTGATTGAGTTCAGGCACCGCCTCGACGTGGAGAGGTCCCGAGAGTTCTCCGATTGCTGGGGTCCCTTCGCCGTCCCGAACGAAATCGTCGTGGACAGCGGTATGCCCCCAACGCTCGGCGGGGAGGCGAACTTTGACTCCGAGGTCGTCCTCGCAGTGGCTCCCGCCGTCGAGCGAATCGACCGTCAGGCTCGCCCGACGGCGGGACCGTCACCAACGAGGTGGTCTGGAACGAGCCAGCTTCCGGGGGACGACGCTGGGCCGGGGGCGGCGGCCTGAGCAAGATCTTTTCCGTTTCCGATGCCCCCTGGCAGGAGGCGCTGGGCCTCACCGGCAGGTCCCATCGGCCCGATGTCAGTGCCTTGGCCGGTTCGCCGAAGTACACGGGTGGCCTCATCGGCACGAGTGGATCCGCACCATTCATGGCCGGTGCCATGATGGTGGTCGACAGCTACCTCGTCGGCCATGGCGTTGAGCCGCCGGGCTTCTTGAATCCGGTCCTGTACGAGTTGGCCCTGACAGACTACGAGCGCTTGTTCTTCGACGTGATCGACGGGAACAACGACGTCTATCACCTCGGCTGCTGCCACGCCGAGCCCGGGTACGACACCGCGAGCGGGCTGGGCTCGATCCGATTCGATGAGCTGGCCGAGCTGCTACTGGAGCGAGCCGACCGCTGACGTCACCAGCGCCGCCTTCCCACGAAGACCTCGAGCTCGGCCGCCGGGAGCTCCGAGTGCTCGAACGGCACGCACTCCGCTTCGAAGCCAACCTGCTCCAAGGTGCGCATCCACTCCTCGCGCGAGAGCAATCCTTCCACGTGGCGGTCGTGCTCGACCCGCACGGAGCCGTCCTCTTCCCGCAGCAGATACGCGTAGTCGACCGTGTAGGTCGAGTCGTCGGGGTTGGGGTCCCACGTCCACTCGAGGTACCTGAGGCTCCCGCGCTCCCCGTCGTGCCCCCCACAATCCGTCGAGGCTCGGAAGGTCTCCCGGACGTGGTCGGGCGCGAAGAGCGCGGCTCCGCCCGGCCTCAAGTGCACGAACGCCGTCGTGAACGCCTGGCGAAGCTCCGCGGCCGTGGTCATGTAGCAGATCGCGTCGTGCGCGAAGACGGCGTCGAATTCCCGACCCAGCCGCGCCGTGCGCGCGTCCTCGGTGGATCCGGTCCAAGTGCTGAGGGCGCAGTAGGTCCGGGGTGGTGCCGGCTGATGTATCCGGTGGGGCAGTGCGGCGGGTGATTAGCTCGCGCATGAAGTCGCCCGATGTCCGGTATCGCGGAGGCATTGCGCTCTACCAGTAGCCCACGTCCCCCTGACGGCTTTCCTGGAGAAAGGATCCTCGCCATGTCGACCCTCCGAATCGTGCGCCGCGGCGCCATCGCGTCCGCTGTCCTCGGCCTCCCCGCCTGTGGCGGCGATGGGGGCACCGGCCCCTCGGGCAGCTTCGACCTGACTGGCCAATGGGCAATGACGGTAAGCGAGCTGGCGACCTTTGGGCGGACCTGCACGCTGCCGCCGATCACTCTCACCTTCACGAGCACGAACGGCACGCTCGGCGGCACGATGCTCCCCGGAGCACGTCGACGGCGTGGACATCCACCGACATGCCCGTGACACCGGCCTCTTCCTCAGACAGCGGCTCGAACTCTTCACCACCGCCTGCGAGGCCGTGGGACACGCCCATCGCCAGCTCGTGGTGCACCGCGATCTCAAGCCCTCGAACCTGCTCGTCACGGCGGCGGGTCGACCCAAGCTCGTCGACTTCGGTGTGGCGCGCCTGCTCACCGAGGCAGGGGAGCAGCAGTCGGGTCAGCCGCGCGCCACCCGCGCGTATGCCAGCCCGGAGCAACTCCAGGGCGAACCGGTCGCGGTCACCGACGATGTCTACTCGCTCGGGATGATCCTCCATGAGCTGCTGACTGGACACCGGCCCGCAGTGGGGCCGGATGGTCCGGTGCCGGACGACGCACTGGATGCCGACCTCCGGGCGATCACCGCCACGGCGCTGGCGCAGACGGCCGCAACGCGGTATCCCTCGGTCGGGGCACTCTGTGAGGACATTGCTCGGTACCAGACCCATCATCCCGTGGGGGCGCGCGGTGGGGACGCGCTCTACCGCGCGCGGCGCTTCATCGCGCGCCACCGACTCGGCGTCGTCGGGGCCGTGCTCGTGACCGCATCGCTGGTGGTTGGCCTCTCGCTCGTGCTGATGCGTGCCCGCCAGGCCGACCGGGAGCGCGACGCCGCGCGTCTCGCCGCAACCAGGGTGGCCCAGATATCGGAGTTCCTCACCAGGTCCTGTCACTCGCCGATCCCAACAGGACGATCGGGGCGACGGTGACCGTCGCTGCCGCAATCGACAGCGCTGCCGCCTGGCTCGATCGTGACCTGGCGGCCGCGCCGGCCGCGCACGCCGAACACGCGCTCACTGGCCTCGGCCATATCGCCCGGGCCGACGGCCGGCCCAGCGAGGCGGCGGGGCATTACCGCGAAGTGCTCGAGCGGCGACGACGCTCACTCGGTGCCGTGCATCCCGAAGTGGCCAACGCGATCATCAACCTGGCCGGAGCGCTGGGCCAGGATGGCCAGGTCGACGCCTCGCTGCGACTGTTTGACGAGGGACTGGAGATGCGTCGGGTGACCCAAGGTGTGGACCACGCCGAGATCGGGGTCGACCTCGTGGGGCTGGGTGACACCCAGCGGATGGCGGGCCACAGCGTGGCGGCCATGCGCACCTATCGCGAGGCGCTCCAGCGGCTCCGACGTACGCACGGTGCCGAGCACCCACTCACGCGTGAGGTGGCAGGGAAGCTCAACCATGAACGATGAGTGACACGCGACTGAAGCCCGTTTCTGAGCGGCCTTCTCGAGGCTACCACGTAGCTCATAACGGCCCGCGGCCGCGGGTCAGCGATTTTCGCCCGCGGCCGTTCCCTTTTGGTCCCTCTGGTGCTACCGTGAGGCCGGTTACCAGCAGTTCATTGCCCGGTCGGTGAATTCCGAGCCGGAAAACGGGCGATGGTCGGAGCCCCGCCGAGGTAGTCTCGTCGGCAAGTGGCCCGCGGCCTCGTCGAGAAAGCCTATATCGCCGTGGGAGAATTCGTCGTCGGCGTACCGGAGGAGGGTGAGTACGCGTCGTTCTACGGGACCTACGTGGACCAGGTGCGTACCGGCAACCTGTTGGAACGGCTCCGACATCAGGGGCAAAGGGTCGACGATGCCGTTTCCGCGACGACCGAGGAGGAGTCCCTCCGATCGTATGCACCCGGGAAGTGGACGGTCAGGCAGGTGCTCGGGCACATGGCGGACAGCGAGCGAGTCTTCTCCTATCGTTTACTGCGGATCGGCCGGTCGGACCCGACGCCGTTGGCGGGATTCGAGCAGAATCCTTATGTCGCGGCGGCAGACTTCAACGCCCGCCGCCTCTCCGATCTGGCCGAGGATTTCCGAATCGTCCGGCGCGCGACGTTGCGGTTGCTCGACACCCTGTCCGCCGATGACCTAACGAGAACGGGGATCGTGAATGGAGATCCGATCAGTGCGCGGGCGCTCGTTTTCGTGATCGCCGGCCATGCGGAGCACCACCTTCGAATCCTCCGCGATCAGTATGGCGTCGGTCGTCCATGATTCTCGGCCGAGGGAGAAGTATATCCGCGATGGCGGATCGGGTCCCGCGGCGAATCCCCAGGCCGTGGAATAGCCTTCGAATCTCACCACTGATTACCCGTCCGAACTCGAGGGAGGATCGCGGGGCGCGGTCAACGTCGAGGGGCGCGGCCGCAGGCGCAGGCGCCACACGAGCAGAGGACGCCGTCGCACGTGACGCAGACGGCGCGGGCGAAGTCGTCGAGGGCGATCCCGCAGGAGTGGCATTTGGTCCGGCGACCCGGCCGATGGTCAGCGTCGGTCTCCCGGACGCCGTCGTACGGAAGTTCGAGTGCCTCCAGATAGCGGCGATGCGCTCCCACTACTGCGGCTCGCTGACGCTCCAGACGCTCGGCTCTCGCCGCTTCCAGCTCCTGTTCGTGGGTTGCCCGGAGAAGATCCCGCTTTTCGTAATCCTCCTTTGCCCGGGCATGTTCTTCCGCATCGGTGATGATCCGAATACGCTCGATGAGGGTGGATCGGCGGAACGATCGGGCGCGATGCTGCGTCAGGCTATACAGGGCGATGATCTCGCCGTCCGCGTCGACCGCGTTAGGATCGAAGACGAGGAGGTCCTGGTCGGCGGAGTGTTTGCCGATCCAGAAGGAGCCGGCAAAATCGTCATCGGTCAGATCTTCAGTGGCGGGTAGCCGCCTGGCGCGCACGACGCTGTCTTTGGTTGTCATCACGGCTCCTTGAGATTCGTTTCGGGCTACGCTTCTCGACTGCCGCGGGCGCAGCCCCATCGAGAGGAGGGCGGGATCGTTCGAGCTCGAGAAGAGCGGGAGGGGATGAACGTAGGACAGACCCGGCTAGCAGCACAACCACCGGAAAGGTAATGGCCGATAGGACTCGGGCGGGATTCGGAGCCTCAGGTGCCATTCCAGGCATCGGGGCGTGGGACGCCCGGGAGTGTCGCGTTCACACTCAGGACGGGCACGAACCGGCGAAAATGGCCGCATGGTGACATCGGAGGTCTGTCCTACGCCTGGAGAGGGTCGCCGGATTCGGTGTCACGAGGATCGCTCAAAGAAGTCGACAGGTAGATTTCGCCCTGCATCACCTGTCGGATCGCTCCGGGGATCTCGAGAGGGTTGTCCTTCAAGACGTACCCTCGGGCTCCGGCAGCGAGCGCCCGATCAACGAGGTCCTTCTTCCGATGTCCGGAAAGGACCAGGCAGGGCACATCCCACCGCTCATTGATTTCGCAGAGCAGCTCGAGGCCACTGCGACCCGGAAGACTCAGGTCGACGAGCACGACGGACGGATAGGCGGCCGGCAAGTCGAGAAGGGCTTCCTCGGCGCTCCCACGGGCGCCACAGAGCTCGATCTCCGGGTTCCGAGCGAGGAAATCCGCGAGCATCTCCCGCATTGTCGGGTCGTCTTCGACAATGTAGACGCGGAGTGGCATTGGCGGATCCCGGGCCGACATACCCTCGGGGGCGATCCCTTCGTGCAAGATACGGCTCTTCAAGATAATTTGAGCGATCGGCGATCAGCCCGGGCGGTTCGGATTCGAGAGCTGTACACCGGTTCACTTCGGCAGGTGCTCGAATGCCTCGAAAGGATGCGAATCCAGAGAACAGTGGAGATTCGGCGGACCCGACCGGCCGCCTCTATCATGATCTTCGATCGGCGCTGGGCGGCGTGTGCCTGAGCCTGGAGTCGCTGAAGGATCTGGAGGCGGAAGAGGAGGAGAACCCCTTCTCGCGCCGCCGCGCGCGGATAATCAGCCGAGCACTCGAAAGCGCACTCGAAGCCGGTCGGATCGCAAATCTATTGGAGACGCAGCAGCGAGGGGATGGGGAGGACGCCGCAAGTCAGCCGTCCCCATAGGTCACGGGGCGTTCGGGCCCCACCTCTCCGGACGCGGTAGCCGTCCAGATCGTTCGACAATCGACCACGGAGGGAGAGATGGTGCGCTCAGGCCGCGCGGTCGTCATAATCGGGCTCGCTCTCACCCCGTTCGTCCACCGCGACCTGGAGGGTCAGGCGGTAGCGAACAACCCGTTCCAGGCGATCCACGGATGGGAGCAGATGCCGGAGGGGATGAAGATCGGCGTACCCAGCGGAGTCTATCCGGACCCCGACGGCCAGCACATCTGGATCCTATCGAGGTGCGGGGCGAACCATTGTGCGGACTCCGATCAGGATCCGATCCTCAAGTTCGACCTCGAAGGCAATCTCGTGAAGAGCTTCGGCGGCAGCATGTTTTCGTTTCCGCACGGGTTCTTCCTGGACCATGAGGGGTTTCTCTGGGTGACGGAAGGCGCGCCGGCTGGCGACCCGCGCGAAGTAGAGGGGTTGGAGCGTGGACTCGGTCACCAGGTGTTCAAGCTCGATCAGGACGGCAATGTCGTCATGACGCTTGGCGAGGCGGGAGTTTCGGGGTACGGACCAGATCATTTCAACGGGCCTTCCGGCGTAGTGGTCGCGTCCACCGGGGACATCTGGGTGGCCGATGGTCATCGAGGCGGAAACAATCGCATCGTCAAGTTTTCGAGTGAAGGCGAGTTCCTGCTGGAGGTCGGTGGTGGGGTCGACGCGGTGAGCGGGGATCCCGGCAGGTTCAACGATCCACACGACATCACGATGGACTCGAGAGGCCGCGTGCTGGTCGCCGATCGGGGCAACAACCGCATTCAGATCTTCGACCAGGAGGGCAATCTCCTGAAGGTCTGGACGCAGTTCGGCCGGCCGAGCGTCGTATTCATCGACCGGAACGACGTGGTTTTTGTAGGCGACGGGATGTCGGACGAGAACTGGAATCCCGGGTGGGAGCGTGGGATCCGGATCGGCGATGGGGAGACGGGCTGGGTCACAGCCTTCATTCCGGATTCAGAGGCGCCGATCGGCACCGGCGTGGAATTCCTCGGTGTCGATTTCGACGGCAATATCTACGCGGGAGAGGTAGGGCGGCAACGGTTGGTCAAGTACAGCCGGTACAGGCCGTAGTGTCGTCCTTTCCACGTCGGGTTGGGTTTGTCGAAACGGATCTACCCTTGCGGTAGCGTTCGACGGAGGCCCGCGATCGATCCACATTTTTCTCGCCGGGCCGACCGAACGCGATCGACGAATGAACGAAGGGTGGGTGGGTTTCCAAGCCCTGTTGATCCTCGCGTTGATCTTTCTGAACGGGATCTTCGCGATGTCGGAAATCGCGGTTGTCTCCTCGCGGAAGACGAAATTGCGCCAGCTGGCGGACGAGGGCGACCTCGGTGCCAAGCGTGCGCTCGACCTGGCGGAGACCCCTACGCACTTCCTTTCCACCGTTCAGGTGGGCATCACTCTGATCGGGGTGTTTGCCGGCGCCTACGGGGGTGCGAGCATCGCCGGCGAGCTCGACGAGTATTTCCAAGCCCGCCCACGGTTGGCCGGATACAGCGCTCAGATTGCTCTCGCGATCGTGGTTGCATTCATCACCTACTTCACCCTGGTGTTGGGGGAACTCGTACCCAAGCGGATCGCTCTCAGCAGTCCGGAGCGAATCGCCGCGCTGATCGCCAGACCGATGCAGCTTCTATCCGTGATCGCCTCTCCGCTCGTAAAGGTGCTATCGCTGTCGACGGATGGGCTGCTCAAGCTCCTCCCCATTCGCATGTCCGGCGAGACGCCGGTCACGGAGGAGGAGCTGACGCTCCTTCTCGAAGCGGGTGCGGATGCGGGGGTTTTCGAGGAGGAGGAGCAGGAGCTCGTCGAGCGGGTCTTCTGGCTAGGCGATCAGCTGATCGGGGCGCTGCTCACGCCTCGCCATCGGATTGCATGGCTGGACCTTCGGGATTCGACCGAGGCCCACCGCGAGGAGATCGTGCGCCGCCGGTTCTCTCATTACCTCGTTTGCGATGGGGATGTCGACCACGTCCTCGGGATGGTACGGGTGAAGGACCTCCTCGCCGAGCTCCTGGCGGGCAAGCCGCTCGACCTCGAAGAAGCGATTCGCAAGCCGCTCTTCGTTCCCGTGAATCTGCGCGCTCTTCGGCTCCTGGAGATGTTCCGGGAAAGCGGGGTGCATCTCGCTGTTGTGGTCGACGAGTATGGAGGGGTCGAAGGTCTGATCACGCTGAGCGATGTCCTCGAGGAGATTGCCGGCGACCTTTCCGTCGAGCTCGAACCGCGGATCGTCAGCCGGGGAGACGGGTCGTGGCTCGTCGACGGATCCTTGCCCATGACCGAGTTCTGGGCGGGCCTCAATCTCGAGGACAGACGACACGAGGGTCGCTTCGGCTACCAGACGGTCGCGGGCTTCGTCATGACCCAGTTGGGACGCGTCCCTTTGAGTGGCGACGCCTTCGAAGTTCACGGCCTGCGTTTCGAAGTCGTCGACATGGACGGCTATCGCATCGACAAGGTGCTCGTCGGACCGGTGCGTTCGCAGTCGACCGAGCCGGTCGACGCAGACTGACGTGGGGCGGGGTCTCGATGGTCCGACCGCCGGCCCAAGCGCGCTTCCTCATTCCTCTGGTTAGGGGGTGCATCATGCTCGGAGTACGCGGATCTCCTACGTGCATCCTGGTCGTCGCCGCCACCCTCGCCGCCGTCGCGGACGTCGATTGCGTCCCCGCCCAAGAATCGGGTTCGATTCAAGGCACCCTCTTCGATCAGCAGACGCTTCAGCCCCTCGCTGGCGGGACGATCACGGTCGACGATGGCTCGATCCAGGTGCAATCGGGGCCGGACGGCGGGTTTGTTCTGCGCAATCTTCCGTCGATCCCGCTGACGGTCCGGCTGACGGCCCCCGGCTACACGACGGCGGTCGAGCAGATCACACTCGAACCGGGCGAGGCGATCTTCCGCCAGTTCGCGGTACTTCCGCTGAGGGCGACGCTCAATGAGGTGCTCGTGATGACCGGGCAGGATCGAGATCCGCTCGGTGGGGACATCAACGTCGCGGAGGATGTGCTGGGCTCTGCCCAGACCGCGGCGGACCTCCTCGCGCACCGGGTTCCGGGCCTGTCGCTCAACAGCTCCGGGGGCAATGTCGGCGGCGGCTCGCGAGTCGTCATTCGTGGAATCAGCAGTATCACGCAGAGCTCAGATCCCGTGATCTACCTCGACGGCATCCGAATCGGACAGGGCGGCGGTAGCAATCCCACGTTCAACGCCGCCGCCATCGATGTACTCGACGATATACCCGCCTCGCAGGTCAAGCGGATCCAGGTTCTGAGGGGCTCCTCCGCCGCTGCGATCTATGGCGACTCCGCCAACGGCGTCATCCTCATCGAAACGCACCGGGACGGAGGGCGCTGAGCTCTCCTTCTCGATTCCCCTTCAGGCATTCCCGGCGTGTTACGTCTCGGACCCGGGCGGCATGCGCGCTGATGTGGTCTGTCGCCCTCGCCAGGCTGCGAATCGACGGAGCGCGAGCGAGAGGCCCGTCCAGACCAGGAAGGTTGCACCGAGAGACGCCAGGCCCGCGATGGTCTGGCCGAGAGGCCCGAGAACCTCTCCGGTGTGCGTGAAGCGCAGAAGATCGCGCAGTCTGTCCCCGGGTGTCCCGGCCGCGAATGGATCCCATCGCACGATCTCGCCCGTGCCTCCATCGAGTGACAGTCGCCCTTGCTTCTGGGGCTGGCCGCCGTCCCCGGAGTCGATCGTGAATGCGACCTCGTTGGCCCCCTCCCGGGGCACGTGGAGGGTGATGCTCTGCCAGCCGCCGAGCTGCCGGGCGGCCACCTCGCCCAGAGCCGTCAGGCTCATGCGCGTATCGCTGGTGGATCCTTCCCGTGTGCGAGCGTCAAGGACCCGGACCGGGGCTCTTCCTTCGCTCCCGATCGAGGGTGCCGCTGCCTCCGCGAGCCGGTAGACCAGGTCCGTACCCCATGAATAGGAGATCATCACTCCCGAAGTGGCGATGATTGCCAGCGGTACGGCGGACCAGAGACCAATCACGTGGTGCCAGTTGAAGTCCCTCGCCTTCGGTGATAGTCCTCGGCGGAAGAAGACGACCTTCGTGAGCGCCGCCCGATTCCATTTGCGCGGCCACCAGAGAAAGAAACCGCTGAACACCATGAAGAGCAGCGCCAGGTTGGACGCCCCCGTGATCGCCCTCCCGGCGATTCGCCCGTCTCCGGGCCTCCCGAGCCACCGGTGCCAATCGATGACCCTCTCGAAAAATTCCCGCTCTGCGACCGAATGCTCGCCCAGAAACTGGCCCGTGTAGGCGTTGACGAACACCATCCGAGCGCGACCGAAGGCCACCGCCACTGGGGCGGTCGGTTCGGCATACCAGGTCATCGAGGTCGGCTCCTGGTCGAGCCCGGTGGCAACGCGTTGAAGAAGGCCCTCGAGGTCCATCCGTTGGGCCGTCGCGGACGGCGGTGCCCCGTCCAGGTCGCGAGTGTCGGCCCACCGCTCGATCTGCCGCTGGTAGGTAAGGAGCACGCCCGTCACCGCCATGATCGCGATCACGAGGCCGACGCAGACGGCGGTGAGCAGGTGAGCCCAGAAAACGACCTGCCGGAAGCTCTTCATTATAGGAGGCCAAGGGTTGTCGACGATCCGCGCCGCCGACCCCGATCGAGCGACGAGCGTGGAGGGGCAGGCCTCACCCGAGCTGCTGGCGGGTTGGTTCTTCGGGCGAGCAGCTCTACATTGGAGGAATAAGAGGGCGTTTCCAACGTCCCGAGGCAAGCGATCGATGTGGCACCGCGGCGTATACCGCGGAGTATTGCTCACTTTTCGTTCCTCTCAGCAGCCAGGAAGACATGTCCAAACTGCTTTCGCTCCTTTTCGCGCTCGGCCTGGTCGTGCTGCAATCCACGGCCACACTGGCACAGGCTGAGGGCGACCGAGAGTCGTTGAGTTCGGCACAGCCAGGTGCCTTCGATCGTCAGCATCCCGAGGTGGCGTCCCTCATGAACGCGTTCGGCGGCGCCCACGGGACGTTGCTGGAACAACTGCATACCTCGCCCGGCGGGTCAATCGAGCAGGATGTCTACAACCAGTTGCTCAACAGTCTGCGCAGCGGTACAGAGCAGGCGACCACGCTGCAGACGTCAATGGAGTCCCTTGCGGCCGTCGCGCCGGAAGTAGCGGAGGCACTGGCGTGGGGCGACCAGTTCGAGCGGGCTCTCTTGGACATCTATGCGGACGACCAGATCACCGACAAGGCCGCCGCCGTGGATCAGGCGGTGACTCGATACCAGAACCGCACCGAGGCTGCTCTGCCCGTCGAGCCGAAGTTCATGATGGCGAGCGGGCACGAGGGACATTCGATGGAGATGGATGACGGACACCACTCGATGATGTTCCGCTCGTCGTTCCCGAATGCGAACGGCCTCATGTGGGCCTCTCAGTGGCTCGAGATAGCGGTCTTCGATCCGATCCTCTTCTACGATACGCCGGAAGAGCGTGCAGAAGGCGTTGCGGTGGTCGTCAGCCGTTATCGTGAGCTGCTCGAGGAGGCGCCTGCTAACTTCCCTGCGGAAATGCCGACTCCTGCCGCAGTCTCTCCTGAGCTCGTGCGGGTCCATCCGCAGGCGGCCGCGATCATCGATAACGTGCACAAGCTGTACGACGCCGTTGCCGATGTGCTCGCCGACCAGCAGTCGGGTGATAAAGCGCCGGCTCTCACTGCCGCGCTGCGCGACATGCGGGATCCCGAGCATATGGCCGTTTCCGAGTATGACTGGATACTCAACTCCCTGCGGAACGGAATCTACTTCCAGGGTGGTCCGGCGATCGGACGGCTCGAAACCTCCGAGCGAAACCGCTCTGGGCACGGTGATCACGGCAACATGGTGATGCCGGGAATGGGCGGTCCCTCTGGAACTGGGATGCCGGAGGAGGCGATGCCCGACGCAGGAGACCAGGCCGCACCTCCAGATCAGGGAGTCGACCACTCCAACCACTGATCTGACGGGTCCTACCGTAGGATCGGTGTAGGGCGACGAAAGCCCCTCGGCTATCCGAGGGGCTTGCCTCCACGCCTGCCCATCGCAGAATGAGTCCTCATGGCCAGCGAGCACCATTCGCCGAACTGGAGCCGGCGACGCCTGCTGGGATCTCTCCTCGGCATCGGCGTTCTGGCTCCGTTCGTCGCGGGCGACCGAACTCGTTCCGGCGATACGTTCGTCCTGCGCTACACAGCTCACATCCCCAATTCCCACGGGTTATACACACGGGTCTTCCTGCCCTGGGAGGAGATACTGACCGAGCGGACAGGGGGACGCATCCGCTGGGAGCACTACGTGGATCGGCTCCTGCACGGCGCACTCGATGGCTTCAAGGCAATCGAGAGCGGCATCACCGACTACACTCATGGCTACGCGACCTACCAGCCTGGAAGCTTCCACCTGACGCACGGCCTCCAACTACCCTTCCTCTTCTCCAACCCTGCCGTCGCCTCGCTGGTCTCCGAGGAGCTGTATCCAGAGTACTGGAAGGCCGAATATGAGCGCATGGGCGTCTATCTGGCCCACTGCGACACGACGACCGCGTACGACATCATCGCCAGGACGCCGATCCGCGTCCCTGCGGACATCCGGGGGCTGAAGGTCCGATCGACCGGTGGTCTGATGGCTGATATCGTGCGACAGGTCGGGGCCCGTCGTGATTGCGGCCGCGGAGACCTACACGGCATTCCAACGGGGAAT
>WHSP01000095.1 GCA_009380025.1 Gemmatimonas sp. | reverse complement strand
ATGCAGCCATGGTTAGCGGCATCCTTCGACCGACCCCCTTCATCTCGCTGATTCTGTGTACATCGAGCGTTTCGGAGAGGAGCCCCGCACAGAAGAAGAGCGTCACCTTCATGATCCCCTGGTGCATCAGGTGGACCAGGGCTTTTGCGGTTGTGGTTGAGTTTATTAGTGCGATGTTGAGGGTGATGTACGAGAGTTGGCTCACGGTCGAGTAGGCCAGCAGGCACTTCAGATCGTCCTGCGCCAGTGCCCGAAGCGACCCGTAGATAATCGTTACGGAGGCGAGGATGGCGAGCGGCGTCAGGAGACCCAGAGTGTTGACCAAATCCATGCCGTACACATCACCGACCACCCGAACGATTCCGAAGACGCCGGCCTTGACCACTGCCACGGCGTGCAGGAGTGCACTGACGGGCGCGGGTGCGACCATTGCGGTCGGCAACCACCCGTGGAGCGGGAAGAGGGCCGCCTTCACCCCGAGCCCCCCAATCAGGAAGACGAAGATCCATCGAAACGTGGCCGGGTCGCTGGCCGCGGCTTCCGCGATCTGTCCCCCCATGACGAACTCCGTCGGTCCCACAACCGAATAGAGCCACACCGTGCCGAGCAGCACGAAGGTTCCGCCCGTGAGCGTGTACATCAGGTAGACCCGCCCCGCCGCCAATGCCCGCCCGTCTCCACGGTGGACGACCAGCGGGTAGGTGACCACCGTCAGCATCTCATAGAAGACGAGAAAAGTGACCAGGTTGCCCGCGAGGGCGATCCCCATCGTGGCGGTCATGCAGAGGCTGAAGAAACCGAAGAAGCGGCTCCGGTTGGGCGAGCCCTGGAGGTACCGGACAGCGTAGATGGTCGTCAGGAACCACAGGACGGCTGAGAGCGTGACGAAGATCAGCGAGAGGTAGTCGACATGGAGAACGAGTTCCTGATCCGGCAGGAACGGAAGGCGCGTCTCGAGCTCCACTCCTTGCAGCCGGACCCAGAAGATCACGCCGACGAGGACGAGCTTGACCGTCGCGCCGCCCAGGTTCAGTATCATCCGCAACCGAACCTGATCCTCATGGAGGGGGAAGATCAGAACGGCGGTCACGAACGAGATGACCAACAGTGCCAGGGGTAGCCAGGACGCCGTCATCCGGCTCCTACGGAAGGATCGAGCTGAATGCCTGCTTCGTCATGGCATCTCGATGGGCAAGCCGACGCGAAGAAGCGCGAGCGGCTCGGCGACCCGGACGCCGAGCGCCAGGGCCGCGACCGCCAGGGCGAAGGCCGAGTATTCGATCGCTTTCGAAGTCGATTTCAATTCGACGTCGCGGTCCGACGATGCCTGCGACAGCCCCTGGCCCAAGACCAGGAAGACATAGCCGGCCGTCAGGAGTCCCCCGGCCGCGATCGCGATCGCCCACCACCACTGGCCACTCTTGAACGCCGCAGTCAGCAACATCCACTTCGCGACGAAGCCGCCACTCGGCGGTAATCCGATCAGCGACATACTCGCGATCCCGAACGCGTACGTAGCGACAGGGAGCTGTCGGGCGATCCCGCTGATCCCAACGATCTTGTCCGTCCCGATCGCGCCGACGATAACCCCGGCAGAGAGAAACAGTGCAGCCTTGGCGAGCGCGTGCGCGATCGCGTGGTAGACGCCGCCGCTCCAGGCAGTCTCGCCCCAGAGCGCACCGCCACCGGGCGTCGAGAGAGCTGAGGTCACCAGAGGAACGACGAGGAAGAGGTAGCCCATCTGGGCAACGGTCGAATAGGCGATCATCACCTTCAAGCGCTGCTGCCGAAGGGCCTGGAGCGATCCCCAGACGATCGCGCAGGCGCCCAGTCCCCCGATGATCTGCCCAACGACCGGTACGGCGACAGAGACGAAGACCGTCGTCCAGAGGCGTAGGAAGAGATAGGCCGCGCTCGTAACGACGAGCGAGGAGAGGAGGGCGCTCACCTGTGACGGAGCAGCGGAGTGTGCGCGTGGCAGCCAGAAGTGGAGAGGGAAAAGGGCAGACTTGAACAATAGCGCCACGGTGATCAGCGCCGCGGCCGAGTAGGAGGCGGCTTCGGCCTCCAGCGTGCCGGCGAGCGAAGGAATGTCGAGGGTGCCCGCAACCGCGTACAAGTGCCCTACCCCGAGCAGGTAGAACATCGAAGCGGCGAACGTGCTGAGGAGGTATCGAAGAGCCGCTGAGAGTGCGGCGTCTCCTTCCCCGAGAGTGACGAGGGCCACGGCGGCGAGAGACGTCAGCTCGACGGCGACGTACTGATTGAAGACGTCCCCGGAAAGGAAGACGCCGTTCAACCCTCCCCACAGCAGCAGGGCGAGAGGCCAGAAATCGGCACCTTGCCGCTCGTCGGAGCGGGCCCGGGCATAGTGGGCCGCCGCGTAGACGAACACCGGCACGGCGACCGAAGCCGACAGGAGCAGCATGAGGGACGAGAGGCCGTCGACGCGGAGGGTGATTCCGAGCGGAGCGCGCCACCCGCCCATTGCGTACTCCAGGGGTCCGTTCCGCACGACCGCAATCGCCGTGACCACCGAAACCGCCGCCGTCAGCAGGGCGGTGACGAGGGCGATCCTCGCGGCGTAACCACGTACCAAGATGGCGACGCAGGCCGCGCCCATCGGCAGGAGGATCGCCGCGACCATTAGTCCAGCCCTTCTTCGGGCAGCTCCGTTCGACCGGTTCGCGCGTTCAGCCGACGCGCAATCACAATGGCGAAGCTCGAAATACTCACTGCGACTACGATCCCGGTGAGGACGAGGGCCTGCGGCACCGGGTCCGGCCCCGCTTCTCCGCTCTCTCGATATCCAAGCAGTACGAGGAAGAGGAAGGCGCCGCCTCCAATGATGTTCAGGGCGAGGATTCTGCGAAGGAGGTGTTTTCGTCTCAGCGCGCCACGGATCCCGATCGTCAGGAGGAGCGCGGCACCGACGGCGTAGATTCCGAAGGTCGTCATGGTACCCCGCCCTCCGACGCGTCTCCCGCGGCGCCGCCGGCGGCGAACAGAAGGGACAGGGTGACCGCTACCGAAACGGCCACGGCGCTCTCGATCACCAGGATCATCGGCGCCGCCCAGGCAGGTGGGTATTCGAACAGGGCGCCGCCTAGAGTGACCGCCACGAGCCCTACCAGAAGGAAGTCGGCGAACCCCACGACCAAGAGGGCATCCCGTGCCCGATCGGAGACTCGCGCGATAGGAGGCCGGCCGAGGAGCGTGAGTAGCACCGCGATCGCGGCCAATACGGCTCCGGCCTGGAAGGCGCCTCCCGGGCCACGGCTACCCTGCCAGAGCAGGTACCCGGCCATCAGGATCCCACCCGGTACCAGCATGTCCGCCGCGCCGTCCGCTACGGCCGGGGGGTCCCAGCGGAAACGTCTAGCGGGGGACTCGCCTGGAGCCCGCAGCGCCAGGACCCCCAGCGCCGCGACCAACAGGACACCCACTTCGAACCACGTGTCGTAGCCACGGTAACTTAGGAGTACTGCGGTGACCTCGTTCTCCACGCCAACCCTCGGGAGCTCGGCCTGGACTCGCTGAGGCAGGTCGCCCCTCCCCTCGCTCACCGTCAGAAAGACTCCCGCGAAGATCACGCCGACCGCAGCAGTAGCGGCCCACGAGAGCCACCCTGGCCACCTACGCAGGCGCGGGTTTCGTCGTCGTTCCATTCCCATCTGTCGAGCCGCGTCCAGGACAATCGCGCCGGTGATTCCCGCTCCGATTGCCGCCTCGGCGATCGCCAGGTCCGGTGCGCCCAACCTCACCCACACCAGGGACAGAAGCACGCCGAAGACGATGTAGACGAACACTCCCGCGATGAGAACAGGAGCGTTGATCGCGTAAGCAGCCGCCACCACGACCGCGCCCACAAGAGCCATATCGAACAGCATCTCCAGCGTCATCCGGACTCCTCGTCGCCATCCAATAAGGAAGCGCCGGCGATGAGATAGCACGACGTCGCGCTCGCGATCAGCACGAGGATCCAGATCAGCACCAGCTTGGCGCCGGCGAGGAACGAATCGGCCTGGAAGAGCAGCGCAAATACGACGAGACCAAGGCCTACGTTGTCCGCCTTGGTCACCGCGTGGAGGCGGGTGAGGGTGTCCGGGAAGCGAACGATGCCGAGCACGCCGGCAACGAAGAAGAAAGCAGCCAACAGGAGGAGAAGCACTGTGGCCAGATCGCGCGGGCTCATTCTGGCGCCCCCCGACCCCGCGAGCAGCTGATGAACGCGACGACACTGACCATGGCGAGCAGCGACAACACGAGGGCCACGTCGAGCACACCTGCAGCGCCTGAGGACTCTGCGAGCAGAAGGAGAATTGCGATCGCAGTCGTCCCGAAGAGCTGTGCGGCCAGCAGCCGGTCGTGCGGTGTCGGCCCCTGCAGAACCCGCGCGAGTCCGCCGACCAACAGGAGAACGAGCAGAAGGGCGACGCCCAGGAAAAGCTGGCTCACCAGATCACGGGTCTGAGACTTCCGGAAATTCCAACCAGGCGGTTTCGGCTCACCCGCCAACCGCGGCCGACGCCATCGCGGGGCCGCGCCCGCAAGCAACTGCGAGGGGCGTGCCGAGCTTGAATTTGCGAACCGAAGGGCGAGGGGAAGGATTAGCCCGTTGGGCCGTACCCGAGAGCTGGAAGATGTGGATTGTGGGGAGTTCGACCCAGGACGCCCGGAAGCCGGCGATTCGCTCACGTCGCCGGTCAATCGCGAACGCCCGCCGAGACATCACAGGTACTCGAGAGCGTCCCGAGGCGCGACAACCCGACGATCGCAACGGGTCGTCAACATTCCGCGTGCGGGGGTCTTACATCACAGCGCCCGCATGATCCAATCCCCGATCGCTCCGAAGACAGAGATCACGAACGCGCCGCCCAACGCCCAGCCGAAGCTGTCGATCTTGAGTCGATCGGTCATTGCGTCCGCAAACTTCAGGATGATCGCGTTGATGATCCACCGGGTGATGAACGCGAGCAGCCACGCCAGCCCGAGCGTGGCGATCGTGAACACCGCGAAGAAGAGCCATCCGAGGAAGAAGTTGAGCAGTCCCACAATGAGGGCGACCACGACTGCGTCCCAGAGGCTTTTCACGTGAAAGCCCGGCAGCACCACGGCGGTCAGCCAGACCGCGAATGAGAGGATCAGCCAGGATAAGAGGATGCCCACAGTTCGCCTCGTGCTAAGTGGCAAAAGGAATGCGCCGCGTGTCCCGGCGCGAACGCGGAGCCCGCTGTGCAATAGCCGCGCCTAACGGCCACTTATGGCCGCACAGGAGCGGTCCGCCATCAGGCCGCGCCGGGCTTGGAAGGTTATGCGTGTGCAGGACAGGAGCACGCGTCCGCGGGACAGAGGCGGGCCGGGCAGAGTGCTGGGCGGAGCTCGCTCCACGCCTCGAACAAAACCGTGAGCGCCGAACGCAGGAGAACGGTGGTGATCGCCAGGCTTATCAGCAGGTCGGGCCCACCGGACCGGGTGAGTGCCGTGGCCCCGGCAGCCGCGATGACCCCGGTGTTTGCCACGATGTCATTGCGGGAACACAGCCACGTCGAGCGCATGTTGACGTCGTCGCCACGGTGGCGGGTAAGCAGGTAGAGGCAGACGGCGTTCGCAGCGAGGGCAAGCAGTGCGGTGCTTCCCATCAGACCGGCCTCGGGGACCCGCGGTTGGACCACCCGGAATCCAGCCTGCACCAGAACGCCGATCCCAAACGCCATCATGATGCCGCCCTTCAGGAGCGCCGAACGAGCGCGCCACCGGTCCCCCCGTCCGATGACGAAGAGGCTGAAGCCGTATACCAGGGTGTCGCCGAGCATGTCGAGCGAGTCCGCGAGCAACGCTACCGAACCGGCCAGCATCCCGATGGCCAGCTCCACGACGAACATCCCGCCGTTGATACTGAGGACCGCCCACAGCACGCGCGATTGGCTCGCCCGGAGCGCCTCGACTTCACATCCCTTATCGTTACAACAGCTCATGGTCGGTCACGAGGTCGGGACCCTGTCTGTCGTCCATTCGTTGTTCCTCACACCATTTCTTGCAGATCGAGGATTCCGGCCAAGCAGGGGTCAGATCCCCTGCGAGCACGGGCGTCTCGCCCGCTCGGCACACGGCGCCCATGCGCCAGAGGTCCGCTCTCTCAGGAAGAGAATCTATCGCCATTGGGTCCCCGGACCTTTGACGCGGCCTTGCAACCGGGAATCTAGCGACGGCATTCCCGCCTGCTCCGGAAACACCGGGTAAGAGTCGTGCCTCCCACTCTCCCCTGGCAAGAGATGACCACAAATGAAAGCTACGATCCTGCTCGGGACACTCAAGAGCACAGGCCTCTCGAATACCGAGACACTCTGCGAGTTCCTCGTGGAAAGATTGGCGCGTCAGGGGATACCGTCGGAGATCCTCAAGCTCGTGGAGCGCCAGATCCTCCCGGGCACGTACTCCGACATGGGACCGGGTGACGAGTGGCCGGCAATCCTCGACAAGGTGCTCGATTCCGAGATTCTCATCCTGGCGACCCCGATCTAGTGGGATTCCCATTCGTCGCTGACTCAGCGCGTCATCTCGGCCGCCTCGACCGGCTGCCCCGGGCCTTGGCCGACGATCAGGGTGGGATTGATGGGACGGAACGCCCCGAGCTCCTCGATCGACGTCAGCTCTTCACGCCAGGCCGCAAAGTCGTGCAGAACCCGCGGCTCCTCCCGACCCGCCGCGGCATCCCGCGTCACGATCGCGACTACCCGATCCCCTTCGTTGAGCGGAAGCTCCGGACGGATGACCTGCGCGAAGAACTCGAACCCGATCGTCGCGACCGCAATCGCAAACGCCAGCGCAAGGGTGCCGATCGCAGTCAGTCCGGGATGCTTCACCAGCATCCGCACGCCCAACTTGAGGTCGAGCCACAAGCCGCCAAATCGCGCAAATGGGCGCCCGGCCCGCATCGCCTCCTTGTGCCCCTCACGCCCACCGAACGCGACGGCCGCCTTCCGCCGCGCATCTTCAGGGCTCATCCCCGCGTGAATGTTTTTCTCCGCCTCCCGCTCAAGGTGGAAGCGCACTTCCTCCTCCATGCGCGCTTCAGAAGCACCGCGCAGCAGTAGATTCAGCCGCGCACGGATCGCATGTACCCATCTCATAGGCGGTCTCGTTGCGAATGGAGAGTTCGGAATAGGTCAGGCGTGCGGAGAATCACCTCCATCGCTGCGGCGAATCGGCGCCAGCTCTCGACCTCAGCGCCCAGGGCAACGCCGCCCGGCAGCCGTGAGCTCGCAGTAGCGGGCGCGCCGGTTTCCGTCGTCCGCCACTCGCTCGCGATCAAACCTTCCTTCTCCAGCCGCTGAAGTGCCGGGTAGAGCGAACCCTGGTTCACCTCCAGGCCCCGTCCGAGATCTGCTGCACACACGCTGACTGATCCCCCCAACCGTGCATCGGTTCGAGGGAACGCGTCTTCAGGACCAGCAGGTCGAGCGAGCCCCGGAGAGCGTCCGTCTGGGTTCGAGGGATCATGAAACGCCGGAGGAAGAGGAGGCTTCTATAGCTGACGAGGGAAAGGTGCAGCGGACTTCTGTAGCTGTCAATGAGAAGTCGCCGTCGAAGCGACAACTCGATCCCAGTGGAGATTCTTCGAGTGCGAGTGGTCGACTCCCAAGGGATCGGCAATGGCGGGAAGTCCACAGCCGGCGGCCGCGGATCGCGTCGTCTGCTGGGCGGGCTCGTCGTAGCAGAGATCGCGCTGGCGCTCAAACTGGTCGCGGGCGCGGGCTGGCTCGTTCGCAGCTACGTCGATCTGACCGGGCTGTTGCGATTCGCGCGCAAGATGCGCGGCCACGACGGGGCTTGAGTGGAACCCGTGCTTCCCTCGTCTTGGTTGTTCCCCCGCGATCCGACCCGTACCTTCCCATGCTCACGGGTCTGCGTCGTCCTTCGGCGGTGCGCATGGCGACGTGCACGGCGTAGCTGGGTTGACCGGAACGAGGGCGGATGGCTCCCGCATGACCGATCTGCATGATCAGCGCGCTGCCTATGCCAGGCGATTGGAGGAGGGCTTGACCCGCGTGGTCGGTCAGCTTCGCTCCATGCCCGGTGTCCACCGCATCAGTGTGTTTGGATCATACGCGCGCGGGCGGCGCGATCTCACGACAGACCTGGATATACTGGTCATCCTCGAGACATCCGAGCCAGTGCCAGAGCGGCTGGCCCGGCTTTACCAACAACTCGATGCGCGCGTGGACCTGGACCTGCTAGCCTGGACTCCGGCGGAATACGAACGCATGAGTGAGCGACCATTCGGTCGGATGATTGCAGCTGAGGAGCAGGTTCTCTATGAGGCCGGATCCGATCACTGAGGGCCGGCGGTGGCTCGACCAGGCGTCCCACGACCTCCACTGGGCGAACGATCTCGCCGAGCGAGGCGGGTACCACATCGCGTGCTTCCTGGCTCAACAGGTTGCAGAGAAGGCGCTCAAGGCATTCCTGTACGCGACCGGCCTGGAGGTGGTGCTGGGTCATTCGGTCGAGCGGCTTGCGAGTGAGGCGGCCCACCACGAACCGAAGTTCGCGGAAAAAGCGAGCCGCTGGTCGATGTTGGATGGCTATTATATTCCCACGCGCTACCCGAACGGACTCCCGGACAGCATCCCCGCCCTCGTCTACACGGAAGATTCGGCGCGCAACGCGGTGGAGCTCGCCCGCGATGCGGTCCAGTTCGCATCCGGCCTGATTGACGAGTTGGAACAGCAGGCTTAGAGCGCCTCCATGACATCGACCCCCTGACACCCATCGATGTCGCGGGGGTCTCTCTCGTGTTGGTCGTTGCGGCGATTAGAGGCTGTCAGTCCCGAAGCGACTGACCGATCGCGAGCAGGTTGCCTTCGCTGTCCCGGAACCAGGCGCCGCGTTCCCTCGTCCCCTTGCTCGGATAGGTGCCCTCGATGTCGGCGATTCCATCGACCGTCTCGAGGCCGGGCAGGTCGTACTCCTCGAATACCACACCCCGAGCCCGTAGCTCGCCGACCGTCGCCTCGATGTCGTCGACTTCCCAGGCTATCTGCGTATGGTCGCCAGAAGGCGCACCCGCCGACTCGAACAGCGCGAATTCCCCCCCGCCGCAGACGTATCGAAGGCCACCCTCTCGCTCCTCGACCGGATCGAGGCCGAGCTTGTCCGAGTAGAAGCTCCTGGCCCGGTTCAGGTCCTGGGCCGGAAGCCGCGTCGCAACTCTGCTCTCCTTCAACATCGGATCGCTCCCTTCGGGAAAGTGGTTCCGGAACCGGGTCGGGACATCTTCCTCAAGCAGCACGCTGATCATGCCCCTGCCCAGCGGATTTTGGGTGAGTATGGCTGAATAACACTGAATATTTCGGCTAAATGGGATTCATTTGTTCCGATCTAATTGGAACACTCTCGCGATTTCCCCGCTTTTCGCGCCTTCACCGAATGCTGGCGCCCTCCCCCCGTCCTGAGCTAGCTTGCGTCGTGTAGCGATACACGCTATAGTCAGAGCATGATCCTGGGCTTTCGACACAAAGGACTCGAACGATTACCAGACGGAATCGATAAAAGGCATTCAACCTGATCATGCAAAGAAACTCAGACGCATTCTCGGTGCGCTCAACGCCGCAGCAACGCTCGACGAATTGAGCCTACCATCGTTCAAGCTGCATCCGCTCAAGGGCAAGCGGAAAGGATCCTGGTCCATCTGGGTCAATAGCAACTGGCGCGTGATATTCCGCTTCGAGAAGACCGACGTCACCGATGTCGATTATGAAGACTACCACTGAAGGGAACCCGATGAAGAATCCACCTCATCCCGGCGAACTATTGCGGGAGGACGTGCTCGCCCCGCTCGACTTGAACGTAACTGAGGCGGCAGAGCGGCTTGGCATCTCGCGGGTCACCTTGTCGCGCGTTCTCAATGGTCGGGCCGGCATCAGTCCGGACCTGGCGCTCCGGCTCGAGCAGGCAGGTGTCAGTACCGCGCGGTTCTGGTTGACGCTCCAGATGCAGTACGAGCTCGCGCGGGTATCCAACAGCAAGCGTCCCCGGGTTCAATCCCTCACGGCCGCCTGACGCCGACCTTGTTCGAGAGGGGGCTCAGATTCGGCAGGTTCTTCCGCATTAACCCCGACTGGCGAAATAGGCGATCGATCCGACCCGCGTCCCGGCCCGTCCAGAAAGCCAGGATCGAGCAGAGCGCCGCGTCGGCCTCCGACTGCGTCGGGTACCCCGAATGGTCCCCATTCCAAAGCGCACTGAACTTCGATCCGTTGGCCGCCCTGTGGCCTTCTCGATCAGCTCCCGATCATCGATCGGTAACGTGTCTGGCGATCGGCGCTCTCCTCCTTCGCCGGTTCCGCGAACACGCGTGAGTAGACCGCCAGGAGCTCCCCAATCCGGACCTCTACCGTTCGCGGCGTCCTCTCGAGGTGCCGGCCTGTGACCGTGAAGAACGACCCTGGGCGTACATCTCGATGTCATTATTCGTTCGACCGTTCGGCAGGTGGCACCAGGCGAGGATGTGGACGCCTTCGCCCGATGGACTGAGCTCCATATAGCTGCTGAGCTCCTCGATGATCTTCTGTGCCCAGTCCTCGATCTCGCCGGTCTCCGGATCACGGCAGCCGTCTAGATCGGTGCCGCAGAGCTCCACGCCGGGAACGCTGTCCATCGGCGCACCCAGGGCGAAGCCGATGCCATCGCCCAGACCGGCGCGATTGGCTGTCATCGCAACATCGGACGACGTCCACGTGTCGGGATCTGTCGAACTCGCTTTGGCCTCCGGTTGATCGGCTCGGTACGGCACTTTCGTCGGCTTCGCCTGTCCTCGCGCTGCTCATAGCCCCAGAGGAACCATCGATCGAGAGAGAGGAGCTCGGCGGGAAAGTGCCCAGGTCGTCGGCGCTCATGCCGCATCAGCGTTGAACGCCGTCCCGCCGTCACGGATCCACTCGGCAACCGCGTTCGGGTCGAACCGGATCGCTCTACCGAACTTGATCGCGGGGATCTGGTTCTGTCGCGACTAATTCATAGACACGCCAGAGCGGGATCCCGGTCTGCTTGGAGAGCTCGCGGGGGTCGAGCAGACGGGGCATTACCTACCCCCATGAGTGTCTTTGGCCAGAAACGGGCTCCTTAACAGGCGCCTAGCGGTAGCACGGCCGCCCGTCACTCCCACAGGATGCAAGGGCGCAACGATCAGCGGCCTTGCGCGTCCTCCTGAGCGCATTTCGGAAACGGCACCGAAGAAAAAGCGGGGCAGGTCTGATCCCGATCCCTCAGAAATTCTGCGCTGGTTCCGAGCGGCTGCCATCGAGTAACCTCGTGTACAATGCCCTCCCAGAGCGCGACTGCTCTCCGGCCACACACGCCGAGCTATCTCAACTCTTGACCGATCAGAGTCAGGCGACTAAGAGTTAGGCGCCCAGCCAAGCTGTCCCACCGCCAGCGGAGCCCACCACGATGCGCCCAAGCCTAGTCGTCGTTGTACTCCTGCTGGCGAGTTGCGCGCAGTCGGCTCAGTTGATCGTTACGTCACCGACGGTGCTACGGAGCTACTCGCTGGGCGAGACGCATACGGTCGGAGTGGGTGAGCCCATGTTCGACGTTCAGCGCGGTGCTGTTGTCCCCGGATTCGTCGTGGTGAGGGACTACGAGGTGAGGTCCGGATTCGGAGATTACCCGATTCGCCCCGGCGACTTCTACGAAGCGACGGGCCGCTATCCCGGCGGGGAGTATGCGGTTCCGTTTGAGAGCTACCATCTAATGGTAAGGGAGGACGGTGTCGTGGTCGGTCACGACGGACGACGCGGAAGATGGCCCGAGGAGCCTTTGTTCGAACTTGTCGAGCGCATGCGTCCGGATTCAGCGGCCTTTCGAGCAATGATGATCTATTCGGGCGTGAGCGGCGGAACCGTCCGGGCTGAGTATCGTGAATTCGTGAGCGACATGATCCGCCCGGCCTTCTCGCAGGATCTCACCTATGACCTGGCGGAAGGCGCCGAAATCGCTTACCGCTCCATTCGCATTGAGGTCGTCGAGGCGACGAACACTGAGGTTAGCTATCGGGTCTTGGACGACGGTGGCCTCGACTGGCTGCCGAATTCCTTCAGGTAGCCCCACCACCTCGGCCGCCCACCCATGCACGAAATGACCTGGTACGGCCCCGACGGCTGGCGCTACCGGGTGTCGCTGATCCAGGAGCCCTTCGACGGGCGACAGACCATCGTCTTCCAGTGCGCCGAGCGCGGCTGGACGGGCGCCAGTTCGACGTGGGCGGAGCGCGACCTGTCGGACCTGTCGAGTGATGAGCTGGGGAGGCTGCTGGGAGGTTGGCCCGCAACCGAAAGCGATGTCGATGATGAACCTGAGAACCATGGTGCTGATTCAGGCCACGTTCTCCGTCGTTGGCTGCGAAGTATCCGATGTCGTGCCGGTCTGCAACACGACGTACGCGGGGATATACGACGGCCTTGATGTGGTAGACGTAATTCGGATCGGTCCGTCATCCGAGAGCGCGATGCTATTGGACGATCTCTCGCCGACAGGTCGGCCCGGTACGCGCCCCGGCACAGCCCAGGTCACCGAAGGAACCTATTTCGTCGAGTTTCCAGAAGTGGGCAACCCCAATGTGGAGCTTGATCTGGGGGACAAAGCAGCGTGGGATGATCCCGCCGTTCAAGAGTACAGGAGCGCGTTCACAGTCCGAGTCAATCGGTATACGAAGAACGCGGTCCGCGACGATGAAGCCGGCAATCTCGCGACCGGGACGTGCGAGATCCGAGACCCCGATGATCGGCTGTGAGTACTAGTGCTCGGCTGGACGGGCGTCGCGTCGACGATGGGTGGGGTACGACCTGTCGGACTTGTCGAGCGATGAGCTGGCTCGACTTCTCCTACGTCACGTAGCGGCGCTGGCGCCACTTTGCCACTCGAGACAGCGAGCAGGTCTCATCACATCTTCAGCTTAACTACATACGGCGAAACTCGGAATCCAAATGTCATACAATTCGGGGAGGACGGGTAAGTGTCCGCATTGTTCAACCGCAGTTCGGTTCGAGGCGACGGAGATCAGCGCAAGAGGCGGTGCTCACCGTCGCCCCCTAAATCCAATCTACCTTGACACACCTTCTCGTCGCGGCCTGGAATTCCAAACGTCAGGCTGCCCGGCGTGTGGCCTCCCGATTGTTCGCGTGGTAGCCACGTCCGACCCCCAGGATGTAGCGACTCGGGTCGATGTTCTCCTCTGGCCCGTAGCGGCCAATCGACCCGTCCCTCCCGAGGTCGAGGAGGCCGATCCCGATCTATCTGAGGATTTCCGCGAAGCAGTAGGCGTTTTTCCAGTTAGCAAGAAGGCATCGGCTGCGCTTGCTCGGCGGTGCCTACAGAGAATACTTACCACTCGCGGTGGCGCGACTGGCGGGGATCTAGCCTCCCAGATCAAGTCGGTGATTGAGGATTTGCCGTACGAACTTGGCCTCAATGTCGACGCGATCCGGCATGTTGAAAACTTTGCCGCTCACCCAATAAAGAGCCGTGCGAGTGGGGAAATCACTCCTGTTGAGGACGGGGAAGCGGAGTGGCTGCTAAACGTACTTGAGGAACTGTTCGAACATTACTATGTGGCGCCGGCTCAGGCCGCGTCCCGGCGAGAGGCACTGAATCAAAAGCTCGAGGAGCTTGGCAAGCCGCCGCTAACAATGCCAGGCGAGGAGTCGGCGGCGAATTAGACTCTGAAGAAGCTGGTCGTTCATGAACGCCCCAACGGACCGGCGCCCCAACTGGCGCCGCATAGCGGAGTACCTCTTCCTCCGGTCGAAGACCCACCCCGTCCTCGAGCAACTCCGCGCCGAAAGCGAGCGACCGACCATCCACGCCCACGAACGCGCCGTGTGGATCCCGCTGTGCTCGGATCCCACCAGCGGGAAGTGTTCGTGGAGGCGAAGATTGAACGTCCGGCGTGGTGGAAGCCGACGACGCAGGCGCACGGGAACGAGCTCTTGGACGAACTAGCGGATGAGGCGGTGAGGAAACGGAAAGAGTTTCTGCGGTCTACTAAGGGTGAGCCGCCGACTGGAGCATAGCCGAATGCCGTCTCTGTTACTCTACTCGACGAATCCGCGACTCAAACTGATGATTCAGGAGGAGCACCGACGCGATCTTCACTACGTGTGGTGCAGTGAGTGCTTTGACTCTGCTTTGGCGCCTCCTCATTCCCTGAGGGCGCTGGTCGGGTCATCGTCGAACCCAGCCGATATCTATCGCGGGCTGAAAGCCGAAGTCGACTCAGCGGACAAACACGGGAACAACTTCACGCGTATCGCCGGAAGTCTGAGCGTGCTGGCCCAGAAATGGTATATTGCGAACGAGATCGCGGAGCACGACCGAGATGAAATCCTTTACATGCTCATGGAACCCACTCCTAGGCTCTGGACTCCACTCGTGTACGTAATACCGCGGGATGCCGTGGCAACTCGGCTGAAGCCGGTGCACCCCTCTAAACGATCTGGAACCGGTCGAGAGTTCGTCATGGAGGACCTTCGTCGTGATGAGTTTGACGTGATCACACTATAAGGATGGACACTGTAAAGAAGGTTACCAAAGGCGATCGGGCATCTGCCATCGCTGCGGCTGCCGCGAAGTTGCTGCCCCGTCCCTTTGAGGATGAGTCAGCCGAAATTGCGGCAGTCTCGCCAGAACTAGCGGAATCGATCCTGAAGGATGCACGCTTGATCCTGAAGCTGCTGGAAGAAGACGATTCACCGGAGGCCATATCGCGGCTGCTGAACTATCTCACGCAAGAGCTCTTGCACGAAGCACTTCCGCCCGAACGAGAACGCGAAGCACGCTGGCGGCTCGGTTCGAAGGGCCTCCTTCCCTCTGCCGCATATGAGATCAGATTTGACAGGCGTTACAAGGGTGTCTTCAACCTTGCCAGGGACAGAGTGACGACCGCGATCCGGAATTCCGAAGCTCATGAGGTTGTCTGGTCAGCATCCGACGAGGATGCTGCTGAAGGCAAGAATACTCTCCTAGTCTTTACGAAGGAGGTAACGTCCCGGAATGGAGGGCTGTCCTATGATCTTGTTCTTGCCGGTCGAGACAGGGACCGGCTGATAGTTGACGGGGCGTTCGAGGTCTTCCCTGCAGGCCTGCGTCTCGGGCCTTATCCCGGTCCGTTGAACCTCTTCGAGGCGTTTGTCGAGGCGTTCGGAGTGCCGATCTCGATTCCTGGGCGAGTCCCGCAGAAGCTCATTTTGGACGCCACATATTCCCTGCCACCGAGCAAGCGGTCCCTTACTGACGCCGACATGCTCAATCAACTTGCTCCTAGACTCCGTACCGAGGCTTGGCAGATCGCATCTATCCGTATTAGCCCGCTCGGCGTCGTGCAAGTCGGCTATCTGTTCTGCATCGATCTGGGCAAATACAAGAAGAGCTTGGAGGGCCATAACAAAATGGATTAGCCATGCTGTGCCATACGCGCACTTTCGCTAGGCTTCAGTAGCAGGCGACCTCAGTGATCCCGAAACCACTCCGGTGACTGGTCGCCGACTCCTGCAATGCATCGTAAGCCTGCCGTGTCACTGACTGCGAGTGAGGAATTCGCCGACGGTATCGAAGAATGCGTCCGGCCTATCCAACCAAGGGTCATGTCCCGTTCCCGGGAGGATCCGAAGCGTGGCGTTCGGTAACACGTCCGCAACATTGGCGGCCCCGCTGCCTCGTGGATCAGGGATGTCCCCGTCGATGATTAATGTCCGAACAGAGATGCTCCGGAGATCAGCCAGTCTGGGGGCGTCATAAAGGCTCTGAAAAATGATATCAGCAGCCAGCGGGCAGCCCATGCGAAGGCGTTTGGAGATGACATCGCCCAGTACTCCCGGTCGATTGGCGATCCAAAGTGAATCACGGACGGGATACGAATCGAACGAGACCCGCTCGACCGAACGCCTGAAACTGTCTTTCGCAGCTGGAGACAGCTCTTCGTAGCGCGCCGCTCTCGCGTCGACGAGTTCCCGCCACGGCGGAAGACCGGAGAGCACCAATGCCGAGATCCGGCCCCGATAGGTGTGCGCGTACAGCAATGCGAGCACCGCACCCCAAGACGACCCTGCCAAGACCACTTGCTCGTCCGGCGCTCTCTCTTCCAAGAGAGCTTCCAAATCTTCCACATGCTGACGCCATGTCAGCGGACCTGACCAGTCGCTTTGCCCGCAGCCACGTTGGTCGTAGTACAGAACCGGACCATACCGAGCGAGGGCGTCCCACTCCGGCCGGAGATAGTCGTGCGTAAGCCCCGGACCGCCGTGAAGCACCACGAAGGACGGGCTTCCACTCCCGACCTCGACGACATGCAGATGGGTTAATTGGGCCGAAGCGGCTGACGCGAACGTAAGCAACCCGAAGATCCAACCAACCGCAATCATTCTGATCATCGCATCTCCCTTCAGAGGGCTAACGTGAAGCTTCAGATGATATGAGAGGGCCGACCTCGCGAAGCGGCGGACTCACTGATCGTGTCCCCATGCATAAGCGTCGCTTATTCTTACTTCGGAGGCCGGCCATGTCATCATCGAAACTGTCCAAGAGTCCACGGTAGCACGGGTTCCGCCGAGCGGCGGAACACCAGGATGCTTTCACAAAGAGGATTTCCGGATCGATCTCGAGGCGGGCGACGTGACTTGCCCCGCGGGCGTAACCACCCGCCACGTCGTCAGCCGCTCGCCTAACAGGCTGCTGAATTAGAGATGATCTGGGGTATCCATTTAGCCGGAGTCACGCATGTCC
>WHSP01000094.1 GCA_009380025.1 Gemmatimonas sp. | reverse complement strand
CCGCAGGGAGCGGCGAGGAAGAGCAACGCAGAGATGCGCGATTTATCAACGGCCTTCTATCGGCCAACGCGAAGTGGGGGTAACCGGTGCTTCCGGCTACCCCCACTGATCGCTGATCGCGCCTTTACCGTTCTTCGGTCTGGTCTCTGATCGTTTCGAGACTCCGCAGGACCCTACTGCGGCCGTCGACCGCACCGTCTCCCGGCTCCATCGGGGCGGAGTCGAGGGAAACGGCGGGGGGAGTGCGGCCGTCGCCGACGAGCTCGAAGATGCCGAGGATCGACCTGGTATAGTGCTCGCGGACGGGGTCGAAGAGGTCGGCGGGAATGATCACGCCGTCCCGCGAGAAGAAGTTGGGTATCTGGATCTGGCCCTGATCGTTGATGGGCGCATTGCCCGAGTAGGCCGCGCTGAAGCGACCGGTGTCGCGGGCGCGAACGACCGTCCAATCACCGCCCATCGCATCGCGAACTTCGCTGAAGCGGAGCCATCCGTGGGCGCTGAAGACCTCCATCACGTTCCGTAGGCGGTTATCGTAGACGCCGGTCGGACGAAGGTCAGTGTGGAAGACCTCTCGGAGATCTTCGTTGAAACGAAGGACCGGCGGGATGCGGTCGGCGCTGCCCGGTTCGAGGTCGTCGCCGTCCCAGGTGGACAGGAGCCCATCGATGAACGTATGGGGGCTGACCCAGAGCTGCGGCTCCTGCCGGCTAGCGGACTCTTCGGTCTGCTTCCTTTCTTCTCCCTCGGTGCCACCGGGTCGGACCTGGTTGTCCTCGGGGAGGCGCTCACTATCGGGATCGCCGGTCTCCGGAGTGATGCGGATGTGGAGCATCTGGAGGGGCTTCTGCCCACGCTCGGGTCCCATGCTCTCGCCGTCGCCGGCGCGGCCGAGGCCGCCCGTCCCACCGCGTACGTGCTCGACCTCGTCCTGCATCTCGATGAGATCGGACATCGTCGGCTCATCGCGCTCCTCGGGGGTGTGCTCGAGCCCGTCCTGGAGCTGGGCGTCCCGAATCGAGGGATCGGACTGCTTCTCTTCGGTCCAGTCGACCTGGACCCTCATGGGGTCGCTCAGGATCTGCAGGAAATCGAGCGAGGGGGCATCCGGGTCGTTCGCCGGTGGATCCCCACCCACACTGCCGTACCGCTGCTGCATCGTAGCCCACCGCTCCGGCCACTCCATCATCTTCCCGACGACGTTGTAGAGGTCGAAGAACTCGCGCCGAGCGAGGTCGGGCTGGGCGTCGGCCCAGGCGAGCGACTGCAGGGGATCGGAGGCCAACCGCTGGTTCAGCCGATGGACACCTTCGGCCATCTCGATGAAGAGGGGAGCCTGAAGGACCTGCCGGTGCATGTCGTAGTAGTGTCCCCGAATCGACGACGGGCCGAGTTCGTTCATGCTTTGGACGAGCGCCGACTCCAGCGCGTTCTGGAAAACGAACAGGTCATTGGCGGCCTTCACCATCGCGTAGAGCTCTTCCTTCGAGTACTCCCGCAAGGTGTTGGGATCGCGCAGGAAGTTGCGGACACGCTGCAACTCGACGCTGCCCTCGAAGCTCTCGAGGCGCTGCACGGCAAGGCGTGACAGGTAGAGCGGCCGGTCAGGAGCGTTGAGCTCGGCATAACTCCGCGCGTCGCCCCGGTTCCGGAAGATGACCATCGCCTCGTCGTGGTCGCAGTAGACGTACCGGAATCCAATCTCGGTAGCGGCAGCCCTCCGGTAGACCCGCCGAGGCGGCAGGTTGGGAGCGTCGCACTGTGTTTCCGCCTGGTAGATCGGATAGGCGTCCGCGTCGAGCATCCGGCGCTGCGCCTCGACCTCGGCCGGAGCGAGCGTGATGAAGAGGTCGTGCTCACCGAAACGCTCCAATGCGCGTTCGTTATCTGCGAACAGCACCCGGGTTGTGGAGCCGGTGACCATGCCCTCGTCCGAGCGGAGGCGCCACGGCATGATGCCGAGCTCGCCCGCGCTTTCGTAGCGGGTTGCCATCTCGACCGCTTCCTCTGCGACCTCGGTCAGATCGGGACCCGCCGGGAGGTCGGGGCTCGCGATACCGAACCCACCCGAGCCTCCTGAACCCGAGCTCTCGGCACCGCCCGCCGAACCGGACTCGCCGGCAGCCTCCCCCTCGTCCCCTTGCCCTTCGGCCACGGCGCCCTCGCCTTCGCCGTCACCGGACTCGCCCGACAACGCGCCCTCATCCGACGACCCTTCTCCCGACCCGGCACTGCCGTCACCCTGACTCCCGTCGCCCCCACTGCCAGCACTGGATCCACTCTCCTCTCCGTTCTCCCCACTGCCTCCGGACTGGCTACCGTCACTGGAGGAGCCTCCGCCGGCGATATCGCGAGGTCCGGCCGGAGAGAGCGGGTCGCTACCGCCGCCACCACCACCCCCGCCACCACCACCACCCGATTCGCCCCCTCCGCGCAGCGGGTTGGGCGGCCTGGGGATCGACAGGTCGACATTGACTCCACCGTCGGCCTCCGGCCCACCCTGCCCGTTCTTCTCCTCGTCACAGGGATTGTCGTCGTAGCGCACGCCGATCATCGACCCGAGCCACCGGACGGCCCGTCCGAGGGCACCAGGCTTCTCGTAGGTACATTCGTCTTCGAGCTCCTCCACCGGCATCGGCCGGTCGGGCAGCGCAATGAGGAGGTGCTGATCGACGTCGATCTCCGGTACCACCCCGTGAGCGACCAGATAGCTGAAATAGAAGATCGCCGGGTGATAGATCGGGGCGACGATACCCTCCTGCGGGGCGCCCTTGGTCAGCGAATAGACCTGCTTCCCATCGGACGAGTAGAGCACGGCCTCGAACCGGTTTCCGAACGCCTGAACCCCGAGAACGCTGCCGAGAGGAACGTCGATACCGGCATCACGGAGCGCCGCAACGAGCAGGACAGACAGCGCGGTCTCTTCGGTGCACGCGCTGAGAACGAGATCACCCTCGGCATCGCCCGCCCGGCAGTGGGTGACGAGACGTGCGGCGACTCGCCGGCGCAGCTCGGTTACGTCCTCACTGCCAGCGAAGATATCCCGATCGTGAACGTACCGGCCCATCGCGCGGAGGAGCACTTCCTGCTGACTGGAGGCCGGGAGCCCCTCGATCTCGGCCTGGATAAAGAACGTGCCGAATCGCTCGGAGAGCTCCCTCTTCGTCTCCCACAACTCCAGCGCAGCCGTAGCCTCCTCGATCATCTCCTCGATCGAGATCACACGCGTCGCTTCCGCCAGCTCCTCGGAGGTGGCCCATGAGGAGGGATCGGTGAGGGCGAGGAACTCGTCCAGGCTCTCCTGGATCTCCGGTAGGGAGGCGGTCCGCAGCTCGCGGATCTCGGTATTGTCTAGCAGTGGCGGAAGCTCGCGGAGCTCTTCCGGCAGATCCAACGGGAGGACCGGAGGCAATAGCCGTTCTCGGGGCCCCTGTTCGGTCGATTCCCCGTCCTTCTCTTCCTCGACACCTTCGCCGGAACGGTCGTCTCGTTCCTGCGCCTGACCGAAGTCGTCGAACCACTGTTCGAAGTCGTCGCCGCCGCTTCCAGCACGCCCGTCGTCACCGGGATCGGTCTCGGCATCGGGTCGAGCGAAGTACTCCACATCGGGTTCGTCCGGAAGCGAAGCCGTCCGTTCGGCGCTGGCGACGACTGGCTCGTCGACCTGTTCCGACCGCGCGACGAGGTAGGCGCCAAGCGAAGCCTCAATCGCAGCAGCGATGGTGATCCCACCGATCAGACTCCCCGTCGCTCCCGTTACGACGACGAGGCCGGCAGCGCCGACCAGCCCGGTCACCACGCCCGCACCACGGCGGATCCACCGCTGACGGCCGAGCGCCTGCGCCTGGCAACCCTGGTTGATCTGCGCGGCGACGCCAGCGCTCTCGCCTGCCATCCGATAGACGAGCGGATCGACACCCAGTCGGGACTCGAGGCTCGCCAGCCGGGTCGCCATCAAAGCGCGATCGCGCTCCGCGTGAACCGCCAGTTCTTCGGTGCGCTGCTCCTCGTCGTCGGGGGAGTGCAGGTTCGCCACGAATCGCCGCACGCTTCCGGTTCTCTGGTGGACCAGTGCGGCGGATTCCAGGTAGCGTAGACGGGCGACTTCGAGCCCCCTGAGGTCGGTCGCGAGACGGGCGCCATAGGCGGCCGTCGGCACGACGAGAGGTTCGGACGATCTGGCCGCGCTCGGCGCGGAAGTCGGCGGTGCGGGAGACGCGACGGTCGAGGGTGGCGGCAGATTCGGCAGAATCGCCGTGCCTCCGAGGACTACGGCGCTCGGAGCGCCGCCTTCGTCGCGAGCCAGAATGGCTTCGAGATCATCGGCCAGGGTCTCGCCGAAAACGTCTCGGAAAGCGCGGTGTAGAGAAGCATCCTGCTCGAGGCGGGCGAGTGTCGAACCGGGGTTGGACTCATCTTCGAAGCCGTCCGGAGAGATGCCCGCAGACCGAAGCCTCTCCACCGACGCGGTAGCGGGCGCCTCGTGAGTCCGGCCAAGCGAGGCCAGGAGCCCATCGTACTCCTCCTGCTCGCTCGGCTCCAGGACATCGCCGTATGCAAGCCGAGCGCGGAGGAAATCGGCGCGAACCGTCGTGCGGCGGTCGGCCAGGTCGGCCAGATCCGATCGCTCGCCCGCACACGCCTCGAGTTGACGCAGTGCCTGGTCGAGGCTGATCGTCCCCTCGATGAGTTCGAGACGAACGGCCTGAAGACAGTCGGCCCCTTCGTATTCCTCGCGGGTGGCTACGCTCGCGCAGCCGCCGAGGTTCAATTCTACGGATGGTGCCAGCGGGAACAGGTACGAAGATGTCGATTCGGGCGTTCTCGCCTCCGGCCGGATGGCGATCACCATGAGCAGGATCAGCGAGAGCGAGCCGACGAGCCAACCGTTCGGGCGCAAATCCGTTTCTCCTTTGCAGCGTAACGCTTCGGGGGACGAGCTGTGCTGCCTGGGGGGTGATACGTGAACTACCGAAGAACGACTCGGGGCATTTCGACTGAGCGGTCCCTCATAAGTATATCTATAATCATCTACTTACGCCACCCCAGCCAGGTGCAGTTACCGAGCCGGTGATTTTTCGGCGCCGATCGATAAGACTTCCCCGCTCCACTACCTGGAGCACCACGCTTCAGGGAGACCCCTGTAGCGCCGACCCACCCGTTGGTGTGGACCCCGTGCGGGTGTCCAGATCACACCGGAGGATGGCAAGAGTCCCGGGAAAGCCTCCGCCTCCACCTTCCCCTACGAGGACGAGCGTCCCGTTGTCGCCGAGGGCCACGCCTTCTCCCTGGGTTTCGCCGATCGAACCGATCTCCGCATGGATCGGTGAATGCCCTCCGGTCCCGAGGAGCTCTTCCGCTCGATACAACAGAACCCCCGTATAGGTTCGAATCGCAACCCAACTACCGGCTGGATTCGCGCCAGCACCGGTGACGAGGTCCATGACTGGAACCGGTCCGGTGCTCAAGGCACGGACCCGTTGCAGTTCGACGGTCTCCCCCGGCCGAAGGGGCCCAGGATAGGCGTAGACTTCGATTTGGGTACGGGACCCCTTGGTAACGAGAAAGATCCGTTCGTCGGGGAGGAGGAACAGTGCCTCCGCGTCCCGTGGCCCTCCCGGATAGACCATGTCGAATCGCTCGGCCGGGCTCGTCGCGGCGTCCTCGGGGTGAGGTTCGGGGACCCGATAGAGATGGATGCGGGAACGATCGGCGCCGTTGTCGCCCGAGTCCGCAATGTAGAGGCATTCCCCGGCCGGGCAACTTCCGCTGGCGATGTCCTCCCAGTCGTCGTTTTCGGCGTTCGTAACGGCCACGGACCCCAACTCCCGGCCGGCGGCGTCGACGGCAAGCAGAACCGGCTCGTTTCCGGAATCGTTGTGGATCCAGAGGGTTCCCGGCGTCGTGCGGCTCATGACCACGCCGCTCGCTTCATCGACACCACTGGGAAGGGAGAGCGCGCTTTCAACGATCCCGCACGTCGATGCATCCGCCAGGCTCGGCGACGGCGCCCGCTCGGCTTCGCAGGCGAAGAGTAGGCTCGAGGAGGCCGCCAGCGCGATGCAGCGTATCGGGTGACGGGTGGCCATCGTCAGGGACCCTGGACAGATGCGGCGATCCGGCCGTCCCGCCGCTGATAGGACCCGTCCGGGAGGAGGTCCCAGGCGTCGGGTCGCGCGAGGTCTTCCGCCAGGATTATGTCGAGCACGTCACGGTATCCGGGATCGGTCACAGGAGTGGCGACCTCGACCCGCCGACTGAGGTTCCGACCTCGCCAGTCCGCGGACCCGATGAAATACTCGGCCTCCCCCCCGTTGGCGAACCGGTAGATCCGGGAATGCTCGAGATACCGGCCGGCGATGGAGACGACCTCGATGTTCTCGGACAGCCCGGGAACCTTTGGGCGCAGGGCGCAGATGCCTCGAATGACGAGTCGGATCCGCACTCCGGCAGCCGAAGCCCTGTAGAGCGCGGCGATGATCTCACGATCGGCGAGACCGTTCACCTTCACCGTGATGCCGCCATCGCCTCCCCGTCGCGCGTGTGCGCCCTCTCGTTCGATGAGCTCCAGGAAGCGGCTACGCATGTTGAACGGTGCCACGAGGAGCGAATCGAACCGCGGCATGGTCCCGCCGCCGGCCATGGCATCGAAGAGGGCACCGAGCTCTTCCCCGATTCGCGGGTCCGCGGTGAGGATGCCGAGGTCGGTGTAGGTGGCCGCCGTAGAGGCATTCAGGTTCCCGGTTCCCACGTAGGAATACAACCGCATGCCCCCATCCTCCTCGCGCACGACGTTGGCGATCTTGGCGTGGACCTTCAGCGAAGGCGGTCCATAGAGGACGCGAATGCCGGCGGCCTCGAGGGCGCGCCCTCGCTCGATATTGCGTCTCTCATCGAACGAGGCCTTGACCTCGATCAGGGCCACTACCTTCTTGCCGTTGCGATGGGCTCGCCGCAGGACGCGCACGATCCTGGACGCACGATCCGTCCGATAGAGGGTGATGGCGATCGAACGCACCTTAGGATCGTTGGCCGCCTCAATGACGAATCGCTCAACCGACTTCTCGAACGAGTCCCGGGGGAAGCGGACGAGGATGCTCCGGGCCCCCATCTGCTCGAAGATCGAGGGTCGCTTCCGGACCGGGCGGGATCGCTTCGCCAGGGGGAAATGTAGCTCGGGGACCGGCAACCCGGCGATCTCCTCGAGCCGACTCAAGTCGATCAACCCCTCGATGGAGTAGACGTCTTCCTCACCGAGGGTGCTCAGGCGCGACCGAGCTTCGTGCTGCAACTCGCCGAGCAGCTGGCCGCGCACGCTCGGGGGCATCGACGCCTCCACCTCGAGCCGAACGACCGGCTGGAACGGCCGTCTCGCGACATTCTCCGCGACTGCACCCACGATGTCCGCGATCTCGTCGTTCGCCAGCCGTAGGTTTCCGCTGCGCGTAACCCGGAATAGGTATGATTCGAGGACGGTCCCCCGGTCCAGCAATCGGGGGAGGTTGGATCGGAGCACTTCCTCGAGCGGAACGAAGCGCCGGCCGCCCGGCAGGGGGATGAAGCGGGGAACGTCGCTCGGCAGTTCGACGATGACCAGGTTCGGCTTGGCCTCGTCTGGTCGGATGATCGTCACGAGCAGGGCGGGCCGAAGGTTCCGGACGTGTGGAAATCGTGCCTCCGGGACGACCGATACGGGTCTGACAACAGCTTCGAGCTCGGCTGCGTAGACGCTCTCCAGGTAGCCGACCTCCTCCGGCTCGAGCTCGGACCAGGAGAGCAGGCGGATCCCGTGCGCGCCCAACTCTTCGCACAAAGTGGGAAGTGCTTCGCGATAGGCGGTATCGAGTAGGGTACGGGTTGCGGGACCGATCATCGCGAGCTGCTCCTCGGGTGTTCGGCCGTCGAGCGTGAGCTTGGGGGGGGTGCCGATTGCCAGCTGCTGCTTGAACCCAGCGACGCGTGTCATGAAGAACTCGTCGAGATTGTTGCCGAGGATGGCCAGGAAGCGGACCCGCTCGAGCAGTGGGTTCCCGCGGTCCATTCCGAGCTGGAGCACCCGGTCGTTGAAGGCAAGCCCGCTCAGCTCCATGTTCTGGAGGGCATCGCTCGGGAGGGAGACTTCGCCGGGACGCGCGCCGACCGCAGCCGTCTCGAGCACTCCGGGCTGCCCCTGGTTCGCGGCCCGCTTCTCCATCATCATCTACCCGCCGGGCTACGCACGTCGATTCGCACCCTCAGCCCTCATTCTCGTCGTCCGAGGTTCGGGGTCGATCGCGCTGCCGAAACGGGATGTACTCCGCCGCAATGATATGGGCGGACCATTCGTCCAACACGCCGATCAGATCGGCCGGCGTCAGCTTCTTCTCTAGCCGAACGAGGTATTCGGCGGTATGGACCTCCTCACCGCGCGAGGAGATCCCCAGGAGTCGCCAGTCGCGAGTGGTCTCGCTGAGAGCGTCCTGTACGGTGTGCCGGGCGAGCTCCGGCTCGGTCGTGTGGATCAGAAGGATCCCGTCCGTCTTCATGTCGTCGACTCGATTCAGGAGCTCACGCCGGAGCGAGCGACACGCCTCGGGTGTCTGAGCAACGAGTAACGACGAATCACCGATCGAGAGGACCCCGGTCCGACCGTAGCGGCCTCCGTAGAACGATCCGACCTGGAATCTCCAGAGGGCGAGCACGGCGATGTTGAAGGCGACCGAGACAACCAGGGCGACATCCAGCGCCTGAACGCCGGCGGAGATGCCGACCGCGATGGTGAGGAAGATGAACACCGCATCCCTCGGATCCTTGAGCGTGTTCCGAAACCGCACCGCCGCCACGATCCCAGCGAGGCTGAACGCGAGTGCGAGGCTATTCTTCACGACGAGGAGGATGCCAGCGACGGCGATCGGCAGGATGACGACCGAGCGAACGAGCCCCGGATCGTAACGCAGCTTTTTCGTGATCATGTAGACCCACGCGACGGGAACCGCGAGGGCGACCGCGCCGATCACGACCAGCAGGGTGGTCAGGGCACGCGTGATCGTAGCGGCGAAGAGCGTCGAGGAAGTCCAGCTTTCGGGTGGGTCGGCGCCAGTAATGAGAGCAGCACCCTCGTCCAGAGCCGGAACCACGGGGGTCACGAGGGCGTTGCGCACCAGGGGGAACTCCCGAACCAGCAGCGCCGCGATGAGCACCAACACGACGTAGTAGACCGCAAGCTTGAAGAGCGGCGCCCGCACGAGCCGACGCACGCGTCCGACTTGCCTTGGCGGCTGCGCGAGCCGGTATCTCCCGCCCTTCTTGAAATCCGGACGGTCTTCGGGCATGGCGCGCGTCGCGTTCATTGATCCATCAATCTCGCCGGAGACAGGCCCCACCCCCGACCATGCCTCGCGTAATGCGGCTATCCGCTCGCGCCAACAGCCTTCTAGAACGGCATACCCAAGCCCAGGTTCAGCGTCGTCCTCTCCCCGAACGCGATGGTGCTGTGGCCGACCAGGTGTCGATCGACGAGGCCGAACCACAACCCGCCACCGAACGCCGTGTGCCAGGTGCTCGAATCCTCACCGGAAACGAAGACCCGACCCAGATCCGCGAGCAAAATCGTTCCGATGTCCCCCCTGGCGATGCGGAGATCGACCCGGCCGATCAGGCTGCGGAGCTCGGCGGAGCCGAAGACCGATTGATCGCCGGTAAACCGATTCGTCCGATAGCCGCGAAGGCTCGACCCACCTCCAACCGTGGCCGCGTACTGGAAGGGAGCATCACCCAGGACCCACGCCCCGCCCGCGCGAAGCGCGACCGTCGATTCCAGTGGTAAGGGCACTCCGAAGTAGGTGGCGGCGGTCGCCGAGCTCCGAACGAAGCCTTCCGGCGTATCGCCCCAGACCAGGGGATAGCCAGCCAATGCGGCCGCTACACGCACACCCGACCGCGGGTAGCTACCGGAATTGCGGTTATCGTACGCCGTCCCGAGCTGCAGGCCGGCCACCCCGAACGAACCACTTCCGGGCGGCTCGGTGTCCGCCGCCGGAGATCCGAACTGCGGATCCGGATCGGTGAATTCGATCGCCGGCCCGACCCCGATCTGCCAGTTATCGGTGGGGAACTGCCGCAGTTCCGCGCTCGCGCCATACCGGTTGGACCAGACCAGCATCCGATCCGGGTTCGGACCGGCCGGCGTGTCGTTCCCGAACCCATGAAAACGAGTGACCGAGATCTGGGTCGCGGTCGCGTCGAGGCGAGCTTCGGCATGGTTGCCGGTCATCCGCCGCCGTCCGCTGAGCTTGACGCCGAAGCGCCCTTCCAGAGGCGCGACCTGAAGCTGGGCATGCATCTGCGTCGCAAAGGGATCTTGCCGGAAGCCGAAGCGCACCCACATCGGGCCGACGCCCAGAACCGGCCCGATCTCGGACTCCCAACCAACGGACGGGAAGAACCAGGATCTCGCCACTCCCCAGTCCCTCGCCGGTGGCAGGTTGTTCCGTAAGAGCGTATCGATGGCGGCCAGCGTGTACCGCCGGCGATCTACTGTCGTCGCCGGACCCGTGACGAACGCATTGTCTCCGGACGAGTCGTAGAAGATCGTGGGCGCGGAACCGGCGGCAGTCACGTCCTCCAGGCGATCGTCTCCATCCCCGCCGATCACGCGGATGACGACCCCCCGTTCACTCGCCCCCTGGACGATTGCGCGGTCATCGCCATCGTACAGAAAGATCCTCACCTCTCGGGTCTCGGCCGGGACAAACCGCCGCTCGAAGTACGTCCCCCTCTCCCGGTCGTCGAGGCGTACCACGACGGACCCGCCCGGCTCGCGGACGACTTCGAGGTCGTCGTCCTCGTCGGTGGCGAACACCGCGGCCTCCCGCACGATCTGGTCGTAGAAAGCGGGCAGGATTTCGGTTAGACGGTCGCGCCGTGCCCGCAACTTCCGTATGAGGTCCTCTCCGCTCCCCTCGTAGTAAGCAGGCGGAAGGACGGCCACGGCATTCGCGATCACATCGTCCGTGAGGTGGCCCTGCACCTCGGCCGCAACCTCCTGCCACTCCTCCCGCGTCAGCTCCGGCAGGATCAGCTGATCGAGCAGCCGGGCATTGTAGGTCAGCCCGGAGAGGTCCGAGACATTTTCGTCGAAGGTGACGACGAACGGCCGCATCATCTTTCCCACCCGGCGGATCACTCCGTCGGCGTGGAAGAAAGCATTGTCGCGATCACGAGGAATCGGCAGCCAATGCCGCGCTCCATCCCGATCGACCTGGGCCCACCGCCACTGGTCTTCGTGACGGTCCCAGTCTCCCAGGAGGAGGTCCATCAGCCGGGCCGTCAGGAAGGCACGGGCGTCCGATCGATCCTCCGAAGACTCGCGAAGCCTTTCCAGGAATCGATCCGATCCGATCACCCGCTCATGGCCCCTGAATTTGTATGGACTCCCCTGAGCCCCATCGCTTTCGTCGGGCCGCTCTTCGATTATGCCAAGCATCCCTCCGAACTCGGAGCGGTACTCACCGAGCATCGGGTGGTCCGCCATCACGGCCAGGCGCGGGCTGGCGTGCAGAACTCCGACCGTCTCCAGAAGGGCATCGACGACAAGCGCCCCTCCCGGATGCTTCGAGCTGACCTGATCCTGAATGATGTCGTCGAGGACCGTGTCCTCGAAATCCCGAGGAAGCCCGCCGCTCTGGTCTTTGTCGATTGAACGGAACACCCATTCGCGGCCGTCCTTGCTCCCGAATCGAAGGGACTTTGTCTGGCGGCCGCCACCTCGTTCCAGCAGTTCCAGGCCTCCCGCGAACGTATCCGGGGAAAGCACGGGGACCTCGATCGGTGCCGTCCAGAGCTCTCGATATCGGTCGCCGAGGAAGAAACGGACGAAGCCGTTCTCCGAATAGTTCGTCCCCGCCTGGACAGTGACCGAGTCCTCCTGAGCGACGGCCAACGTCGGCCCAATGGCGAGTGCTCCGAGCGCCATCTGTAACGTCACGCGGCGGAGAGAGGTACGAACCGACGATCGAGTCCTCAATGCGGCCTCCTATGCTACTCGGCGGTACATCGTATCGTTATTTCACTCCCTGGGAGTGAGCCCTTCCTGAACAACCCGTTGCAACAGGGCTGCCAGCAGCCTGAAATGATGGTGAGATCGGCACTTCCGAAGGCGCAGGAAACGACTTCCGGGGTGGTTGTGGAATCGGTGGCAAGCGAAGCGGGGCCTCTCCTACTGCGTCTGGACGAGCTCTTCCGCGATCCGATACTCTCCATCCAGCCAGGCGATAATCTCTCGCCCAGCCGGTTCGGGGCGCCCGCAGTACCGTCGCCGAAGGTGATCTTCGCGCTCGCCGAGGCGGTCGAGGCCGACGTCCTGGAGGATCAGCAGGTCCTCCCGCAGCAGCTCGCCGAGCTCGTCGCCGGCAACCTCTCGAGCGGCGTTGGCAAACTCGTGACCGTAGGCGTAGTCTCGGCCCTTCCGATAGCTCTCGACGAGCGTCAGGGCCGGAATGCGGGTGAGCGTCGGCTGCAAGGCGGGGTTTATGCCATGTCCAGCGATATGGCCGGCGATCTCAGCGGGTCGTCCGGTAAACGCTCGCAGGTGGAGGAACTGGGACATCCGGGCCCCGTCATTGACCGGATAGTTGTCCCAGAGGAAGGGTTTGCGGCGTAGTTCTTCAGCGACGCGGTCGAGGTGAGAAGGAGAGAACTCGCGTGAGCAGACCTCCTCCCCAGTCCAGAACATCTCGATCGACGGATCCAGGAGGGCTCCGAGATCTTCGAGATACCCGGGTGGACGAGTTCCAAAAGCTCGGTCCAGAACGGGATCATCGGTGTAGTAGCTGGGGCAGACGAAGATCCGTTCCGCACGGGTTCTCGGCGCCATCCAGTCCACGATTTCGGCCTGGCGCTCGGCGAGACGGGGCACGTCGCCCCGCATGTCGTCGAAGAGAATCCCCAGGTCGCGGATGACGAGATCGTCCAGCAGCTGGAGCTTTCGGGCGAGGGCCTCACGTAGCTCCTCAGAAAAGCCGGCGTGTGCCTCGAAGGGTGTCAGGCCAACACCGAACCGAACGCCGAGTTGCGCGCAGCGCTCGGACAGCTTCCGGAGTTCCTCCCGCTCATTCGGTGGGTGGGCCTCCTGCCACTGTCGTCGAAGGTAGCGATCCGCCTTCGGACAATAGAGATAGAATCCGTACCCATAGGGTTGGAGGAAGGCGATGGTCTCGGCTCGCTCCCTCCAACTCCAGGGTCGACCATAGAACCCCTCGATGATCCCTAGCTCGACGTTCATTCGCGCGTGAACCTGTCAGGATGAAAGAGAACGACGTGGCCGGATCCGGATCCCGCTGGTCGCGCTCTCGGCACAGGCGACTTCCTCCGGATCTCGCCAACTCGCCGGAGCCGTGCGCCTCGCACATTCCACACCTCTCTGGCCCGGCTGGCGCCACTTACCCTCACGCGGAGATATGGTCAACCGGATAACCCTCACCAGCTCCCGTCAATTGAGATCTGCGCTTGGACCACTCCTGTTCGGGGTCCTGCTGCTGGCGTCCGTCGCATCGTGTGCCGCGCAGCCGGCGGAATCGCTCCCGTACGTAGCGTCGGTACGCGGGGAAGTATTCTATTGGGTCGGGTGCGACGGGTGGCGGTCGCTGTCGCCCGGGAATCTCCGAGGGTTCGCGAGCGCAGCCGACGCTCGCGCCGCGGGATACCGACCGTCGAGGGCACGAGGTTGCTCCGGTCCCGCCGAGACGGCCGGCCACGGTCCGACCGAGACCGGTACTTGCACCGTCGTCCGAATCGTCGACGGCGATACCCTGGTCTGCCGCGAGGCAGATGAGCGTGTACGGCTCCTGCTGATCGACGCACCCGAGATGGGCCAGGGCGAGTTCGGCGAACGGGCTCGCGCGGCACTCGAACGCATCGTTCCGCCCGGTACCGTCGCAACCGTCGAACTGGATCTCCAGCAGAGAGATCGCTATGGCCGACTTCTCGTCTATCTCTACTCCCCCGGGGGCGAGATGGTGAATGCGGCCCTCGCCCGCGCGGGATATGTCGTCGCCGCGGTGATTCCGCCGAACGTACGTCACGTAGACCGAATCCGAGTCGAGATCGAGGCTGCACGTCAGGCTGGCCGTGGCCTCTGGAGCGGCAGTGCATTCGATTGTTCGCCAGCGGAGCACCGTGCGGGTCGCTGTGACTGAGACGAGGCGATGCCGCCGCTCGATTCCCGGATTCACTCCGGCAGGCGATCGGCCGTCTCACACCTAGTTACTCGACACGCCCGTACTTGCGGAGAGTCCGCGGCCCGACCTCAGCGCCGTAGAGGTTGCCCAACGCATCGACCGCGACGCCCTCCGCCCCGCTCGTCACCCGATCGTCGGGGTTCGGCTCGGGGTCCAGGATGAACGTGGTAACCCACCCATCTCTGGCGCTGCCGATATAGATGCCACGCCGCCAGCCGGGATTGGTTGACGCGTTCGAGTCGGAATCAGCGACGTACAGCGTGTCGTCCTGATCGATGTACAGCCCGCTTGGGCTCCCGAACTGCGTCCAGGTCGCAAGGTGGATCCCCTCCTGATCGAAAACCTGGATCCGGTGATTGCCGCGGTCGCCGACGAAGATCCGACCCTGTGAATCCATCGCGAGCGCATGGGGATCTCGGAACTCCCCGACGTCGCCGCCGGTTCTCCCCCACTCCTTCAGGAAGCGGCCGTCGGGGGCGAACTTCACGATCCTGTTGTTCCCGTCGGCGTCATGGCCATCTGCGACGAAGACGGTGCCGTCCGGAGCGACCAGCACGTCCGACGGCCGATTGAGTCGGTCCGGGCCGTCGCCCAGCTCCCCCCACTCGCCGAGCGTCATCAGCAGTTCGCCGTCCGGAGCGAACTTCCGCACGACGTGGCCCACCCCATCCCGTGGAGATCCCAGCCAAGCAGCATCCGCAAGCCAGACATTCCCGTCCAGGTCGACCGTCATCCCGTGCGGAACGGACGCCGTTCCGGCACCGAAGCTGTGCAGGAGCCGCCCTTCCAGATCGAAGTGGAAGATCATCGACACATCTTCGCGACCAGCGCAGTTGCCCGCCCCGCAGCGGTCGGCCACCCAGATGCTCCGCCCGTCAGGAGCCGGATATACGGCACTGATCGAACCCCAGGAACGGCCTTCGGGAAGGTCGCCCCAGGCTTCGTCGATCACCTGATAGGGATTCGGAAGGGTGAGCTGCGCGGCGGTTCCGGTAGGCGCCGCCAATAACAGAATTGCGAAAAGAATGGGGGTTTTCACCGTGTTCATAGGCTTGGAGGTCTCAGGCGGAGCCAGCCACCTAAGGTGCGCAGGGAACTGACCCCCGCTGTTCTCTACGTGCCTCCGCGCCTCCGCGTGACACGCCTGTCATTCAGTCGACAATCGCCTGGTAGATCAGTGCGCGCAGCCGGGCGTGGTCATCGATCGAGCCGGCCGGGAGCAGCTGTGTCAGGTAGACGACCACCAACTCCTCCTCGGGGTCGACCCAGTACGTGGAGTGATACGCACCACCCCAACCGAACTCACCGACCGACCCGGGGATCCCACGCTCCCCCAGGTCCTCGACGATCGAGAAGCCCAGGCCGAAGCCCTGCCCTGCCTGGAACTCCAGATCGCCCAGATGGTCCGTCGTCATCAGCTCAACCGTCTTGCGGCTCAAGATCCGGTGGCCATCGAGCTCACCTCCGTTGAGGAGCATCTGGAGAAATGTCCCGTAATCGCCGGCGGTGGATACCAGACCGGCACCGCCGGAAAAACTCCGCTTCGGCCCGTCCGCATATGCGCCCTGGCTGACCATGCCGCAACAGTCGGCGGTCCGGGAGAGGCCCTCGTCACCGGCTGAATAGACGGTCACGAGCCGATCCCGCTTCGAGGCGGGCAGATAGAAATGGGTGTCCGCCATCCCGAGCGGTTGGAAGATCCGCGAGGCGAGGAACTCGTCGAGCGGCTCGCCGCTCGCCTGCTCGACCACTGCCCCGAGCACATCGATGGAGTACCCGTAGATCCATGCTTCGCCCGGATGGGCATCGAAGGGAAGCTCAGCCAAACGCGACACCGTTTCGCCGACCGTCTCGTCGCGGTCGGCGAAGTACCAACCCTGGATCCCGGCGGCCTCCCAGACCTCCGCGGCGGGACCGCTACCGTAGCTGAGTCCCGACGTGTGCGTCAGCAGATCCCGAATCGTGATCTGGCGGTCTGCGGGCACGACGTCATACCCTCCCCCCTCGCCTTGCACCGCGACGCTCGTTTCCCTGAACTCGGGCAGATAGTCGCCGACGGGATCGGTGAGGAGGAGCCTCCCTTCTTCCTGGAGGATCATCGCCGCGACGCTGACGACCGCTTTCGACTGCGAGGCGATCCGGAAAATATCGTCGACCTCCATGGGATCTTCCCCCTCAACATCCCTCTCACCAACCGCGTCGAGGTAAACGATCGTTCCGCCACGGGCGACAAGGGTCACTGCACCTGCCAGCTCGCCCCCACTTACGTAGGACTCCAGGGCGCTCGTCAGCCGGTCGATCCGGGCGCTCGACATGCCGGCTGATTCCGGTGTCCCGGAGACGAGCCCCTGGCCGACGATCGGTTGAACTGCTGCTGCGACCAGAAGGAGGGCGAGCATCGAGATCCGTCGGATCGAACGCATGATGGCCTGCCAGGAGAGGGGAGGGGGAACCATCGACCGTTCCGGAATATTCCGACTCCTTACACACAGGTGCAAGGCCGCTTGCCAACGCCTCATGGCTCGCCGCGATAGCCGATACAGGCCGCTGATAAACCTAACGGACACGGCAACTACAATTTACCGCAGAGTC
>WHSP01000093.1 GCA_009380025.1 Gemmatimonas sp. | reverse complement strand
AAGACCGGGCAGCTGATCACAGTCGACGGGGCCGCGGGCACCGTCCGGGTGGAGGTGGACGAGTGACTGGAGCTCTCCTGTTGGCAGGCCCAGTGGGAAGGGGGACGACTCGCGGTCGGTCCGACCTCGGGACGCCTTGAGCCTCGAGCTTACGGATCCGCGGCCAAGTCGACCACATCGCCCACAACCGCGTTGATCAGAACTTCGCCCGTCCACATGCGCGCCACCGCTACTTCCCCTTCCGCGGGGCTGGATCGATAGCTCCGGAGATGTGATCGAAATCCGCGTCGCATTGGTCCAGTCCTGCTCCATGGTGTCGCGCGCAGGCAGCGATGACGATGTCGGACGCAGGGCCGGTCACGCCGGCGGCACGACAGCGCCGGGCCAGATCATACATATCGTCCCAGACTTCAGGCGTGATGGCGAGCTCCGGGATCAACTTCTCGAATTGCCGCAAGACCCGCTTCTCTCGGTCGCCGCCGGCCCCGTTCCAGAGCTCGAGCCGGATCATAGGGCACCAGCATGCAATGCCGGCTTCGAGCAGCGCTTTCACCCGCTCACGAACGGCAGCGTCTCCATCTGGTCGTAGAAAATGAATCCAGGACGACGTGTCCACCAGCACCACGGCGTCACCCCTGCCGACGCAGGTGGCGCAGTTCCTCGATGGTCAACAGGTCGGCACACGTTCCGGCTAGCTTCGCCAACTCCGCCATGCGGCGCCTGCGGTTGAACTCTACAATCGCCGTTACTATCGCCTCCCGCTTGGTACGCGCATTCGCGAAGCGCATGGCGTCCGCCAGCTCATTATCGGGAATATCCACAGTGGTTTTCATGATTCAAATCTCATGACGGATGGATTCCAAGTCAAGCGCGTCCGGCATATCAGCATCTCGCTTCTACCCAGCTTCCCGGTAGAATAATGCCGCGCGGTAGCGGACTGATCGATCTGCCCTCCCCTACGAAGCAGTCCTCACGCAGAAGGCTTCGGCCGGAGCCGGCCCTGGAGGCGCTCGAGTCCGACTCAGGATCGCGCATTACCGTTACGCCTCGCTACCGACCTCGGGTCCGTCGAGTTGCCGCACTTCGCACTCGATCTCCCACCCGTCACCATGAACCAGAAGGAAACGCCGAGTGGCCTCGAGAGCCGCGTCCATCGAGTCGGCCTCCAGCATCGCGTAGCCGCCGATCATCTCCTTCGTCTCCGTGAAAGGTCCATCGGTCCTCGATACTTCGCCGGCGCGCAGGCGCAAGCGCACGCCTTCCGAGGTCGGCCGGAGGCCGGCCGTAGAGACCAGTGTACCCTCACGAGTCATCTCGTCGATCAGCTTCCCCATGTCCTCCATGAGGTCACGGGTGGGCTCCTGATCAGTGTTCTCGTTGATACGGATCATCGATAGGAATCGCACGATGTTTCCCCTCTCGTGTTGGTGTACAAATCAGCACCGTAGGTCGGTCGGGCCGGGGGTGCGCCCGGCTCAACCAGTGCGTCGATCGAGGCGGCCGGAAGTCGACATAGGATGGAGATCACGTCGCTCGTCGGGGAGCGGGGGCCGTTCCGTCCGTCCTTGCTTCGGGAACGTGTATGGGAAGGGGAACGGGTAGCCGTCCCGCCGTGAAGTCTCTAGGGAGCATCTTCAGCCGGCGGAGCGACCCGTCGCGCTTGTTTCGCGAACGCACTAATCGATCTCGTAGTCCTTGTGGCGCTCGGCCATCGCGGCCAGTCGCTCGGCGATCTCCTCCTGCGTGAGCCAGACTCCGTTAGCCATCACCCCGACGGTCGAGGTGAAAGCGTCGAGGGACTCGAGCGGGCTGTCGTCCAGGAGGATCAAGTCGCCGACGTAGTCTTCTTTCACGGCGCCGAAGTCGCCTGGCTCGCCGAACTGCTCGGCGACGAACTGGGCGGGGGTGGTGGTAGCAGCTTGCAGCACTTCGTAGGTGCTGAGGCCAGCGGCCGCGAGCAGGGGCATTTCGCGGTGGATCGCGAACCCGGGCACGTTGAAGAGGTCAGCCGCGCCGGTCCCGACGAGGATCGGAGCGCCGGCCGAGCGCAGCGCCGACAGGAGGGTTGTGCGCCACTCGGCGTACGCGGCTGCGGATTCGGGTGTGACCGCTGGCGGGATCCAAGCATTCCAGGCGGTGGTCACCCAGTCGTTGCGCACCGATTGGGGAACATGCTGGAATTCGGGCAGGGCCTTCACGGAATCGGGCGCTGTCGACCCGCCGAGCAGATGGTTCCACCCGTGCAGGTGGTTCTGCAGGTACTGCTTTGGGACGACGTACACGCCGCTCTCGGCAGTCCTTTGCGCGAGGTGTTCGAGCTCCTGTTGATCGGTCGCGCTGAACCGCTCCGCATTGGGCGTGGCGGATGCCAGTCCGTCGGAGCGCGTCGGCTCGAGATAGTCGCTCAGACCGTCCAACGTCGACGGGCCCGCCTCCAGCACCGCTTCCAGGTCGACACGCCCGGGGCCGGATCCCGCAAGGGGTAGACTGGCGGCCTCCGCCGCTCGTACGACTCCTTCCCAGGCCGCCGCCGGCAACCCCGACTCGAGCGTCAGGAAGTCGTATCCCGCCTCGGCCTGGTCGCCCACGAACGCCGCCGCCGTCGCCGCATCGGGTGCGGAAACCGAATCGAGGGGCGGCGAGCCGACGTAGAGCCTGGGTCCGAGCACTTCCCGCTCGCCGATCTGCTCCTTCAAGTCGAGCTGGTAGGGGGATCCACCGAGTGCGCGGATCCGCGTTACGCCGTTGGCGAGGTAGAGGTACAGCCATTCCTCCAGGACGATGACACGCATTGGGTCGAGCTCCCCCGGCAGCCGCGCCGCCATATCCACCAGGCCCGGCATCAGAAACCTTCCTTCGCCCTCGATCCGCGTCGCATCGGCGGGGACTTCGACCGAGGCCGATGGCCCGACCACGACGATGCGCCCGTCACGCACGACCACCGTGTGATCCGGGAGGGTGCCCGGCGCCTCCATCGGGATCACCTCGACGTTCACGAAGGCATAGGTCCCCGACGTCGGCGTAACCTGCCCAATCGCGGCAACTGCCGGTATCAGTGAGAGGGACACAGAGAACAGGACACTCGGATAGAGAGGACGGGGCATGTAGTCCGTTCCGGCAAGAGGGTTCCCGGCAACGTGTGCAGAGTAATTCAGGATCCGTGGTTGCGCTACAGGCTCCGGACCAGGAAATCTCACGCGGAAACTCGGAGGGCCGCGGAGGGAATGCTCCGTTCTATCTCCGCGGCTGCGCATGAGACCGATAGGATCCCGAGGCCTCGTCGCTCTGCCCGGGGGTAACTGGGACCTTGCCGCGTGTTGTTTCGCTAGGAACGAAAACATTCCGATGCTCCCACCTGCCCTCGTCTGAGCGCCGCCCGGGCAGAGGGACAGTCGCATGTCTGCCGAGCCACGTCCTGATCCACGGCCCGCCCATCTCCTGGTCCGAGTTCGAGGCGTAGATGACCGTAGGAACCGTGAGTGGTGAGGAAGCGGACCGAAACTTTTGTAGTTAGGAACCACTCTTGCAGCGGCTTGCCAAGTGACGAGCCGGGGCGAAGTTGGGCAGCTCGATGCGCCGGCGACTGAACCTTGACAGGGTCAACTGTGGCGGTTATCGAAGAGGGCAGGCCTGGAGTTGAACACGAAGGATTTCGTGACTCTCCTCGAACGGAGCCGACGAGGCTCATCCGGAGGCCGAACATGGGGTCGTCCGAGCCGCGCCAACCCCTCCCGCGATGGCGGTCCAAGCGAGGGCACGCTTCTGTTCTCGTTCTAATCCTGAGCACAGCGATCGTGCTGGCCGTATCCAGTGTGGCCAGTACGACGCGATCCGTGCGTAGCGGGCCCGCGCCCGTTGCGATCTCATCTCCCGAGGTCGAGGAAGTCCTCCAGGAGTATTGCGTAGTCTGTCACAACGAGCGGACGAATACCGCGGGGTTGGCGCTCGACACGATGGAGGTGGCAAACCCGGGGCTGCGTCCGGCGGTGTGGGAGAAGGTGGTGAAGAAGCTGCGGACGGGGACGATGCCGCCGGGCGGCATGCCGCGACCGGACGCGGAAACGTACTGGGCGGTGGCGGAGTGGCTGGAGGGGGAACTGGACCGGAGTTGGGCGGAGAACCCGAATCCCGGGCGAATCAACGCTGTCCATCGTCTGAACCGGACCGAGTACAACAATGTGATCCGGGATCTCCTGAGCCTGGAGCTCGACGTGCGGGCGCTCCTCCCGGGTGATGAGACGGCCGACGGCAGCTTCGACAACTTTGCCGCGGGGCTCTCGATCACGACGGCCCACCTGGAGCGGTACATGTCGGTGGCACGGACGGTCACACGAATGGCGATCGGTCTGCCGCCGACGTCGCCGGTCGTCGAGACGTTCGAGGTCCCCCTGCACATCGTGCAGACCGACCTCCGCAGCACCGATCTTCCACTCGGCTCACGGGGCGGTATCGCGGTCGACTACAACTTCCCAGCCGACGGCGAATACGAGATTCGCATCCGACTCCGACGGCAGTATCAGGACTACATCATGGGGATGGGGTGGCCGCAGCAGTTTGACGTGCGGCTGGACGGAGAGTTGGTCGAGCGCATCACGGTTGGTGGCGACGCCCCGGGACTGCCGGCGACGCGCAGCTTCGCGGGCGCCGGCAACAACTTCGGAGATCCGGAGTGGGAGGAGTTCATGCACACGGCCGACGACTCATTGGTCATCCGTCTCGACGTCGAGGCGGGTCCGCGGGTGGTCGGGGTAACGTTCGTTCACGATCTGTTCGAGCCGGAGTTCGTGCCGCAGCCGCTGCAGCGGGGCCGCGTGCTGACGAACGACGAGCAGTATATGGAGCACGCCGGCATCCATTCGGTGGAGATCGCCGGTCCGTACGGGACTGTGGCGCCCGCGGAAGATACTCCGAGCCGACAGGCGATCTTCACCTGCTATCCGGAGCAGGCGTCGGAGCGGGAGGCGTGCGCGTCGGAGATCCTCGGCAGGATGGCCCGCAAGGCGTTCCGGCGCCCGATCGAGCAGGCCGACATGGACGTGCTGCTCGCCTTCTATCGCGAGGGCATCGAGGAGAACGAATCGTTCGACGCAGGCATCCAGCTCGCCCTCGAGAGGATCCTCGTGGATCCGGAGTTCCTGCTTCGCGTCTACCGGGAACCGGATGAACCTCCGGCCGGTCCGGACGTCTATCCGTTGAGCGACCTGGAGCTTGCATCACGCCTCTCCTTCTTCCTCTGGAGCAGCCTGCCAGACGAAGAACTCTTGCAGGTCGCCGAGCGAGGTGAGCTGGCCGAGTCGGACGAGCTTGGGAAGCAAGTGCTCCGGATGTTGGAGGATCCCAGAGCTACCAGTGCGTTCGTCAACGACTTCACCGCGCAATGGCTGAACCTCCGCCTGCTCGACGAGGAACTGGCGGATCCGGATCTCTACCCCGATTTCGACGACAACCTGATCGAGGCCTTCCGAAGGGAGACCGAGCTCTTCGTCGCCAGCACGTTCCAGGAGGACGGCAGCGTCGTCGAGCTGCTGACCGCCGACTACACGTTCATGAACGAGCGGTTGGCGCGGCACTACGGGATCCCGGACATCTATGGCAGTCGTTTCCGTCGGGTCGATCTGCCGAACCTGGAACAGCGGGGCGGCATCCTCGGCCACGCAGGTCTGCTGGCCGCCACTGCGTACCCCGACCGCACCTCCCCTGTGCTGCGCGGGAAGTGGCTCCTCGACAACATCCTGGGTGCTCCGGTGGCGCCACCGCCGCCGAACGTGGATACGAGCCTCGACGAAGAGCCGTCGGTCGCGGGGCTGCCGATTCGCGAGCGCCTCGCGCAACATCGTGACGATCCGATCTGCTCGAGCTGTCATTCGATCATGGATCCGCTCGGCTTCGCGCTCGAGAGCTTCGATGCGACCGGCCGATGGCGGGACACCGATGAGCGCGGGCGCCCGGTAGACAATGTCGGGACGTGGATGGACGGCAGCGAGATCGTCGGCTTCACCGGTCTGCGCGAGATGTTGGTCGACCGGCGCGAGCAGTTCGTCCAGAACGTGACGGCCAAGTTGATGGCGTACGCCCTGGGTCGTCCGTTGGAGTACTACGATCAGCCGTCGGTGAGGCGGATCGTAACGGAAGCCGAAGGGGACGACTATCGGTGGTCGTCGATCATCATGGGCATCGTGGAGAGTCCCGCCTTCCGCATGCGCGCGGCGGCCGAGGGCGATTGACGCCGAGGGCGATTGACAGAGGGACAAGGGACAGGGACCGAACGACCCACATCTGCATCCGATCTGCGGACCGGCACAACCCACGTGCAGCGAGTGAGGAGAGGAAAAGCATGGAGATCATAACTGGCCGGCCCCTTTCGCGTCGGACCGTCTTACGGGGAATTGGCGCAGCGCTCGCGCTCCCCTTCCTGGAAGCGATGACTCCGACACGCTTCTCCTTGCACGGGCAGTCGTCGACGGCGGTGCAGCGCATCCCGCGATTCCAGACGTTCTACGTCCCCAATGGGATGGCGATGCCGTACTGGTCGCCGGAGGGCGTCGGCCGCGACTTCGAGCTGACCCCGATCCTCGAGCCACTGGCGCCGTACAAGGATTACGTGCTCGTCCTTTCCGGAATCTACGCCAACTGGGTGCAGATCCACGCCGGTGCTTCAGGCTCGTTCCTTACCGGCGTGTCGCGAGGCGGTCGAACGGAGGTGGAGATCATCGCCGACGTTTCAGTCGACCAGTTGATGGCGAGGGAGTTCGGGAAGGAGACGCAGCTCGCGTCGCTGGAGCTCTCGATGGACGCGCCCGCCAACGCCGGTGCCTGCAGCAGCAACCTGAGCTGCGTGTACACCCATACCCTGTCCTGGCGGGGTCCAACGCAGCCGCTTCCGATGGAGTACAATCCGAGGGTCGTCTTCGAGCGGCTCTTCGGCGACAGCGGGAGCACTGACCCTGCGGCGCGCGAAGCTCGGCTCCGACAGCACAAGAGCATCCTGGACTCCGTGAGCGACAAGCTGGGTGCCCTGAAGCGCGATGTAGGGCCGGAAGATGGGCTGAAGGTGGACGAGTTCACCGAGGCGGTTCGCGACGTCGAGCGACGGATCCAGCGGGCGGAGGAGCAGGCCGATCTGGAGCTCCCCATCTTCGACCAGCCGCAGGGCGCGCCGGCGGTGTTCGAGGACCATCTCGACCTCATGCTCGAGCTCCAGCTCCTCGCCCTCCGAACCGACCTGACCCGGGTCATCTCCTTCATGGTCGGGAAGGAACAGAGCGCCCGACCCTATCCGCAGATCGGCGTGCCGGAGGCACATCACCCGCTCTCGCATCACAATGACCAGCCGCAGCTGGTCGAACACATGTCCAAGATCAACCGGTACCATACGGAGTTGTTCACGAAGTATCTGGCGAAGCTGAGTGCTACACCGGACGGGGACGTCTCCCTGCTCGACAACATGACGATCCTCTACGGCTCCGGAATCTCCAACAGCACCCGCCATTCCGGCGACAATCTTCCGCTCCTCCTCGTGGGTGGCGGAGCCGGCCGGCTGAAGGGCGGACAGCACATCAAGTATGACAACGAGCCGTCGATGGCGAACCTCCTGGTCACGCTCATGGACAAGATGGACGTTCCGGTCGAGCGCATCGGCGCGAGCACGGGCGCGCTGCCGATCGATACGTTGGCTGGGCTGTGAGCCACGTCAGCGCAGAACTGCTTTCTTACCGCTGAGACGCAGAGGTCGCAGAGATGGCTTCGAAATGCGCTCTCAGCCTTCTCGGCGTCTCCGCGGTGAATTCTATGAGGATGCGGACGAAAGCTGGATTCTCGAGCATTGCTTTCATCGCCCTTGCGAGCCTGATCGGTGCGAGCGGAGATCGGATCCCACCGCTGGTGGAAGCCGCCAAGGACGCGGAGTGGGAGGAGGTGCGCTCGCTGGTAGACGGCGGTGCAGATGTCAACGTCAGGGAGGCCGACGGCACGACCGCACTCCACTGGGCGAGCTACTGGGATCGGGTCGATATCGCCGACCTCCTGATCGACGAGGGCGCGGAAGTGAACGTCGCCAACGACCTCGGTGCGACCCCCCTGTGGCCGGCGAGCCTGAACGCCAGCGAGGAGATGGTGCGGCGCCTGTTGGCGGCGGGAGCCGATCCGAATCTCGGTCTCCTGAGCGGTGAGACGCCCCTGATGACGGCGTCTCGAAGTGGGGGGAGAGAAGTAGTGCTAGAGCTGCTTGCGAAGGGAGCCGATCCGAACGCCAGCGCCACCCGCGGCCAGACGGCACTGATGTGGGCGGTCTCGCAGGGTCACGCCGATGTCGTCGAAGTCCTCATCGAGAACGGCGCCGGTATCCACGGGAGGTCGGACGTCTGGAAGCAGCTCTGGCAGACGGACGGAGGCGAGGTCGTTCATCCCGATCTCCATGTCTGGATCGATCACGGCGGCAACACACCCCTTCTCTTCGCGACAATGAGGGGCGACTTGGCGAGTGCGAGGATCCTGGTCGACGCCGGTGCGGATGTGAACGAAACCTCGCCGTACGGCGCTAGCGCTATCGTGTACGCGGCGCACAGCGGAAACGCCGAGCTGGTCCGGTACCTCCTCGAGAAGGGTGCGGACCCCAACGCTGACGGAGCAGGCTACACGGCCCTGCACGCCGCGATGCTTCGGCGCCATGTAGACGCCGCCACGCACCTCCTCGAGTACGGCGCCGATCCGAACGCGCCTCTACAAACGACGACGCCGACGCGTCGGGCCTCGGATGACTTCTACTTCCATCCGGCCTGGGTCGGTACGACGCCGTTCTGGCTGGCCGCCCGCTTCAGCCAGCCGCGAGTGATGCGCCTGCTCCTCGACCACGGGGCGGACCCGCACTTCGTCCACGACGTGAACTACTGGATGTCGACTGCCATCTTCACGGGGCTCAACCGCGACGAGCAGGGAGCGACGACCGCCCTCATGGCCGCGGTAGGAATGGGTGGCGGTCGTGGGTTCGCCGCGGTCGATCCGGTCGACCGGGAAGCCCTGAGCCTCGAGGCCGTACAGATCGCGATCGACGCCGGAATCGACGTCAACGCGGAGAACGCGGAAGGGGAAACGGCCGTCGATCAGGCCGCGGCCCTCGGCTACCAGGCCGTCGTCGACCTGCTGGTGGCGAACGGCGCGCCGCCGCCCGAGGAGCGACCGCGCAGGCCGCAGAGATAGCACTCGCCCCCGGTCCCCGTGGGGGCGGGGACCGGCCGCAATCTCGACCCCTGCCTGCCAGTTTACACAACTCGACCAACGCCTCCCCACGGCTGGTGGTAGTTCGACTTGGCCGTGAAAGTCGTGCGGCCGCTCGTCTTCATGACCCCACGACGGAGGGTTTCGGTGATGGCGAGAGCGCACTCGATCCACCCATCCCCGCCGCGACACCGTTCGGCGCCGAGGAGATCCGTCCTGAATCTCGTCACGATTCGCCTGGTCATCGTGCTCACCTTCGCAGTGGCGGCGGCCGGGTGCGCTTCGGCGGGCGGTGCGGGCGCTCGCCCGGACAGCAGCGTCATCACCGAGGACGAGCTGAACGCCGTTTTCGTCGACAATCTCTACCAAGCGATCGAACGCCTGCGACCGCTATGGCTGAGGAGCACAACTTCGCGCAGCATCAACCTCACGACCGAGATCGCCGTCGTGCAGAACGGAGCCTACTTCGGGCCCCTGGATACTTTGCGCTCGATGCCGGCTTCGAATGTAACCGAGATCCGGTATATGAGCGGATCGGAAGCGATCGCGCGGGTGTCCGGGATCCTGGGCGGCGGCCGACATATCGAGGCGGCGATCCTGGTGAACTTCGGCGGAGGCTCATAGGAGGCCGTTGATCATCAGGTTTCAGCGAAGCCCTTCCGGAGGTTCACAGTCGGAGGGGCTTCCGCTTGGTGGGGAGTTTTTTCCGGCCATCGCTATGGCGACGGAAAATGGAGCCCTCTCTCGGTTCGCTAGATTCACCGATCGACGGGAGCCCGTGAGCTTCTTGACGGCCATTCGCTCGAAGTCTCCGTGTTCGAAACCGTCGGTCCGCTCCTTGCCGCGCATGCCCCTCTGGGACTGGCCGTTCGCCCAGCCGATCCCCCGAAGCGGGCCGTTTCACCGATGAGGCCAAGAGTGTCATCCGTTCAAACAGCGATTTGCAACTCCGTCGATCGCCAGTCGGCGCGGTTCGTCGACCACACTCGTCGCAGAGTGGTGACGTGAGTCGGAAGACGATCCTGATCGTGGAGGACAACTACGACAACCGCGCCATCTACGCGGCGATCCTCGGTCGTGCGGGCTACCATGTCGTGGAGGGGCGCAACGGGGTGGAGGGAGTGGGGCTGGCGATCGAGCACCGACCGGATCTGATCATCATGGACCTATCGATGCCGTTGCTCGATGGTTGGGGCGCGATAGCTGCCCTCCGAGATGACGCACGCACGGCGAGCATACCGGTCCTCGCGTTGTCCGCACACGTCGTGTTGGACGGCGACTATCGGCGCTCGCAGGAGGCCGGGTTCGCAGCCTATCTCACGAAACCGATCGAGCCAAAGGACGTGCTCCACGAGATCGTGAGCCGGATCGGACCGGCGCGGCCGGAGCCGATGGTCGAGCAGGAGGGGTGAGCGAGCGTCCCAATTCGCCCGAGTCCGAGCTCGCGGAGCTGCCACCGGTCGCCGCACAGCCGGTCGAGGAGACCTCGGCCTGACAGCCTGGCGTCATTTTCCGTCGGGAGGTTCACGCGCAGGTGCGAGGACGCGAAACTCCCCCGTGGCGTCTTCGCCGTGAAACCAAAACGGCAAGCTTGCCAGAGGCGCCTCTTCTGCCTACGCTCCAAGTAGCTGGCTTCACCAACGGGAGCGACTGCGCGACCGTACCTTCCATTGAAGTATCCCATCTCCATTACACCAGCGAGAGGTGTGCGATGTCCAGTTCGAGACGAGCCTATCCCATCGTCATCGCCGCGGCAGCGATCGTCCTGATTCCAGCGGCCTTCGTTCATGCGCAGAACCACATCCCAAACTCCTACACGACCGTGTCTGGAGTGTGGGCGCCATTGCCGGACGGGCGAAGCTGGGGATCAACCAGCGCCGTCGCCGCCGATCCCGATGGCCAGACGATCTGGGCGATCGATCGGTGCGGGGAAAACTCCTGCGTCGGCCATGACGACCTCGACATCGTCTTCCAGTTCGACCAGGACGGACAGATCGCCAGGCAATGGGGCGCGGGGATGTTCGTCTGGCCGCACGGAATCGACGTGGATGCCGAGGGTAACGTCTGGGTGGCGGACGCGCGCGGCGAGGGCGACCGCGGACACCAGGTGATCAAGTTCAGCCCGGAAGGCGAAGTACTGCTGCAGCTCGGGACCGCCGGCGTCGCCGGCCGGACGGACTCGACCTTCGACGAGCCGAACGATGTGCTCGTCGCACCGAACGGGGACATCTTCGTGGCTGATGGCCACCCCGCGGACGGGAACAATCGAATCGTGAAGTTCTCGGCCGATGGCACGTACCTGTTGGAATGGGGCGAGACCGGCTCGGAACCGGGTCAGTTCCGCACGCCCCACGCGCTTGCGATGGACGACGACGGGCTGCTCTACGTCGGCGACCGCAGCAACCGTCGGATCCAGGTCTTCGAGCAGGATGGCACCTTCGTCCGCGACTTCTACAACCTCGGCCGAGCGAGCGGGCTCGCCATCCACGACGGCAACCTCTACGTCGCGGATTCGGAGTCCAACTACGGTCGGAATCCGGGCTTCAAGCGCGGCATCCGGGTGATGGACATCGAAACGGGCTTCGTCCATTCCTTCATCCCCGATCCCGAGCCCGATCAGGACAATTCGGGCACGAGTGCCGCCGAGGGAGTGGCCGTCGACTCTGACGGGAACGTCTACGGTGCCGAAGTCGGGCCGCGGGCGCTGCGGAAGCACACGCCAGGCGAGACGGTGGAGTAGAGTATCACCTATCAGCTATCGGCTTTATCGGCGTTGGCCCGCTCTGATAGCTGATAGCTCCCGCCTGACGACTCCGCGCGGCGGCGAGTACCGCATCACCCGGCGCTCCAAGAATCGATCATCGGCAACGGTGGCGCCGAGTACGGCGTCCGCGGTTTCGTCACGGTGTACGACGCGGAAACCGGAGAGCACGGCCACAATAGCCGCGTCCGATGTGTCGCGGCGCGGGTTTGGCATAGAGGATCGGCGATTTTGGTGAATCGCACCGGGCGGCCGCGGCGTTGACGCTGCACTGTCTGCGGTTCGAGCCCCGTCACGGCCGCCTCCGCTGTCGAAGCCGACTCGAATGACTTTCTCCGCAACTCGTGTCTTCCTCGTCCGCCACGGCGCTACCGTCCTCACCGACGAGGACCGCTTCGCTGGCGCGATCGATGTGGCGCTCTCCGAACTCGGCCGCGATCAGGCCCGCCGCCTCTCCGATCGCCTCCGAGATCAAGAGATCTCTGCGGTGTACGCTTCCAAACTCCGGCGGGCTGCCGAAACCGCCCGAATCCTCGCCGCCCCGCACCGGCTCCCAGTCGCCGAGCTCTCCGCCTTTCGCGAGATCGCCCACGGCCACTGGGAAGAATTGACGCGTGACGAGGTAGAGCAACGCTTCCCTCGCGAAGTTGCTGCCTGGGACGATGACCCCTTCTCCTTCGCACCCGAAGGCGGCGAAACCGGCCTTCAGGTCACCGCTCGAGCCCTTCCCGCCCTCCTCGAAATCGTTCGCCACCACCGCGGGCAGGCCGTCCTCGTCGTCTCACACAAGGCCACCATCCGGATCCTCCTCAGCAGCCTCCTCGGCTTCGATCCCCGTCGTTACCGCGACAACCTCGACCAGAGCCCGGCCGCCCTGAACATCGTCGACTTCCGCGAGCCCACACGCGCACGGCTGACGCTCTTCAACGATACATCCCACTACTCGGACGAAGGATTCGCAATCCCTCCAGTGCCCGGGGCGCGTTTGTCGAAATGGTGGGACGCAGACGGATAACGGTCGTCTGCGACTATCGGTCTTCGGTGGATTGGGCTGTTGAATAGCAGGTCGAAACGAAGGCCGAAGAGAAATCGTGCCGCTCAAGGCGCCCCGTTTCGGGCTACGGGTACGTAGCGGCCTCGTCAGGGCTCCAAAAATAGCCCAGCCCCTGTTACGATCTCGCTGATCCGCTCCGCTACGGACGGGTTGTCCGCTGCAATCTGTCGGAGTGCGGCCAGGAGCTCGCCGCGCTGCGCCTCCGGGAGTGCCGCAGCGCCGGCCGCTGCGTTATTCACGGATGCCAGGCAATCCGCTTCGTAGACGATCGTACCGCATTCCGCGGTGAGGTTAGCGACGAGGGCCCGAACGTCGGCCCCTTCCGCATCGCCAGCCGATTCCCCCCGATCGTCGAACTGTTCGACGGCTCCTTCGATCTCTGCCTGGGCGCCGCGCCTGATGTTCGCTCCTTCGGTGCCCGCCTGGAAGCAGTCGAAGCCGGGTCGGTCCGCCCACCTGAGGGGGCCGCAGAGGTGGATGCCCGCTTCGCGCGCTGCCGTCGCCACCTCCGAGATGATGGCTTCGTACTCGGGATCACCTTGGCGGTATCCGGAGAAGTTGCCGAGATCGCCGCTTGCCGCGAACAGGCCGGTGACACCCGGCAGCTGCGCGATCGCGCGCGCGTTCTCGACGCCCTCGAGCGTCTCGATCATGAGGATCAGCACGACGTTGTCGTTCCAGGTTTGCCGGTACCCTCCCGGCGCGTCGTTCCAGAGCTCGCCCGGACCCTGCCCGCCGCCATTGCTCCGCCGACCGAGCGGGGGAAAGTACGTCCAATCGATCGCTTCCTGGGCCTCCTCGACGGTGTCGATCGTCGGCACGACGACGACGAGGGCACCCATGTCCGTTGCCTGCTGGATCTCGCGCTCGTTGGCGTAAGGGACGCGAACGCCGGGAACGGCCTGGCCCGGGCAGGTCCGCCACATCCGCGCGACCTGCTCCCAGGAGATCGCTTCGTGCTGCATCTCGACCCAGAGGAAGTCGTAGCCAGCATTCGCCATCGCGCAGTAGGTCCGCGGGTCGGTCGAGCGGATTGTACCGCCCAGCAGTGGACCGCCGTCCAGCAGCTTGCGCTTCGCCGGGTTCCAGATCACCGCGGTCTCCCCCTCGGCGAGATCGTTACCCGGCCCATACTGGAACTCGTCGGCGCGGAAGCCGTCCGGATCAAGTTGCGCGGCGGTGGGGGAAGCGGTTGCAACCAGCACGACGCCTGCGAGTGCCAAGCGGAGGATCGGTGACATGGCGTGGCTTCCTCTTCGATGGGGAGTTGTTCGTAGGTGTAGTCGGCACCCTTCCAACAGATAGCATTTGACGGCACGCCCGCGAGGTCAATGGCTTGGATCGGGTCAGGACGACATCCGTCGGGGGTTCACGCGAAGACGTCCGCCACTTCGTACTTCCGCTGAGACCAGTTGCCTCTTACGCCGAGCGAAGAGCGTCCAGTACTGCTTCCCCTCGCGGGGACAAGCAATATCCGATCTCCAGGCTCTCCGTCAGACCGAGCTTCTTGAGCTTGCGCACGTTGAGCTTGAACGGCGCCCGTTCCATTCCCATCGATTTCGCCAGGTCGGCGGCGCGGACGCCCGGTTGCCGCCGCACGATCTCCAGCGTGTCGAGCGTCCACGGGCCATTGGGGGACCGCCGATCGAGATTCTTCAGTCGATCCGCGATCTCCTCGATCTCGGGTTGCGTCGGAATCGTCTCCCGAAGCTCGACGCGCGGGTCGGGGAGTAGACGTCCGAACTCGATCCGATAGAGCTCGCCCGCCGGCCGTCGGTTCAAATCTCGCAGGAGATCCTCTCGGGTGGCCCAACCTGCGCGCTCGGCGGCCTCCTCAGTGATCGCGGCCTCCGTGACGGGATCGACGGCCACGATCTCGAGCTTCCCCGCCCGCGTCAGCAGCGTGCCACCGGTTCGGACCGACGGCCGCTGCCACCGCCGAAAGGCCAGAGTCACAGTGCCGGTCCGGATTCCGTCGAGCGTCTCCTGTCGAAGGATCATTTGGGGATATCTTGGTCAACCGCACCTGCACGTCCTCGGAAAAGCCGCCGATGTACTCGTCGATGGGGTTTTCTTCGCTACTCTCCGGCTTCATTTTGTGTCTCGGGGTTCTGCTCATCGCACCGTTTGGTCTGAATAATACCGGATTCCTTTGGACGGAGGATAGGTGAACGACGCAGAAGCGATCGCGTTCATCCGTGACGCGGTCGGCTCGAGGCCGGGAGCCTGGGCCGATCTCGGGGCGGGCACGGGCACGTTCACGAAAGCGCTTGTGGCGATCCTGGGAGAATCGGGATCCGTCGTCGCCGTGGATCGGGATCCGGGGGCGGTGGCGGCTCTGCAGAGGCTGGCGCGCGCCGATGGCTCGGGAGCGCGCATCACAGGCGCCGCAGGTGACCTCGATCGGTTGACCGCGATTCCGGAGCTCGAAGGCTCCGAGCTCGACGGCGTCCTGTTTGCCAACTCCCTTCACTACCTCGCGGAACCCGAAGGCGCCCTGCGAAGCGCGAGCGACCTGGTTCATGAAGGAGGCCGGGTCGTGATCATCGAGTATGAACGCGAACGGTCCAATCCCTGGGTTCCGCATCCATTGCCGTTGCGTCGCCTTCGCGCTTTGGCCGAGCGGGCTGGCCTGCAGCCACCCGAGGTCGTTGCCCGCCGTCCGTCGGCCTATCAAGGTGAGTTGTACTGCGCCGTCGCATTCCTGCCACTCGGATCGCCGCGATGAAGTACGAAAGCTTGCCCCCCGATTTCTCGGGGGGCTGCCCACGCGGCTGGCCGTCAGTGCTTCACGCGCCCTGACCCCGAGCGTCTCAATCGGTTGGACCTGACGGTTGTAGACAACTGAACCGCGCACCTACGATGTCATTCACGTGGTTGCCGTCGGGATCGTTTCCAGGGGGCGTCGCCAGTGGCTCCCCCCGAGCCATCGTACTGCCTGATACGCGAGGCGCCACCGCCAGCCGGGTACCCTCTCGATCTTCATGATCTCCTTGAACAGGACGTCCGCCTCACCACGGGAGTACGTCCGCAGGGGAATGCAGGCATCGGGGCTCGGCCTTCCCCCGACCCGGTAGAGGAAGTCGTGGATCAGGGGGCCGACCAGACCCAGCTCGAAAGAACTGACCAACGGCCAGATGATGCGCGGGACCGAGGCGAGATTGAAGGTGAAGCCGATCGGGATCACCAGGGTGTGCCCTCGATCCTGATAGCGATACTCCTCCAGGACGATCCAGAGCTCGCGTTCGACGATGTAGTCGATGTGCGGCCTGGCAAGTCGAGATTCTCGGAGCGGAACGGTGGTGGGTACGGCGACATCCTCGCCGTCCACAGTGATCCCTCGAATGGTCATCGGGGCATCGAGTGGTGGATGGTTCCCGCCCGATCGTCCGGGATCGAGTGGGTCGGGATTCGGCTGACGAGGCGAGTGGTGGTCTCCAAGCCCGTTACCTGGACGGGAGGATACAACGAAAGAGCGTTCGAGAGAAGCGGCTCCGCAGGCTTCGCTTGGCGCGACGCGATACAGGGCGGTGCCTATCCGTCTGCGGCTGGTCCAGAGGCGCCGTCCTGCAAACTTCGGCGATGCCGGCCGGAGATGGAGCGCAACGTGCATTTCGACGGCTCGCAACCTGTGGTTCCCGGGCGCCGCGCCAATGCAGTCTTGCTGACCCTCTCGGGTCGGCTTATAGGTAAGAGCATGAACAGCATGGCTCTCCCGGCCGCGTACCGACTGACTTACGCCGACTGGCTTCGCTTCCCTGATGACGGCCGTCTGTACGAGATCATCGATGGAGAGCTCCACGTGGCGCCACCACCGAGCGTTCGTCACCAGCGCATCTCACGCAACCTGGACATCATACTCGCCGCGCATTTCAGTCAAAGTAGCCGCGGTGAGATCTTCTTCGCCCCGACAGGCGTGCGGCTGGCGGATGATCACGTCGTCGAACCGGACCTCCTCGTGCTTCTTG
>WHSP01000092.1 GCA_009380025.1 Gemmatimonas sp. | reverse complement strand
AGACGCAACGACACTTCTCCGTCCTCAGGTGCAACCACTGCGATACGGCGTCCTGCATCACCGCCTGTCCGGTCGGCGCACTTCTTCCGCCGCGAAGACGGCATCGTCGACTTAGACTCGGATCGGTGGATCGGCTGTTATCCGCGCCTTCGTCACCGACCTCAGACCGGGGGGCGTCGCCGCCTCCCACCACATGGGGCGCTGGCGGCTCGACGAGGATCGCGGGAACAGTCGTTCGTCCTCCGCGCTCGTAGAAATGCAGGAGACCGGGACCGGGGTGATGTTCCGGAGAATCGCCGGCGTTCGCCCGTGGCGCCCCGAGGATCCGAGCTCGATGCGGGTCTGGTGACGCGACGCGGGCGTCCATCAGAACATGACCTTTCCGGTACATCCCGACCCGATCAGGGGCCAGCGCTGCTGGCACCAGAAGGTCAGGGTGAGGCCGGCCGCCAGTGGCGACGCCTACGGCGACGTCTTCGCGGACCCGAAGCGCTCCCGAAGCGTCTACCGTCGCTGGCTCTCGCTCGCGAGACCGCCACCGGCTCGCTGCGACGCCCGATCTGGTTGATGCGCCCCATCAAGCCGCGGCTCTCCGCCTACCGCCGCGAGGCGCCATCGACCGTCGCCGCACCGGACTCCCGCGCCGATCGGGGCGACGGGGGCAGCGCAGCGGAGGCGGTGGACTGGTCGGCGGCGGCGGTTACGACGGCGGCCCTATCGCTCCGAAGGATCTTCGCCGAGGCGGCCGCGAGCGGGATTGAGGTTCGTTGGGTCGGCGCTCGAACTCGGGACCGCGATCTTCTGCGGCGGGCTCTCGAGCGTTCCACCCAGACCAGTCCTGATGTCCACCGCAAGTTACGAACAGCGAGGCAAGAGTGAGCAATAAGACTTCCAGCAGCCGCGAGATCCAGCATGTGGGAATCATCGGCGTCGGGCTGATGGGTTCGGGGATCGCCGAAAGCGTCGCCCGAGCCGGAATCCAGGTCAGCGCCTATGAGCCGGAACAGGGGGCGCTCCGACGGGCTAGGGAGCGCGTCGAGGAATCACTGACGCGGGCGGTGAACCGCTCCAAACTCGATCGTCGCGTTGCCGCCGACGCGCTCGACCGAATCCAGTTCACCACCTCCTTGCCCGACCTGGCAGAGGCCGAGCTCTTAATCGAGGCCGTGGTCGAGGACCTTGAGGTCAAGCGCACCGTCTTCCGCGAGCTTGACCGGGTCACGAATCCCGGGGTGATCCTCGCCTCCAACACCTCGTCGATCCCGGTGGCAGAGCTGGCATCCGCGACGAACAGGCCGGATCGGGTGCTGGGGCTTCACTTTTTCAGCCCGGTGCCGGTCATGGAGCTGGTCGAGGTCGTTCGAGCCCTGGAAACCTCCGATCGCACCGTCGAGGCGGCAACGGCGTTCTGCAACCGAGTTGGAAAGGTGCCGATCCTGACCAAGGATCGGTCTGGCTTCATCGTCAACCTGCTTCTCGTGCCGTACCTGGTGGCGGCGGTGCGGATGCACGAGGAGGGCTTTGCCTCGCGAGAGGCGATCGACGACTGCATGCGGCTGGGATGCGGACATCCGATGGGACCGCTGGCGCTATGCGACCTCATCGGTCTGGACGTGATCTACGCGGTCTGCAACTCCCTCTATGAGGAGTTCAAGCGGGCCGAGTACGCGCCGCCGCCCCTGATCAAGCGGATGGTCGCGGCAGGCAGGCTGGGGCGCAAGGCCGGTCGGGGCTTCTACGAGTACGCCGGCAAGGCAGGATCGGCGACGTAAAGCCTTCCCGCTCGACAGCGCCGCGCTGCTACTGGGCCGCAGGGCTCCAGGAGATCAGCGGAGAGGACGGGCCGCGGCGGCCGTTCAGAGATCGATAGCCAAGAGCGTGCTCCGCCTGCATCATCTTGTGGATCTGGGTCGTCCCCTCGTAAATGACCGGCGCTCGGGCGTTCCGGAGGTATCGCTCGATTCCGTACTCGCCGGAGTATCCGTTTGCGCCGTGCACCTGGATCGCCAGGTCCGCGGCCTCGAGAGCAGCCTCGGTGGCGTGCCATTTGGCGAGTGAGGTCTCGCGGGTGTTTCGCACGCCATTGTCCTTCAGCCATGCGACGTGCATCACCAGCAGCTTCGACGTTTCATAGCCCTGGATCATCCGCGCGATCATTTCCTGCACCAGCTGGTACTCGCCGATCGCTCGACCGAAGGTTCGACGCTCCCGGGCGTAGGCGACGCTCCGCTCCAAGCAGGCGCGGATGACTCCGCACGCGCCCGCGGCTACCGTGAAGCGACCGTAGTCCAGCGAGTGCATCGCGATCTCAAAGCCCTGCCCCTCCTCGCCGAGCAGATTTGCGGCGGGTACCTCGGTGCCGTCAAAGTGTAGTTCTCCGGTGGACGCCGCCCTAGATCCGAGCTTGTGCTTTGTCTCGGTGGCGGAGACGCCGTCCCAATCACGTTCTACGATGAACGCGCTGATGCCCTGGTTGCCGGCCTCCGGAGCCGTCTTGGCGAAGACCAGAATGTGATCGGCGTAGGTGGCCCATGAGATCCAGCTCTTCTCGCCTGTAATCAGATACCGGTCACCGTCTCTCCGCGCGGTGGTTCTTAGTGCCCCCACGTCCGACCCGGCCTCTGGCTCGGTCAAAGCGAAGCAGGCAAGGCGCTCTCCTCGCGCCTGCGGCCCGAGATAGCGCTGCTTCTGCTCCTCCGTCCCGTACCGGAGGAGCGACATTCCGTTGAGGCCGACCTGGACGGAGACCAGAGAGCGAAAAGCTGACTCGCCTCGCTCGAGCTCCTCGCAGATGAGGCCTTCGGAGACGAAGTCGAGACCGGCGCCACCGTACTCCTCGGGTATCACGATGCCGAGCAGCCCCATCTTTGCCATCTCCTGGATCACGTCCGTGTCGACGTGATGGTTGATGTCGTTTTCCACGGCATTCGGCAGGACGCACTCGTCCACGAACTTCTTAACGGTCTCCTGAATCAGGGACTGCTCGCTTGTCAGGGATAGATCCAACTCTGGCTCCTTCGATCGCTATGCGGTTTGGCTCTCTTCGCTGCTCGTGCCGGCGGCGCGCGCGAGCGCAAACCCGCAGACCTCAGCCGCCACCGTCGAGAGCAGCTCGCGGGCCCGGTCCTCAACCAGATTGCCGTCGGCGTCGAGCGGGTGGTCCGCCATGTTGATGGCGACGCCGAGGGGGCTCGGCCACCCGCGCAGCGCATGCACCACCTGGCGCAGGGTTACCAGGGTGGTGACGGCGGCCTGCCATCCAAACGCCGTCGCCACGCAACCGACCGGCCTGCCGGTGAGGTACGGAGGATCGTCCCCCCTCAGTTCCTCCAGATAGTCGAGGGCGTTCTTGGTCAGGCCCGAGACGGTGCCGTGATAGCCGGGTGATGCGATAATCAGGCCGTCCGCCTCCCTCACGGCGCCGATGAACGCCGCCCCCCCCTCGGCGTCCCGGCGTCCCGGCTGGTATGGGGGAAGTACCAGATCCTCTCCCGCCACCAGCCTCACTCGGGCTCCTTCGTCCGACGCTCTGTCCAGCGCGTACCTGAGCACCGCCTCCGTCGTGGAGCCGCTTCGCAGCGAGCCTCCGACGCCGACTATCAGCGGCCCGTCGCTCAAGCGGCCTCGTCCACCGGAGGAACCCCTAGCTCCTCGGCGAGCTGGCGCAAATCGTCCAGCACCCGCTCGCTCAACGGGACGCCCGCGCCGAGGCGGGTCACTCGCGTCCGCGACTCGGGCTCACCGGGGGGCAGGATCTCGTTTCCGTCCCGCCCGGCGCTCCTCAGCGAGTCCACCAGCGCCTCCACCTGCCGGTCGAAGCTCGCCCGTTCACCGAAGGCCTCGATCTCCAGGGCGAGGGCGAGGTGGCCCGCTCCCCAGGAGTCGAGCGTCGTGGCGTCCTCCGCGAGGAAGGCGGTCGACATCTCCAGGGGCAGCCGGGCCCCGGGTAGCGCCCCGCTGAGGATCTCGTTGATCACGGTCAGCCCATAGCCTTTGTGGCCCCCGAACGGAAGCAGCGCCCCGCTCAGGGCCAAACGGGGATCCGTGGTCGGCTCCCCGTCGTCGCCCACGGCCCATCCCTTCGGGATCCGTCGTCCCTCGCGCGCGGCCAGGCGGATCTTGCTGCGAGCCGCCGCCGAACACGCCATGTCGAGGACGATCGGCTCGTGGGAAGCGCGCGGGACGGCCCACGCGAGCGGACCGTTGCTGAGGATCGCTCGAGATCCTCCGGAGGGCGCCATCAGCGCGGGCGCGTTGCTGAGGAAATGCCCGATCATGCCCCGCCGCGCCGCCACCAGCACATGGGCGGCGAGCATGCCACTGTGGTTGCTGTTCCGGACCGCGACCATCCCGATCCCGCACTCCGAGGCGAGGTCGGCCGCCCGCTCCATGGCCAGCTGGCCTACCACGACTCCGAGGCCGTTGTCGCCGTCCAGGACCGTGATCGCCCCCTTGGAGCGTACGGTCGTGACCCGAGGAGCGGCATTGAGGAAGCCCTCGCGAAAGCCGCGCAGGTAGTGCGGAAGCCGGTAGACGCCGTGAGCGTCGATACCCCGCAGCGTCGCCTCCACCAGCCCCTCGACAAGGTAGGGCACGTGAGCGGGAGCTACCCCGGCGGCAACCGATGCTTCGGCCGTGAACCGCCGGAGGTCGGCAGCCGTTACGCTGCGGAACGCGACCTCGCTGTCAAGCTCGCGGTTCAACCTACCAGCGGGCGCACGCCCAAGCCCACGTCGCAGTTGACCACGGTACCGGTGGTGGCCTTCGAGTTCTCGGCGGACGCCAACCAGACGTATGCGCCGGCGTAGTCGCCAGGCTCAGGCAGGAAAGCGAGGGGGGCATTGTCCTCGAAGATCTCCTGCAACACCTCACGCTCAACCCGCTGGTTCTCCATCCCGAGGGAGGCAGGACCACGCAGCTGAGTCGGCATCCCGCCGGGGGCAACTCCGTTGACCCTGACCTCCGGCGCCACCTCCATCGCGACCTGGCGGATCAGCCCGACCAGGGCGTGCTTTGACGCCGTGTAAATGGGGCCGCCGCCACCAGGGTAGAAGCCCGAATTGGAGACCGTGAGAACCGCACTTCCCTTCGTTTTCCGAAGCTCCGGAAGGGCTGCCTTCAACCCCAGTAGGCATCCGGTCACGTTGACGCCGAACATCTCCTCGCAAGCGGCTTCGACGCCGTCGGCGGGTAGATCCTCCAAGCTCATCGAGAAGTCCCAGATGGCTGCGTTACCGATGAACACATCCAGCTGCCCAAAGCGATCAACGGCGCCCTGAACAGCCCGTACGTTGTCCGCGAAGATGCGCACATCCCCCTGCACCCCCAGCACCTCGGGCCCGGTCTCTTCGTGGATCGCCTTGGTGCCCTCGGCGGAGCTCTGCATGCTCGCCACCTTCGCCCCGTCGGCCAGGAACCGCTCCACGATCGCGCGTCCCAGGCCAGAGCTCCCACCCGTGACGAGGGTCACTTTTCCGTCAAACAGTGTCATCTGAAACCTCCTTACGAGTCAATAAACCTGGCCGGCCCTGTCCAAGGGCCTTATCGCTTCCCCCTCCCGACAGCGGCCATCGCGCCGACGTCGTTCGCGGTGGATAAAGGCTCGCCCAAACCTGAATCACTGACGGACCCCTGCGTGCGAGCGCCGCCGACAGGGCGTGCTCTAGATCCGGCCCAACTCCCTTCACCTGTTCAGCTGGGATCCCGAACCCCCTGGCAACCAGGGCCAGGTCCGGGCTCGTCAGGTAGGTGCCGAACCGCCGGTCGCCGTCGTCGTGAGCCCAGCGCAGGACGCCGTATCCCCCATCGTCGAAGACGACCGTGATCACATCCAGGCCCTCCTGCGCGACTACGGCGAGTTCGCCGATCGCGTACAGAATTCCCCCGTCACCGCAGAAGACAACCACCGGACCAGGGTGATCAACGGCGGCGCCGATCCCCGCGGGAAAGGCGAAACCCAACGTGCCCCAAGCCGGGTGGTGGAGCGACCGGTTCCCCCGCGCGGGCAGATACTGCGACAGCCAGTAGCCGGCAATCGCCATGTCGGTGAAAATCACGCTGTCCGCGGGCAGCGTTCGCTCAACGATGTCGAGCAGCGCCAGGGCCTCGCGTGTACCTTTATGGGAGTCGAGCGATTCGCGCACGCGGCTCCCAACGGTCCTTACCTCGTCGACACGCTCGCTGTTCGACACTCGCGGCCCAAGCGCCCTCAGCAGCTGGTCAACAAGGGCATCCGCTCGACCCTCGACCACGAGGTCCATTTCATAGTTCTTAGTAGCGTCGGCCGAACTGAGATTTAAGGCCACTCGCGGCCTGGGAAGCGGGAGTGCCCAGTTCTGCGTCATCATCGCGTCCAGGTCGGTGCCCACGGCAAACAGAAGGTCGCTGCGAACGACCATCTCGGTCACAAGTGGCTCGTGCACCGGTGCCCTGACGAGGTATGGATCGTCCGCCGGAACCGTACCCCGAGCCTGGATCGTCTCGACGACGGGGGCGTCGAGACGAGCAGCTAACTCGGCGATCTGCGACCCGGCCTGTTTGGCGCCGCTCCCGACCCAGATCAAAGGCCGCATGGCCTGCTCCAGGAGCGCCTCGACCTCAGCGATCCATTCCGAGCCACGCTCCGGCGCACCGCTTTGGTTGTCCTCCATTCGAGCGCCCAGTTCCACCGTTTCGACTTCCGCGAGCAGGAAGTCCGTTGGGATCCCCACATACACGGGACCGCTCGGCAGCTCGAGCGCGATCGACACTGCCCTCGAGACGGCTTCCCCGATCGCGGCAGGGGTTTCAAGGACGATCGTCTCCTTGGTCAGCGGTTTGAACATCGCGGCTTGGTCGGTGCACTCGTGCAATACCCCCCGGTACACCCCGGCCCGGCGCAGTTTCGAAGAGATGTCCGTTGCCACCAGGACCACCGGCGAATGGGCCGCCCATGCCTCACCTACGGCTCCCGCCGAGTTAGCTGCTCCCGGCCCAGTCGTGACGAACGCCACCCCCGCGCGATCGTGCGTACGCGCGTAACCGTCCGCTGCGTACGCAGCGCCCTGCTCGTGGCGACTGCCGACGATCCTGATGCCCGCGTCAGAGCATGCTCGCCAGAGAGGAAGGTTGTGGACACCAGGCAGACCAAAGACCACGTGGACCTGATGTGCCTGCAGGGCGGCAGCAACCAGATCCGCGCCGGTCACGAGGTCGGATGACTGCTTGTCCGAAGCGCGGCTCATCACTTCGGAGCGATCATGGCCGCCGCAAGCGGCGCCGGACCGGAGTCCGCAGGCACGTTGGCGAGTGCCGTGAGTAAGTTAGCCAGCTCAGCAAGCTCGCGCAGAGCCCGCTCGCCGACTGCCCCGGAGGAATCGAAGGAGTTCACGGTCAAATAGACGCCGGTGGGCGCGACCAGCGCCCCAAACCAGGCGAGGACCATCCGCAGCTGGGAATCCACGCCGAGGTAATGATGATCGGTCCCGCCCATTGCCACGACCCCGACCGGCTTCCCCCTGAGGGCTTCCAGGGGAAGCAGGTCCAGATAGTTCTTGAGCGCGCCGGTGTAGGAGGCTCTGTAGACCGGGGATCCCAAAACTACTAGGTCCGCGCTCACCGTGCACTCTATCGCGGCGACAGTCGACTTGTCGTATTGATCGGAGTCCCGGCCGTCGCACGCCTCCAGTGATTGCTCCGACAGGTCCAGCACGGAGGCTCGACGCTGGTCGGCACGGTTGACGGACTCCGCGAGGGAACGGTGGGCGCCCAACAGCCTTCCAGGTGGAGATGCGGTTCCGTACACGATCAGGAGGTCCACTCGAACTCCGCCTTCTAGAAGGCGAGAAGGTTCTCGCGGAGCGTCTCGCCGTCGTACTCCGTGCGCACACAACCCCTGTCCCGCAGTACCGGCATCACGAGATCTATGAAGTCCTCGATGGCGCCGGGGACGTAGATCGGCGAAAGCATGAATCCGTCGCCGCCGACCTCAGCCATGGTCTCCTCCATCCAATCCGCGATCTGCTCAGGAGTGCCGACAACCTGAGGAGATCCGACGCTGGTCGCGTGCATGCGGGCGACGTCGCCCAGGGTCTTGGCTCGACCCTCACTCGTCTCGAGATACATATCGATCAGCCCCTGAATGCCAGGGACCTTGAGCCCCTCTAGAGAAGCATCGGACCCGAACTCCGAGAGGTCGTAACCCAAATGCCCCGAGAGGTACGCCATGCCGCCTTCCACCGGAACCATGGCGTTGTGAAACTCCGCCTTCTCCTGCGCCACTCTCTCCGTCTCACCGACGATGGGCTGAAAGGAGAAAATAACCTTGCAACTGTCCGGGTCGCGGCCGGCCTCTTCGCCCATCAGGTTCTTCAGCTTCGAGTAGTACTTCTTCATCCCCTCGCGAAAGGGTTGTATGGCGAAGACGAGCTCGGCGTGCCGGGCCGCGAATTGCATCCCACGAGTCGACTGGCCAGCCTGCACGATCAGCGGCCGGCCCTGCGGGCAGCGATCCACGTTGAGTGGACCGCGACATTTGAAGTACTTGCCCGCATGGTCGATGTGGTGGACCTTGCTCGGGTCTGCGAACATTTGGCCTTCGACATCCATCACGACCGCGTCCTCGTCCCAGCTCTCCCAGAGCTGGTAGCAAACGTCCATGTACTCATCCGCACGGTCGTACCGCTCGTCGTGCTCGAACTGCTCGTCCATTCCGAGATTCAACGCCTGGTTCTTGTGGAACGCTGTCACGACGTTCCAACCTGCCCTGCCACCAGTCATGTGGTCCAAGGTGGCGAACTTCCGGGCCGTGATGTACGGCTTGCTGCCGTTCGTTGAGAGAGTCGAGACGATCCCGATCTTGTCTGTGACCGCCCCGACGAACGACAGGAGGATCGTCTCGTCGTAGCTCGGTACCTGCGTCGCATACCGAACCGCCCCGTCGATCGAGCCCCTGTATTCCTCGAATACTCCCTCGGTGTCGGCAGAGAACATGAAATCGAACTTCGCACGTTCACAGAGCTGACCCACGTACTGCCAAACCGAGGCCCTGTTGTAGCGATAGCCCCGCGGCATGTTCTGCGGATGCATCCAGGTCGCCAGGCTGTGGTGAGTTACGGGATTCTGCCCGTACAGGCCTATGTGGAACTTCCTGCTGTTGCGCGACAATTCAGACCTCTCTCTCGTGGTTCGTGGTTTCAGTTGAGCTCGCCATGGATGGGCTAGTCGTGAAGCCGCGCTCGCAGGACGGATGTGCGGACTGAGATGGCTACGGCCAGGAGCAGGACCATTCCGGTGAATACGGGCTCGATCCATTCCTTCACTCCGGCCTGCTGGAAACCGGTAACCCCAACGACGACCAGAATCGACGCCGCGACTGTCCCCCAGACATTGAAGTATCTGGGTTTGATCGCGGTTGCGCCCAAGAAGCACGCGGCAAATGCGGGAAGGAGAAAGCTCGGCCCGATGTCTGGGTACGCCGCTCCGATCCTTCCGGTGTTAATCAGGCCTGCGATCACCCAGAGCATTGACCCAGCCACGAAGGAAAAGAACCGGAGTCGTTGGGTGTTGATCCCCGTCAGCCGGGCGGCTTCCACCCCAGCGCCGGTCGCATACATGCGCCGTCCCAAAGGAGTGTGCTCCAGCACGTACCACATGAACAAGCCCACGGCCACCACATAGAAAACGGGTAGGACAATGCCCACGACCTCGGTCCTCGTGGCATCGAGCAACCCTTGCGGAAGGTTCTCGGACAGGATCTGGCCATTCGTGAAATAGAGAATTAGTCCGCTCAGGATCGTGCCGCTGCCAAGCGTCGCAATGAACGAGTTCATGCCCAGATGGACCACGAGCCATCCGTTGACTGCACCAATCATCAGGCCGATGACCACCACGATTAGCAACGCCAGGGCGAAGGTGATCTCATTGCCCATCAGCCACGCAAAGAAGACGCTGGTGAACCCCAGCCCGAAGCCGACGGACAGGTCGAACTCCCCCGCGATCAGCGGGACCAACACCGCAAACGCCGCAAAAATCGCTGCGGGTTGCGAAGAAACGATCGCGGTCAGGGTCTGATCCGTCGGAAACGAATCCGGCAATGCCACGGAGAAGGCCACGATGATCGCGAACAGAAGGAGGAGGAGTCCAAACCGTTCGAGAATCACGAGCGTAGTGCCTCCCGACGGCATCCAGGCACTGAATCGGCCGGTCCCCGCCTCCGCCGACGGGTCCGGTGACTGGCCTTGCTCTTCGACGGACATCAGCTCAGCTGCTCCTTTCGCGTTCCTAGGTCTTCCGAGGCTTGGAAGCTCTTTCCCCCGGTGTCACCGTTGCCGTAATACGCAGTCAATATGTCCTGGCGGCTGAGGCGAGAACCGGCAAGCTCATCGATCACTGCTCCCGCCCGGAACACCAACACCCTGTCGCAGAGCTCGCTCAGCTCCACCTCATCCGAGGAGAGAACCAATACGGCGGCGCCGTCGGCAGCCGCACGGCGCAGCGCAGAATGGACTGCGGCCTTTGCGCCAACGTCCATGCCACTCGTGGGCTCGTCGAGAACGAAGACCTTCGGCTTTCGCTGCCACCACTTCCCGAGCAGTACCTTTTGCCGGTTTCCGCCGCTCAGCATCTCGAGTCGATGCTCTGTCCCGCTTGGACGTACATCAAAGTCCCGGACGATTGCCGCCACGTCGCGCTTCTCCTGCCGGATGCTGAGCCAAGCCAGTGCTCCGCCAACGCTCCTGTCAAGGCTAGCGAGGGTTACGTTCTCGCGAACGCTCAGCTCACCGATGCTGCCCTGCCGGAGACGATCCGGCGGGATGAGGGCGATGCCTGCGGCCATCGCCTCGGCCGGACCTGCGAGCTTGACGGGCTTCCCTTCCAGCAGGAGCGTGCCGGAGGTTGGCTGGGTCAAGCCGAAGAGAACCCTGCCGAACTCGCTCTTCCCGCTCGCACTTTCGCCTGCGGCGCCGGCGATCTCGCCCCGCCTCAACTCGACGCTCACGTCATTGCAGACCCTCGCAGAGATCGCCTTGGTGACGAGAACGGCTCCGCCGGCCCGCCCCTCCCGGGCTCCCGGCTCGGCACCTTTTTGGTCAACGCGCTGACCTACGATCTCCGCCACTACGGTGTCCGTGTCGGTTTCCGCGGCCGCCAACAGCGCTGCGACCTTCCCATCCCTGAGAACGGTGATCTGCGAGCAGAGGGCGAACAGCTCCTCGATTCTGTGCGTCACATACAGCACGCCCGCCCCGGTGCCGCCGACGATCTCCCGCACCGCTGCGTGCACACGCTCAACCTCCGAGTGAGGGAGGTTGGCGGTCGGCTCATCCATGATCAGGAGTTGGGTCCCCTCCTGATCCAACAGCACGCGAGAGATCGCTACCAGCACGCGCTCCACTGGGCTCAGCCGTTCGACGATTGTCTGGGGCGAACGCTCAAGCCCGACTCTGCGGACCCCTTCTCTTGCCAAGGCGAGTTGAGCGCGCCAGCGGATGCGCCTGGCGACCCCTGTGGGAAAGCCCGCGGCCAGCCCGATGTTCTCGCTAATGCTCAGCGACGGGACAAGTCCGAGGTCCTGATGGACGAAGCGCATGCCCAGCCGATGGGACTCTCCTGGCGTCAATGGCAAGGCGACCTTGGCTCCTGCGAATACGCAGGTTGGAGCTGCGTCTGCATCCGGCCCGTGATAGCCGGACAGGATCTTGACTAGGGTCGACTTGCCGGAGCCATTAGCGCCAACCAGCCCGTGAACCTCCTTGCGGCGCACCGCGAGATTGACCCGATCGAGGGCGCGTTGCCCCGGAAAAGTCTTCGAAAGGCCTTCCATCCCGAGCACCAGGCCAGGCGTGGAAAACAACCCCCCGCCGCGCGAAGCGCGGCGGGGGGCGGGGGAGGAACTCCTAGTTGACACCCCAGAGCTCCTGCCAAGCTGCCGGGATATCGTAGTCACCGTTCCAGTTGCCCTCCGAAGAGAGAGATGAACAATTCTCCTCGGTGATCAACCGGGTCGGAGTTGTGTACTCCTCAAACAGCTCAGGCGTCGCGACCTCACCACCTGTGAACAGCAACACAAGCGCATCGATTGACGCGTGCCCGGGCCAAATCGGCGCCTCAGCGATCGTCGCCTTCATCGAGGACTCGCCACCGCAAATCAGCTCGAGACCGGGAGCGATTCCTACCGTGCTGACGATGGTCACGTCGTCCGTGCGCCCTGTCTCACGAACGCCTTGATCAGCCAGGATCCCGATGTCGTCGTACGGAACCCAGATGACGTTGATCTCTGGGTTAGCGCCCAGACGGGCCTTAACCGTCTCGGGGACCTGGGTGGTGGCCTGGGCCTGATTCACTTTCTGCTCGTCCACGATCTCGCAACTCGGACAGAGCTCGGCCAGCGACTCCCTAAACGACTTCGCCTTCGCGTCCTCATTCGGGAACTCGGGGGTGGTCAGCATCAGGACGTGGGCTTCGCCGTCGGTCTGGGTTATCGCGTAGGCGGCCATGGCCCTACCCGCCTCGACATCAGGTTGAGGGGTCTCCATCTCAACCGTGTTCGGGCCAGGTTCGGCATCTTCCTTACCGATGTACTCGGCCGAGGGTCCGATGTTGCCCGACCACTGACTAACCACATTTATGCCGGCGGCCTTCGCGTCCCGGAGCGAATCCTGGACGAGCCTCTGGTCAATGGAGGCAAGCACGATCCCGTCGACACCTAGACTAATTCCTTGCTGAATGGCGTCGTTATAGCGATTCGGGTCACCCTGTCCATCAATGACAGTGGTCTCCCAACCGAGGGACTTGGCGGCCTCTTCAGCGCTGCGCGTCTGCGACGTGCAACCTACTGACGCACCCGCACAGTTGATTATCAGGACATGCTTGTTCTTCGGGGGGGTGCGAACTGTCGTCGGCCCACTAAAGTCGCCGACTTCCGCGAGATTCTCGTCAACGATCGCCTGGGCTTCCGTGATGTCCGCGTTTCCGCCGCCACTGTCAGACTCGCTGTCGTCGCTGCCACATCCGGCGGCTGCGACCACAAATATGCCGATCAGCGCCAGCGCCCCAGCGAGCAACCGGCTTCGATACCGACTTCTCGTGCAATCCCTCATCTTTCGACTCCGCTTACGACCTCTCATACCTCTCGTCTCCTTCTCAGGGGGCCCGGAACAACTCCGCCTCGAATTTCGCGCCGATTGAGCGTGCAGGCCCCGTTTCGCGCCTTCGGCATTTCTCGTAGGCAGAGAACTCTCTGCTGCGGTCACATCACTGCCCCCTGTGTCGCGGTGCAAGCGTCTCTTATTCGGGGGGCCCCTAGCTCCCGTGCTCGGCTCATCGCTCGACCCCCTGAACATCGGGATCAGGCTCGACCTGACAAAGCTCCGCCAAGACTGCGTCGGTGTGCTGCCCGAGAGTCGGGGCAACCCGGGAGGGCACCGTCTGGTTATCCCCCATTCGAATGGGGGATCCCGGTACGCGAATGGATCCCCGTATCGGGTGGCTCAATTCAACGAATACACCCCTGGCCTTCAGGTGAGGGTCGCGGTAAACCTCCTCCGCGCTGAGGACTGGTGCGCAGGGAACACTCGCATCGTTCAGCAGCTCTACTATCTCCGCGCGGCTCTTGTCTCGCGTCCAGGCCGACACAATGCCGTCGACTTCGGTGTAGCGCTCAGCGCGGCCGACCGTGTCATCAAACCGTGCGTCGGTGACCAGGTCTGCTCCGCCGAGGAGCTCTGCGAACTGAACCCAGTGCCTATCAGTGACGCAGATGATCGCGACGAAGCCGTCGTTGGCTGGATAAACGTTGTACGGGGCCAACGACAACGCGGGGTGCCTGTTTCCTGTCCGCGGAGGGATTTCACGGTCCGGTCTGTCCGCGACGACCCCCAGAGCGCTCGCGAGCGCCATCACGCTCGCCTCATGCATCGATACCTCCACCAGCGAGCCGGCACCGGTCTTCTCGCGCTCGAATAGCGCGGCCAGAACCCCTGCCGCCAGGTGTACGGCGGCGAGGAAGTCGCTGATCGCGGGTCCCGCCTTTGTGGGTGGCATATCCGGATATCCGGTGGCGCTCAAAACTCCACTCATGGCCTGCACGGTGAGGTCCATCGCGGGAGCCGTGCTGTACGGCCCTTCCGACCCATATCCCTTGCTGGACCCGTAGACCAATCGGGGATTGAGCTCGTGCAGCTCCTCCCAGCTCAGTCCCAACCTCTCCATCACCCCGACGGAGAAGTTCTCGATCAGAATGTCGGCCTGTTCGGCGAGGCGGAGAAACAGCCGCCGGTCGCCCGAATCTTTTAGATTCAGAACCACGGACTCCTTGTCCGAGTTCAGCATCAGGAAGGGATAGGGGTCGTCCTGACCGCGAACCCGCTCGCGCACGATGTCCCCTCCTGGCTGCTCGACCTTGATCACGCGCGCACCGAGCTGCCCGAGGAGAAACGCGCAGTACGGTCCGTTGTAGACCTGGCCAAGGTCAAGCACGAGTTGCCCGTCAAGTGGGCGACCACCAATCAATCTAGCGTTCCGTTCTCCGGTACATAATGTTTCGGTATCAGCCTATAACATGTTTCTGGCTCACGCAAGCAGGAGGATCTGAGCGAAGGTGTCACGCAGCGAGAACCAGAACGTTCCACTACTGGGTGTTGCTCGCGCCCTACGGGTTCTCGACCTTTTCCTCGATGCCCAAACGCTTGGCGCGAGAGAGATCGCCCGCAGGCTCGACATCAGCGCGGCGGCCGCCTATCGCCTGGTCACGACGCTGGTCGCCGGCTCCTATCTGGAGCAAGATCCGGATTCAAAGCTCTACAGCCTGAGTCCTCGGGTCACACAGCTAGCCCGCACTGTCGGTTCCCGCCCCGACGTGCGGCGTGCAGCCCTCGCCTATCTGCGCCACCTGCAAGAGCTGACCAACGAGACCGTCTGTCTCCATGCGGTGCGCGAGGGCTATCGCGTCTGCATCCTGCAACTGGAGTCTCCCCAAGAGCTGCGAATGGTTGTCCCGGTGCGTCCGTTGCCCATCTTCTACGGTGCAACTGACCAGATCCTGCGGGTATTTGGAAACCCGGCGGATTTTGGGGACGCCCTGGACACCAGCCCCGAGGGCTGGGACGACAAGGCCCCGAGGCGACCCAGTAAGGCTGAGCTGGACGAGGTCCAGGCGAAAGGCTGGGCCGTCAGCTACGGCTCGCGGATCCCGGGAGGCACAGCGGTGGCAGCTCCCGTATGGTCCCCTGGCGAGCTCCTGGCGCTTTCCGTCTTCGGCCCGAAAGAGCGGATGATCGCGCAGGGGATCGAGAAAATCGCGGGAGACATCACAAGCACCGCGACTGAGCTTTCTGCCGCGATGCTTGTCTTGGACCAACCAGAGGCGGAGCGCAAGAGCAAATCGGGTACCTGAAGCCGAGGATGAGCGGCTGGCTCGCACTCGAGCTATCGGCGGTCCGCCGATGACCGGTAGTCGGGGTCCGACGATCGATCGAACCAACGCGCTGGCCGTCCACGGCGCCTATCTCGGGATGTTCGTGGCAGTGCTGAGCCAAACGGTCCTGGCGACCACCCTGCCCAACATCATTGAGGAGATCGGCGGATTCGAGCACTACGCTTGGGTGTTCACCGTCTACGGACTCGCAGTGACTGTGACGATGCCCATCGCCGGCCAGATCACCGACGCTAGGGGCCGATCACCGGTCTTCGTGCTCGGCGCAACGCTGTTCATGCTTGGTGGGGGGCTGTGTGCCGCGTCGCACGATCTGGTCGAACTCATGGTCGGACGGGGGATTCAAGGGTTAGGTGCCGGAGCAATGCTCGTAATCGCGATGGTGACCGTCGGAGACCTGATCCCAGCTCGCGACCGAGCGCGGTGGCACGCCCTCGCCGGGGCGAACTTCGTGGTAGCGGCGCTTCTCGGCCCGCTCATCGGTGGGCTCCTGAGTGAACACGGGCATTGGCGCCTGACCTTCATTGTGCCTTTGCCATTGTGTCTGCTGGCGCTTAGCATGGCGTACCCCCGACTCCGACGCCTGCACCGGCCACATCGCGACTATGGGCCAGACTATGTTGGAGCCGCCCTTCTCGCCGTCGCACTGACGGCCGCTCTGATCGCGCTGAGCTCGACCGGTGACCAATCCGACAATCTCTCTCGTCTAACCGCGCCGAGCCTGGTCTTGATGACGCTCGGTTTCATCAGCTTCGTTGTGCGTGAGACCTCCACACAGAATCCTCTGGTGCCACCTGGGCTCCTATTCCTGCGTCAGCTCATCTTCCCGAACGCGGCGAGCTTCTTCGTCGGCGCAGCCCTTTTTTCAGCAATGATGCTCCTGCCGCTGTTGTGGCAGGCCGTACTCAGCGCCTCTGCTGCTGGGTCGGCGTTTGTTCTAGTTCCAATGATGGGCGCGTTGTTCGCCGGGACGAGCGCAAGCGGGCTCTATGTTTCACGGACAGGCGACTATCGTTTGGTCTTGGGCTTAGGGCCGCCCATTGCATCTCTGGGTTTCCTGGGCATGGCTTTCGTCGATCCGGCGACATCGGTGGTTTTCATCGCGACCGTTTCTGCCGTGGGCGGGTTCGGGATCGGGACTCTCCTACAGACCCTTCTGGCATTGGTCCAAGACGCAGCGCCCCGAGACTACCTCGGGGTCGCAACGAGCAGCACCCAGTTCTCTCGACAACTCGGAGGGGCCGTGGGCGTCACCCTGGTTGGTGCGCTACTTAATCATGGGCTTGGTCCGGTTGACCTTGCCGCCCTCAGCGGGCCGAACGCCCTCGGAGTTACGAACTCAGAGCTGGCCAAGAGCCTTGCCCACGCCTCTCAACCCGTCTCACTAGTCATCTCGGCGCTCGCGGCTCTGACGATCATCGGGTTGCTGGGTCGGAACACAGGAGACTCGCAGGGATTCGACAACAAGTGACTGCTAAGCCTCAATCCACCGAACCGCCCGCCTGATCCGTCCGGGTCGGTCGCGAAAATGACCTCCTGAGCAGGCAAAAAGCGGCTGTATCGGGCAGCCGGGGCCTGCGGTCAGGAGGTCACCTTCGTGGTGCAGGATGACAAGCCGGTCGGACTGGACGGCGTGGAGGTCGTGTTTGACGATGAGCGGGTCGTGTGCGATGCCGGGATCGTGCTGGTCGCGTCGCTCGCGCAGCGCCTGGGAGTCGAG
>WHSP01000091.1:16985-17306 GCA_009380025.1 Gemmatimonas sp. | reverse complement strand
AGGAAGACACCGTCGAGATTGACTGCCATCGTCCGGCGCCAATCCACGAGCGAGATCCCGTCGATCGAGCCGATCTCGAGGATCCCGGCGGCGTTGACGAGGATCGAGAGTCGGCCGAAAGCCTCAGTGGTCTCCCCAAGGGCCTGATCCCAGGCAGAGGGGTCGGTTACGTCGAGCCGGGTGAAGGCGAGGCGATCCCCATCTCCCGCCGGCAGCGCCGACTCGGGCTCCTGGATGTCGGCCAGCATGACGCGCGCGCCGTCTTGCGCGAGCCGCTCCGCGGCCGCCCTGCCGATCCCGCGTGCGGCGCCGCTCACCAAG
>WHSP01000091.1:0-16975 GCA_009380025.1 Gemmatimonas sp. | reverse complement strand
CCAAGGCGACCTGGCCCTCGAGGCTCCTCGGCCCCTCAGTCGTAGTCATAGAACCCGCGCCCCGACTTGCGGCCCAGCTGCTTGGACTCGACCATTCGGTTCACGATCGGCGGCACGACAGCCGCCGGGTCGCGCGACTGCTCGTACAGGGATTCCGCCACGGCGACCAGGGTGTCAAGGCCGATCAAGTCCGAGAGCGCTAGGGGGCCCATCGGATGCGCGCATCCGAGGATCATGCCGCGATCGATGCTCTCCCTGGAGGCGAACCCGGACTCGTACATTCGGATGGCGGAAAGCAGGAAGGGCACGAGGAGCGCGTTCACGACGAAACCCGGGCGATCCTGGGAATCGATCGTGTCCTTCCCGAGGCGGCCGGTCACGAACTCGCGGCCAGCCTCCAACGTCTCGGGCGCCGTCACGATGGAGTTGACGACCTCGACCAGGGGCATGACGGGGGCGGGGTTGAAGAAGTGAAGGCCGAGAACACTCTCGGGCCGGCGCGTCGCGGCAGCGATCTTGGTGATCGGCACCGACGAGGTGTTCGTTGCGAGGAACTTCGCATCCGGGAGGCGGGAGTCGAGCTCCGCGAAGACCTCGCGCTTGACGTCCTCGTTCTCCACCACGGCCTCGATCACGGCATTGCAGCCCTCGACATCGGCGAGGTCATCGGATGCGACGACGCGGCCCAAGGCGGCTTCGGCGCGCTCGGGCGACAGCTTCGCGCGCTGGACGGCTTCCTCGATGGAGGACTCCAAGGCCAGTTTCGCAGCGGCTGCCGCCTCGCTGTCCTGCTCGACCAGGACGACATCGAGGTCAGCGCGGGCGCATACCTCCGCGATCCCGGAGCCCATCAGGCCTCCGCCCACGACCGCCACCCGCTCGATGCTCTGCTCGTCCGGCATCTGCCCCGAACACTACACCGAATAAAAAAGCGACATCGCTCTCTTGACTTTCCAACGCTCGTTCGCAAGACTCGCCGCGTGGCAACCGCCGAGCGCGCCAGGAACCGGGTCGACACGAGGGACTTCCTCTCGGTGGACGGCCAGCTGAACGACGAGGAACTGATGATCCGCGACAACGTGCGGACGTTCGTTTCGGCGGAGCTGCTGCCGCGCGTGCCCGAGTGGTACGAGCTGGGAACCCTGGATCCCGCGGTCGCCCGTGAGCTCGGAAAGCTGGGGCTGCTGGGAATGCACCTGACCGGCTACGGCTGTGCGGGCTCCAGCGCGGTTGCGTACGGGGTCACCTGCCTGGAGCTCGAGGCAGGTGACAGCGGGCTGCGCAGCCTGGTGTCGGTGCAGGGATCTCTCGCCATGTTCGCGATCTGGCGGTACGGCTCCGACGAGCAGAAGAACGAATGGCTGCCGCGGATGGCCCGCGGTGAAGCGATCGGTTGCTTCGGCCTGACCGAGTCCGACGCCGGAAGCGATCCAGCCGCCATGCGAACGGTCGCGCGACGCGACGGCTCGGACTGGGTCCTCGATGGGACGAAGATGTGGATCACCAACGGCTCCATCGCCGAGGTCGCGATCGTCTGGGCGAGGGCGAACGAGGGCGTGCACGGGTTCGTGGTGCCCACGGACACGCCGGGCTTCAGCGCCAACGAGGTAAAGGGGAAGCTGTCCCTGAGGGCTTCGGTCACCTCCGAGCTCGTGCTCGACGGCTGCCGGCTGCCGGCCGATGCGCTGCTGCCGCAGGCGCAGGGCCTGGGCGCACCGCTCTCCTGCCTGAACGAGGCGCGCTACGGCATCGTCTGGGGCGCAATCGGAGCGGCCAGATCCTGCTTTGAGTCTGCGCTCGAATACAGCCTCGGCCGAGAGGCCTTTGACAAGCCCATCGCGGCCTACCAACTGACCCAGGCCAAGCTCGCCCAGATGGTGGTCGAGGTCTCCCGCGGCCATCTCCTTGCGCTGCAACTCGGCCGCCTCAAGGACGCGGGTCAGATCCGGCCGGAGCAGGTCAGCCTCGGCAAGCTCGCGAACGTGAACGCGGCGCTGGGGGTCGCGCGGGAAGCCAGAACCGTCCTGGGAGCGAACGGGATCACGCTCGAGTATCCGGTCATGCGTCACGCCAACAATCTTGAGTCCGTGCTCACCTACGAGGGCACCGCGGAGATTCATAAGCTAGTCGTGGGCAACGCGGTGACCGGGATCGCGGCCTTCCGATAGCCATGAGGCTCGATCGCACGACCCTCGAGCAGGCGGGCGGAATGTCAGTGGCCGCGCTCCTGGACCAGCGCGTGAGCGAAACGCCCGACCAGGTGGGTGTGGAGGCGACCTCGGCCGCCCTCACGTTCGCCGATTGGGGCCGCGGCGCCGACGCCGTTGCGGGATGGCTGCGCGCGGAGCTTGGCGAGCTGCGCGGCGAGAGGATCCTGCTCTGGATGAGCAACGACGATGCGACCCTCTTCGCGTGCGCTCTGCACGCGTCCTTCAAGCTCGGGGCCATTGCGGTCGCACTGGATGACCGCTCCACCGCCGCAGAGACGAAGCGGATCATCACCGAGACCGAGCCTCGGGCCATCTTGGCCTCCAGGCAGGTCGCGGAGAACCTCGGTCCACAGGGCCTCGGGGCGCTGCGGCTGCTGGATTGGATGCCCGCGCCGGACCGATCCCTGATCCACCTCTGGCCGGTCAACAGAAGGGGCGTCAGCGGCACCCCGAGCAGCTGCGATCCGCGGGACGTCGCCGGCAACGGGTCGGTCGCGCACGAGGGCCGTGCCGAGGACGATGCGTTCATCGCATTCACTTCGGGGTCCACGGGCCGGCCCAAGGGTGCGATCTGGAGCCAGGGTGCGGTCGTGCAGTACGCCGAGCGCGCCACGAGGACCATCTACTCCCTTCCCCGTGGGGGAAGGGACCTCGGCCCGGATGACGTCCTGCAGTCTCCGATCCCGCTGTACACCGCGGCGAGCCTGATCGAGAATCTGTACTCAGCGGCATTCTCAGGCTGTCGCCTGCTCTACGAGGGGCGACGGTTCGACCCGGCCCGGTCCGAGCGCCGCATGCACGAGCAGGGGGCCACGGTCTACAACGGCGCGCCACCCCACTTCGCGATGATGTGCGACCTGCCCGAGACCGAGCCTCCGCCGAACCTCCAGGCGATGACTTCGGGCGGTTCCGCCTTCGCGGCTCCGCTCTATAAGCGAATGCGAGCCCGGTGGCCGGGGGTGGGCATCGCCAACTGGTACGGCCTGAACGAAAGCGGCACGGGTCAGACTCTCAACTTCGGCGATGACATCGAGCGGGCGCCGGAGGCCATCGGCCGGCCGATCCCGCCCACCGAGATCCGCATCGTCGACGCAAACGGATCGGACCTGCACGACGGGGATGAGGGCGAGCTCTGGATGCGCGCACCCGGCCAGATGCGTGAGTACTTCCGAAATCCCGAGCAGACCGCGTTGCGGCTGCGCGACGGATGGCTGATGACGGGCGACCAGGCGATTCGCGACGAGACGGGCTTGGTCCACGTCGTCGGCCGGAACGAGGAGCGCATCAACCGCGGCGGCTTCAAGTTCTACCCGGCGGAGATCGAATCGGTGCTCCTCGAGCACGACGACGTACGCGAGGCGGCCGTCGTCGGGGTCTCCCATCCGGTCCTAGGGCAGGAAGCCGTCGCGTTCGTCGTTCCAACTGAAGGAGCCACGGTCGACGAAACAGCGCTGGCGCGCCACTGCCGGGAGCACGTCGCGGCGAACAAGGCCCCGGCGCGCGTCGTGGTGCGCGAGGAGCTGCCGCGAAACGCATACGGGAAGGTGGTCCGGCGTGAGCTGCGCTCGGAGTTCGAGGCGGCCGCCGGCTCCGCCACCAGCTGAACCCGACAAGTCGAACGAACGGAGGATTGAATGGCTGAGCCGAACTTCAGCATCCAAGAGATCACGGTGGCCGTGAACGACATTGGCGCTGCGGCCGAAAGGATGGGCGAGGCACTGAAGGGCGAGGTGGACGGAATCGAGTCGTTCCCCCAGAAAGGCATCGACATCGACATGGGGGGCATCTGGGTGGGCGATTTCCACATCGCCTTGGTCAGCGATCACAGCGGCAGCGGGCCCGTCTCGAAGCTGCTCGAGAATCGCGGCGAGGGGATCTCCGAAATCAATGTCAAGACCGACGACCTGACCGCCGCGATCGCGCACATGAAGGCGCAGGGGCTGCAGTTCGTCAGCGAGGAGCCCCTGATCCTGAAGGACTACCCCTGGCGCGGCGAGGTGTACTCGGAGGTCCACGTGGTCTTCGTCCATCCGGCCTCCAACACCGGGGTGCAGATCGAGCTGGGGCAGTGGTTCAAGTAGCGGCGCCCCTGCGCACCGGGATCTGGTTCGCCGGGGGCCAGACCGTCGGCGAGATGGCCGATCTGTCCGAGGCCGCCGAGCGCCGGGGCGTGGACTCGGTCTGGATTGCGGAGTCGCTGCTGGCGCGCGACGCCTTCGTAGCCCTGACGGCGATCGCGGTGTCCACCGAGCGCGTACTGCTCGGCACGGGCATCGTCAACCCCTACACGAGGCACCCTTCGCAGCTCGCGGCGTCGTTCTCCACTCTCGACGACGCCTCGGGCGGACGGGCTCTCTGCGGCATCGGCATCGGCGCCCGTGACGGGATCGCCAGCTTGGGCTTCGACACCTCACGTCCCCTCGCCGCGGCGCGCGAATCGGTCGAGCTGATTCGCAGCCTTCTTGCTCGCGAGGCACCCGAGCACCACGGCAGGAAGTTCACGTCCGACGGCGCGCGCCTGGGGTTCAAGCCCGACCGCGAGGAGCTGCCGGTCTACTTGGCGGCCACCGGCCCGAAGATGTGCGCCCTGGCCGGCGAGATCGCGGACGGGATCTACTTACCTTGCGGGTCCGAGCAGTTCCTCCGCGGCGCGATCGGGCAGAGCATGGAGCGACGCGATCCCGGCAAGATGTTCGACGTCGCCTGTCAGGCCCTGGTCTCAGTGGACGAAGACGCCGAGGCCGCGGCCGCACGCGTGCGGCCGACGCTCGGCTTCATCCTGACCGAGCCCAACGCCGAGAAGGTGCTGGAATCGAACGGGCTGGACCCCGCCGGTGCCCAGCCGATCCGCGACGCCCTGGGCGAGGGCGGCGTCCGCGCCATGTCCGCCGCGATCGGCGACGACATCGTGGACGCCCTCGCGATCGCCGGGCCTCCGGATCGCTGCCTCGCCCGACTGCGGGCGATGGTCGCCTGCGGCGTCACCCACCCCCAGGCGTCGCTGTTGGGCGGCGACCCCGATCAGCTGTTCGATGTGCTCGCGAAGCTGAAGGAGGAGGCGTGATCTCGCTTGAGGACAAGGTTGCGATCGTCACCGGTGCCGGCGCCGGAATCGGACGCAGTCACGCGCTCGCGCTGGCGGAGCGCGGGGCTAAGGTGGTGGTGAACGACCTTGGGGCCTCGGTCGAGGGATCCGGCGCCAATACGCAGCCGGCGGACGCCGTCGTCAAGGAGATTCGGGAGGCCGGCGGCATCGCCATGGCGGAGCATTCCTCGGTCGCCACACCCGAGGGCGGCGAGGCGATCGTCGCGAAGGCGCTTGACGAGTTCGGGCGGCTGGACATATTGGTCAACAACGCCGGCAACCTCCAGCTCTCGTCGTTCGCGAAGCTCGATTTGCACAAGATAGGTGAGATCCTCGACGTCCATCTGGGCGGCGCCTTCTACGTCAGCCAGCCCGCGTACCGAGCGATGATCCCGCAGCAGAGCGGGAGGATCATCTTCACCACCTCGGGCGTCGCGACCTTCGGGAACCTGGGCGCCAGCGTCTACGGCGCCGCAAAGGGCGGCATCATCGGCCTGCTGAGCGTGCTCCAGCACGAGGCGGCGCGCCACAACATCAGGGTCAACGCGGTCGCTCCCATGGCTCAAACCCGGATGGCAGCCGACGCGCAGCTCTCCGAGTACGACGAAGTGACGGAGGCCAGCGTCCAGGCGGATCTGATCAGCCCCGCGGTCGTCTATCTGGCTTCGGACGAATGCGAGCTCAACGGCGAGGTGTGGTCGGTCGGCGCCGGCACCGTGGCGCGTCTATTCACGGCCCGCACCCAGGGCATCTTCAAGCATCCTGAACGCGAGGGGCCGCTCACGCCCGAGGACATCGCCGAGAACCTGAGCGTCATTCGGGACACGGAAGGCTTCGTCGAGCCCGAATCCTGGCCGGCGGAGTGGGCCATGGTCCTGGATCACTTCCGTGTCCGCTAAGGAGGCCGCTGGCGACGGGGAGATCCCGCGCGTCGACGCGCTAGTCGTCGGGGCGGGTTGCGCCGGCGGCGTCGCGACGCTGCGGCTGGCGAAAGCAGGGTGCTCGGTCGTGTGCCTCGAGCAGGGGGACTGGAGCGAGCTAGCAGAGTTCCCCGCACCCCGACCCGAGTACGAGCTCTTGATCGGCCGGGAGTGGGCCAACCGACCGAGCCTCCGCGGCCGTGCAGCCGACTACCCCATCGAGGAATCGGATTCGGATATCGAGGCGCTGATGTGGTGCGGTGTCGGCGGCAGCCTGATCATGTACGCGGGGGATTGGTGCCGGCTGCGCCCCTCGGATTTCCGGGTTCGAACGCTCGACGGGGTCGCCGACGATTGGCCCTTCACCTACGGCGACCTGGCGCCGCACTACGAGAAAGTGGACATCGAATTCGGGGCCTCTGGCCTCGGCGGCGATCCTTCGCTGCCCCCGGGCGCGGATCCCCCCCACCCCCCGCTTCCGATTGGGCCGGCCGCGACACGGGTGGCTCGGGCGCACGCCCAACTGGGATGGCACTGGTGGCCGGGCACGAACTCAGTTCTCTCGGTTCCCGCGGGCGGCCGCCGCGTCTGCGCACAATGGTCCACCTGCCAGCACGGATGCCCAGAGGGGGCGAAGGCCTCGACGGATCGGACCCATTTCCCTGAAGCCGTCGAGCACGGTGCGAAGCTGGTGACCGGAGCGCGGGCCCACCGAGTTGTCCTTGATGGCCGCGGCCGCGCCACCGGCGTCGAGTACCTGCTTCCCGACGGGAGCGAGCATCGCCAGCGCGCGGACGTGATCTTGCTCGCGGCAAGCGCCATCGGGACGCCACGGCTCCTTCTGCTGTCCGCTACGCCCGGCTCTCCGGATGGACTCGCGAACGGGAGCGGACTCGTAGGACGCCGACTGATGATGCACCCGTTCGCCAACGTCTGTGGGTACTTCGACGAGGATCTTCGCGGGTGGAACGGGCACTGGGGCGCCAAGATCGTCTCCTACGAGTTCTACGAGACCGATGCGTCCCGGGGCTTCGTGCGCGGAGCCAAATGGAGTCTCTACCCGACCGGAGGTCCTCTCAGCGCCGCCGTCCCAACCAATCCTCAGGTCGCCCCGGTCTGGGGATCGGGCCATCATCGCTTCGTGCGGGAGCGATTGGGCCGTGGAGTCAACTGGGGGATTTTTGGCGAGGACCTTCCGGACCCAGACAACCGGGTGACGCTGGCCGATGGACTTACGGACAGCTCCGGTCTTCCGGCGCCGAAGCTGACGTATCGCCTCAGCGAAGAGGCCCGGCGTTTGCTTGAGTTCAATGTCGAGCGAGCCGAAGAGTCCTTTCTCGCTGCGGGCGCGCGTCACGTCGAGCGTCAGAGCCTCGTCCGCGACGCCGGCTGGCACCCCCTCGGGACCGCCAGGGCGGGAAAGGATCCCTCGTCCTCGGTGGTCGATGGCTGGGGCCGCTCGCACGATGTCCCGAACCTGTTCGTGGTCGATGGGAGCGTCTTCCCGACCTCCGGCGCGGCCAACCCAGCCTCAACCATCGCGGCATTTGCATCGCGCGCGGTGGATCACCTGATTGCGGAACGAACCAACCAGAAGGTCCCTGTTTGAGCGCGTGGCGCGACCGATCCGGCCTCGCTGACGGGGCCCGTGAGAAGCTGGCCGAGCTGGCCGAACTGATGATCCCAGCCGCATCCGGAATGCCCAGCGCCGGTGAAGTCGGCGTCGCCGGAGCTCAGCTCGATCGCGTGTTGGGAGTCCGCCCCGATTTGAGGGAGCCGGTTCTCAGGGCCCTAAGCAACACGGAGCCAACTGGTCAGCTTCTCGCGAACGTAGAGGCGACGGATCCTGAGGCATACGTGGCCCTTTGCCTGGTGATCGCCGGCGGCTACTACATGCATCCGGAGGTGCGACGGCGCCTTGGGTACGACGGCCAGGAGCCTGACGAGGTCCGTGCCGAGATCATTCCCGGATACATCGAAAAAGGGCTCCTGGAGCCGGTGCTCGCCCAAGGTCCACGATTCCGCGCCGCCCCCGACGAAACCGATCGATCACGAAAGGCCGACGGATGAAGAAGACCGAATGGCGCCATGCACCTCTGACCGAGATCCCCACCGCGCACGGCGAGTCCTTCTGGGAGAGCTATACGGATGAGCCGGGATTCGGTACGCGCTGGCACTCCATCCGCCACCACCTGGACGTGACGTCCTTCGGCATCAACAGCAACGAGGCCGACAGTGGGCAGCTTCTGATCAATGAGCACGATGAGCGCGAAGACGGGGACCAGGAGGAGGTCTACTTCGTCTTCAGAGGCCGGGCCGAGTTCACGGTGGACGGCCAGGACCTCATGGTGGAGGAAGGTGATCTGCTGGCGGTCGGTGGTCACGTGGTCCGCTCGGCGCGCGCGCTCTCCAGTCCGACGATCGTGCTGATGCTGGGCGGCACCCCTCACGGGCGCTTTCGGCCAGCCGATTGGGATCGCCCTTTGCCCGAAACGGACCCGCCTTAGAACGGAGCCCGCGCGGCGGCTGCGACCGGGACCCACGTTAAGCGCGTCATGCGCCCAGCGCGATCATCGCAACGCCGGCCATGGCGCACGCGACACCGGTCCGCTGCCAGTGGTTGATGCGCTCTTTGAGAATGAACCGCGCCAGCAGGATCGTCACGACCGCGTAGAGCGAGCCGAGGACCGAGACCAGGCTGAGCAGGCCCTCCGACGCCGCCACCAGGAATGCGGCGCTGCCGGCGAGGTCGAAGATCCCGATACCGACCAAGCCCGGAACCGCCCCCGAGGCGCTGGAGAGCGGCGGCCGGGTCCATACCACCACGCTCAGGAGTACGGCCATCGTGGCGGTGCGAGCGATGAAAAGCACCCAAAGCAGGTCGGACTCGGCGACCGCGTCCATGGCGACGAAGTAGCCGCCGAAGCAGACGGCCGCGACAAGCGCGAGCATGATGCCGCGCGTGCGATCGGGATGCCTCAGCATCAGCGATTGTGGCGCGAGACACGAAGATCACCCCGGACGCAGCGACCAGGATTCCCAATAGCTGGACGGGGGCCGGATCGTCCCCGGTGACCAGGCCCACAATGATCGGGATCGCGATGCCTACGGACGAAACGGGTGCGACCACGCTCATCTGACCGCTCGCGAGACCGCCGTAAAAGGACGTGATCGCCAGGGCCACGAAGATCCCGCCGGCCGCCGCTACCCACGCGTCACGTCCGATCGGCGGCTCTGGAGCCACGACGAGCAACGCCACCCCGAGGCCCACGAGCCCTAGGGACTGCGAAAGGCTCGTGACCAGCGGGAGCGGCATCCGACGGGTGGTCAGGCCTCCAAGGAAGTCCGAGATGCCCCACGAGATCGAGGAGGCGAGACCGAAGCCGAGACCGACCATCCGAAACGGCTCAGCCCTTGGCCGGCGAGACGATCACCGTCTGCAGCTCGGTCAGCTGCTCAGCCGCAAACCGCCCTCCAACTCGCCCCACCCCGCTGCTGGTGCCGGCGCGTCCCCCGAACGGAAGTTGCGTTTCCCAGTAGTTCGAAGACTCGTTGATGTTGACGACGCCGCTACGAACTCCTTCCGCAAACCGGAGTCCCGTGCCCAGATCGCGTGTGTAGATCGCCGAGAGCAATCCGTAGTCGAGGGCATTCGTGGATTCGATGGCGTCTTCGAGAGAGCGAATCTTGATCAGCGGCGCGACCGGGCCGAATGTCTCTTCGCGAGCGACCACGGACCCCGGATCCACATTGTCGAGAATGGTCGCCTGCCAGTAGAGGTCGGTAGGGAACCGGCCCGCTCGCTCTCCTCCGACGAGCACGGTCGCTCCCGTCTCGACCGCATCACGGACGTGCGCGTCCATCTTCTCTGCGACCGCCTCGTTGTTCAATGGACCCATCGTGGTGGACTCCGCGAACGGGTCCCCCAGCCGGACCTCTCGGGTCACCGCGTCGAGCAAGCCCCCCACGAGCTCCTCGTGGATCGTCTCGTGAACCAGGATCCGCTCTGCTGCGGCACAACTCTGGCCTCCGCACAGGAACGCACCGACGAGGACGCCTTCGATGGCCGACTCGACCTCCGCGTCGTCCATCACGACGATCGGCCCGTTGTTCCCGAGCTCGAGGAGCTGAGTCTTGCCCGCGGAGCGAGCGGCGACCGAGCGGCCAGTGGCCGTCGAACCGACGAACGCCACAGCGGCCACGTCCGAATGTCCGGCGATCTCGTCGCCGACCTCCGGCCCAGGCCCCGTCACGAAGTTGCAGACGCCCGGCGGGAGATCGGCCTCGACGATGCACTCCATCAGCAGCTCACTGCAGACCGAGGTCGACGGGGCCGGCGTCCAGACCACGGTGTTCCCCGTCGCCAGTCCCGGGGCCACTACCTGTGCGGGCATCGTGTAAGGCCAGTTCCAGGGCGTGATCACAGCCACGGGGCCCAGCGGGCGGCGCACCAAGAGCGCCATCGTTCCCGGGTTGCGACTGGGTGGCAACGACCCCTCGAGGCGAACCGCGTCCTCGGCGGCCATGGTCCAGTAGCCGATCAGATCGTCGACCTCGGGGTAGGCCTCGGCCAGCAGCGGCTTCCCTTGGTCGTGGGTGAGCGTTTCCGCGAGCTCGTCCCTCCGGCTCGAGCACACGTCCGCAATGCGGTGAAGCACCTCGGCTCGTTCGTAGGCCGTGCGGCCGCTCCAGGAATCGAACGCCGCCCGCGCCGCGCTGACGGCGCGCCGAGCATCCTCGCGGTCGCCGTCCGCCACTGTGCCGATCACCTGCCCGTCCACCGGGCTCGAGGCTTCAACCGTACGTCCGGAGTCCGCTTCCCGCCATGCTCCGTCGATGAAATGGCGAACCGTCCGTGGAGTGGGATTCAAGCGCGCGCCCCATTGACTACATCCGAGTAGCTCCCAGCCGCGTGCCGCGCATCACTCAGTCCGCGCTGCGCCGTCCGGAGTCGCCCGTGTAGATGTAGCGCGCCTTGTGAATCTCGAGCTCGAGGATCGTCTCCTCGACCTCGACCCCGGGCAACTGGGCGAGCCCATCGGTGAGGCTGCGAAGCAGAGCGGATCTGCTGTCCGCGATCAGATGGGCGTAGACGTTCGAGCGTCCCGTCGTCGAGCTCAGGTAGACGATCTCGTTCCACTCGGCCAGAGCGGCGACAACCTCGTCGTGGTGTTCGGGGTCGACCCGGAGCTGCACCGAGGCACTGACCTGGTAGCCGAATCGGTACGGATCGACAAAGGCCAGTATCCGCATCGCCCCTTGGTCTTGGAGGCGCCGCACGCGTGAGCGCACGGTTGCCTCGGATACCCCCAGCGAACCGGCGATCGAGCGAAACGAACGACGCCCGTCCTCCTGGAGCTGGGAGATGATCGCCCTGTCGACGTCGTCGAGCCCCTGCATCAGCGGGGGCGAACGGTAAGAGGACCATGGGTCAGCGGCACGCGCTCGCAGCCTATCCGGCGGCGCGTTCCTCTTCCCTGCGCGTCGAGTGGCTGACGGCTCGTTTCCCCTTGCCCGCCCAGGGCGGCTTGTGCCCCTGGCGAACTAGCGTCGTCTCGACCGCGTACGTTTCCGCCGCGGGTGGCGCGGTCAACTCGATCAGGTCCTCTCGGCCGGCCTTCTCGAGCGAGCGTCGCCACTCCTCGCCGAGCGCGTCGAGCGAGGCGAGCAGCGCCAGCGGCAGCTCGAACGCGCCACTTGCATCCAGCCTCCTCTCCTCGATCGCCTTGGCGATGTGGACCGGAGCCAGCTGATTGAGAGCGAGGTGGTGCAGATCGTCCGCGTCCACCAGCACCTCGGCCGCCGGATCCTCAGCCCGGCCCGCACCGGCCTTTCGGGTATCCAGATCGATCCAGACCGCGATGTCCGGATCGGCGACGTGGAGGGCGATGACGGACCCGGCGTCGGCTTCCCGAGCCGCTGCGGCGGCCCGTTCTCCCGCTGCGGACTCCATGAAACTCTGGATAGCCTCCACGAGGTGTGTCTCCAGGTCCTGCGGCGCGGCGAACACGCTCACCGGGAACCGTTACCGTTGCCGCCTGCGTGCCCGTTCGTGCTGAGGAGCGGCAGCAGATGGCTGCGCAGGATCTTGTGGGAGTGATGGAGAGTGTCCTCGAGGTTCGGGGCGTACCTGCCGGCTTCGGCATAGCGAGATCGCAGTCCCTCCTGGACGTGAATCATCGCCTCGGTGTCCTCCTCGTTGATGATGTGGCCGAAGTGCATGAGGATGCCCTGAAGGAGCTTCTCCTTTGAGTCCGCGGCGGGCGGCATCCACCAGGACCATGTGTCCTCGAGTGTCTCGGGACCGGTCGGTCGCAGGCTCACGGCGATCATCCCGTCGGGCATGAAGAAGATGATCGTGAGCGGCCAGACCCAGAAGATCGTGTAACCGACCTGCTGCTTCTCGGTCAACGTTGGAATAGCGGGCTTCAGCCGTCGGTAATCCCCCACGCCGCCGATCGCACCTGCCATGCGGGCCCCGGGCCCGCGCGGGTAGGGCTCGAGGCCGTAGTAGCCGAGGCCCCACTTGTCCTTCCACTCGTCCTGCCAATCGATCACCTGCTCCAGGCTGTAGGAGTGGATGTAGGGCAGGTGGTAGGACTCGTCGAAGTTGTCCGTGAACGCCTTCCAGTTGATCGGAGCTTCCCACTTGCGGGTCCCTCGGTACTCCAGGTCGGCGGCGAAGTGGTTCTCGCTGGCGGCGATGACGGGAGCGAAGACGTCCTGGAAGGGTGGCGGGTCCTCGAGGGCTACGAAGATCCACGGGCCGAGCGTCTCGCAGTGGAACTCGTGGAGGCGGAAGTCAGCCACATCGAACCCTTCGGCTCCGTCCATTCCCTTGGCCTTGCGGAGCTGGCCGTTGAGCTCGTAGGCCCAGCCGTGATACGGGCAGCGGATCGTCCGGCTCGCCTTGCACTCGACGTCGACACGGTGGCTGCGGTGCCGACAGACATTGGCAAAGGCCCTGACCTTGTCCTCGCTCGCGCGAACCACGAGCACCGGCTCGTCGTGGAGCGTGAAGGAAAATCGATCGCCGACCTCGGCGATCTGGTCGGTGCGCCCGACCAGGTTCCAGGAACGCCTGAAGATGTGCTCCTTCTCCAAAGCGAAGATCTCGGGCGAGGTGAACCACTCCGGAGGGAGATTCCAGGCGGTCTCGACTGACGCTTGCGACTCGGAGCGCTCAAGTTCTGGTGTTCGGCTGCCCATCGGCACTGCTCCTCCTTGCGCGTATCGTCCTATTCGACAACTGTACCTTCGCAAACCGATATGTCAAGCCCGCATTTCCACGCGTAGCTTGCCTCCGGGGTGGCAATCGCTGCGAACTACACACAAGGGATCGGGCCCTACCCAACTTGGCGGATCAAGTCTGCGCCGCACTCCGCGACCATCAGGACCGTCACCACGGGTTGGTTGCGGTCATCGTGGGAAACACCGATACATCGACGACCCTCAAGCCCTTGGTGCCACGGACCGAGAACTCATTCGCGACTGCGACCGAGCGGGAAGGTCAAGCCCGACTCCACTCCGGCTTACGCTTCCCGGCCATCCCGCCAGTACCTTGGCTGGAGTGAACTCGTCGTCGGATCCATCCCAACTATGCCGGTTCCGTGCCTGAATGCCGCTTGGTAGCCGCTCGTGGGGTCGGGATTCGGCTTGCTGATGCCAAATCCGGGCTCCGACCGCCTGGACCAACTCCATGCACCCCCGGGGAAGGGCAGCTTCCCCGGCCCTGATTTGGCTTTCTGATGCCGTTTCTAGGAGGGTGAGCGACCGGTCTCGAACCGGCGACCTCCTGGACCACAACCAGGAGACCCGTACCGGCTCAGGTCGGTGGCTTGGAACCTGGGGCCCCTTTTGCGCTGCGCACGGATTGGCGGCTCGTGGCCACACACAACAGCGGGGTAACTTCCCGAGAAGGTGACGAGATGAGATTCGAAGAGACGGCCCCGGTCCTGAGGGCGCTCAGGGCTTGGGGAGAACGGCCCTTTGACCCTGCTGAGCTCGCATCCGATCTCGGTGTGCACCAGGGCGTCGTCGAGACTCGCCTCGGTCAACTGAACGCGGCTGGGCTGATCCTTCTAGGAGACCTACCCACCGAGAGGCCCCTCCTCCGAAATGCCGCCGAGCAGTACCTGGCGCTTCACGGCGAGGTTGGTCGTGGCGTCCTGCACTTCTTGCCTCAAGTCATCGATGATCTTCACGCCCGGGCGGCACTGCTCGCCGGGGGCGCCATCCTCGTCGACGAGTTCCGCTTCGCAATCCACAACGGGGAAGGCGCCGAACACGCCGTTGAGGTCGTCCCGCCGGCGTTTGCTAAGGCCATGGACGCGGGGATCGCCCTGGAGCTCTTCGCTGCGGCGGTGGCACTGATGGCGCGGCTCTCAGCGGGCGAGCCGGCGGGTTGCGTGGCCGAAGAGCTGCTCGCGGTCGAGCTGATGAGCGAGGGAGAGGCTTGGCTTGCGATGCAGGTCGAAACGGGCGAGCTCACCGAGGGCGAAGCCAAGCAGGCCGCTGGTGAGTTCCGCTCGCTCTTTGAGCTCTTCGAAGATGACGACGTCCTCAATCTCTTCGAGATGAGCGAGCCAGCTGACGCCGCGCTCGCGGGTCAGTCCGAGATCAGCCACCAGATGGGCGTCGCGGACCAGCGCTTGGAAGCGTGGTTCAAGCCCTTCAGCTGGACGGCGGCAACGGGCTACTTGGGTGATGGGGGCCCACCGGCGTCGACTGGTCCTCCGGACTGATACCTGCACTGCCCGACGCCTCTCCTCGCCCGTTTGGCAAGCCGTTCCCGAAGGCGCGCGCGACGAGGGCCGCGCCGTTTGTGGGGTCGGGTGCGTAGTGCCGATAGACCTCGGTCGTCTTCGCGTCGGCGTGACCCATCCATTCCTGGATCGCCCGAAGCGGGGTCCCCACCGCGGCCATCTGGGTGCCGAAGGTGTGGCGCAGCTCGTGGAAGGTGAGCTCACGCAGCCCGACGCCTTTGAGGGCGCGCTTGAAGCGCTTCGTAACGGTCGAGGGTTCAAGGGTCCGGCCGGTGTGCGGATGGCAAAAGACCAGATCGTTGTCGGCCTGGTAGGCGGAGCGCTGGAAGTGCCGCTCGAGCTCGTGGGCGAGTCGGTCGGCCATCGGCACCGAGCGCCCCTCATGCGACTTCGGCGTGTCGAGCTCGCGGCGGCTGAGGCTCTCCGCAATCCGGATCCGGCCCGCCACCCAGTCGATGTCGACCCAGCGCAGGGCGAGCAACTCGCCCTGCCTGAGGCCGGTCATCGCCGCCCCTAGGTAGAGAGGCCGCTCCACCTTCCCGAACTCATCGTCGGGGACTGCGACCACCAGCCGGTCAAGCTCGCTCGGCTGCAGGAAGCGGATCCGCCGCCGCGGCGAGCGGTTCTTCTTCGGCCGATCGACAAGCGCCACGGGGTTCGACGACACCCAGCCGCGCCGCACCGCGAAGGCAAAGATCCCATGCAGGAAGTTGAGGTGGTTCTGGATCGTCTTCGAGGCGTAGCCCTGCTCAAGCTTCCGCCGGAGGTAGGCAGCAACCCAATCGGGGTCGATCTTTTCGATCTGTCGATCGCCGAAGTACGGGGCGAAGTGGCCTCGGAGATAGCCCCGGTAGTCCTGGATCGTCGTTCGCTTGCGCTCCATCACCGTCTCCAGGTGGTCTATGTACTCCTCCCCAGCCTGCTCGAGCGTGCGGCGCTTGGGCTTCGCGACGACCACGTCTCGCTCCACTCGCCGCCTGAGCTCCCGCTCGGCCTCAGCCCGCGTAAGGCCGTCGCTTGACCCGGGGCCCCGCTTTGGCCCGAGCTTGCGCTTCACCCGGACCGGTCCCGCCCACCAGGAGGCGTACCAGACCTCTCCCTTCTTCCTCTTCACCGACCAGAGCCGGCCGCTGCCATATGAGCGTCTTGCCATCGGTCTCCCAACCTAGGTCCCCGGTCAAGGGGACAAACGGAACCTTTTTGGAACCTTTTGGAACCTAAGAGACCGGCGAGGCCGATTTGGCTTATACGAAAGGCCTCCAAATGGAGGCCTTTCGTGAGGTAGCGGGGGCGGGATTCGAACCCGCGACCTTCGGGTTATGAGCCCGACGAGCTACCAGACTGCTCCACCCCGCGTCGGTAGCGAGGATTTTACACCGCCGCGGCGAGTCTTCAACGATCTCGCCAGATGCGAAAGATCGGTCCCGCCCGGCCACAGGGCGACCGGCCATCGTTAGAGTGCGAGCCGTGTCTGGGGTGACGGAGAAGGTGGCGGCCGCGCGATGAGAGTCGGGGTCGTCGACATCGGGACGAATTCGACCCGGCTCCTGATCGCCGACGTCGACGGGACCGACGTGGAGCAGATCGAGCGGCGCACGACGGTCAACAACCTCGGTCGCGGCGTCGACCACACCAACGTCCTCTGCAGCGACGCGATCGACGACGCCTGCCGGGTGATCGCCGACTACAAGGCCCGGTACGAGGAGCTCGGGGCCGAGCGGATCCTGGCGATCGCGACCAGCGCCGTCCGCGACGCCGACAACGGCGAGGCCTTCATCGCCGAGCTGCGCGAGCGCTTCGCGATGGACGCGAGCCTGCTGACCGGCGAGGAGGAGGCGCACCTCACCTACCTGGGTGCGACCGCGCAGCGGCCGGGCGACGAGACGACCCTCGTCTTCGACATCGGCGGCGGCTCGACCGAGTTCGTGGTCGGCACGGCCGAGGCCGACGGCGTGGTGTCGGTCGACGTCGGCTGCGTCCGCCTGGCCGAGGCCT
>WHSP01000090.1 GCA_009380025.1 Gemmatimonas sp. | reverse complement strand
CGGCGGGTGAAACCGGCCCGCAAGGTCCAGGGGGTCCAGCAGGCCCACAAGGTCCGCAAGGTCCTCAGGGGCCCGAGGGATCACCCAACGTCATCTTCTCGGAATGGGTGACGGTCTCAAGCCTGGGCGCCGTCAGTGACACGATCATCGACGGCAGCCTGTTGAAGATCGTGCACTTGCCCGCTCCCGAGCTCACCGCGGAGCTCCTGAACACAGGCGTTCTTTTGGTCTATATGCGCTTTTCGAATGGAACGTGGCAGCTGCCCTACACGAGCGATGCGGCAGGGAAGCCGAGCACGCTCGACTACTTCGCGAAGCCGGGCGACATCATCATAACGAGATTCTCGCACGACGACAGCGGCAGCGTCAGCATCTCAGGAGGCATTCAGTTCCGCTATGTGATCATTCCGGGCGGCGTACCGGTCGGTGCGAACATCGCCGACTACGAGGCGATGCAGCAGTACTTCGGGATTCCGGACTGAGCAATGTGACTCCATCTGACCGGACTGGTTAGGGCGAGCTTCCCTGCGCCTGAAATAGGTCCGGTGGGCGTCGGCGAGCCAACTGGCTCGTCGGCGCCTGCCTTTGATAGGGCTGCCGGTTGGCATGTATTCAGAATGGGCACTGCGACAAGATGCCCGAAACGAGCGTCGAGTTGCTTTCTGGTCCAACCACCCCGGCCTCTCCACTGCCGGGCGCCCGCTGGCGGGAGTCACGAGGGGTCAGGCATACCACCCGTTCTCCTATCGGGGTAACGGACCGACTCTCATGGGCTTGTCCAAGACCTGATCAGCTATCGCTGACACCCGATCCAGCGTCATTGACAGGGGGTAAGGGAGAGGGTAGGGTGTCTGAGATTGAATTTCAATCGCGTTCCGGCGCCTCGGCGCTGGAACGGTGGCTTGCCTTACCGCTGGAGGTGATGCATGGAGGGTTCGGGTTTACGGAGGAGGAATTCACGAATTGCCGAAGCCGTTGCAGTGTTTTGGTTTATCCTGACCGGCGCAGGAGAGGCGAAGGCACAGGGTGCCGAGAGAGCGACTGTGCTAGGCCGGGTCACGGCCGAGGCGGGCGCGGTTCCTCTCACGGGTGTCAGTGTAGAGCTGGTCGAAGTTGATCGTCGGGCGCTCACCGATGCGAGAGGGGGCTTCCGATTCAGAGAAGTTCCGCCGGGATCCTATACCTTGCGCTTCAGCCTGATCGGTCATGCGGTTCGGGAGGAATCGATCCAGGTCGAGGACGCGGATATCTACGAGGCGGCCGTCGACCTGGGCACGGATCCAGTGGTGTTGGATCCCCTGCTGGTATTGCTGGACCGGACGCGATTGGCAGGTGGAAGCAGCGCGGATCTGCCCGGCTCGGCTCACGTGCTGGGTCAGACGACGCTGCAGGATCGCAAACTCGTCTTTGACGACGTGCATCAAGTGCTTCGCGAGGTGCCCGGGGTTCACATGCAGGAAGAGGATGGATACGGATTACGACCGAACATCGGGATGCGAGGTGCTGGCTCTGACCGCAGCTCGAAGATCACTCTGATGGAGGACGGTGTGCTCGCTGCACCCGCTCCGTACGCGGCCCCGTCGGCGTACTACTTTCCGGTGATGGGCCGGATGGAAGCTGTCGAAGTTAGAAAGGGTTCGAGCCAGATCCGTTACGGACCGTTCACGGTTGGTGGGGCGCTCAACCTTGTGTCGAGCAGCATTCCGTCCGATTTCTCGATCCTGGTGGATGGAGCGGGCGGAGAAGAGTCGGCGCGTAAGCTGCGCGTGCGGGTCGGGGATTCGAGCGAGCAGTTCGGCTGGCAGGTCGAGAGTTATCGGCTCGGCACGGACGGCTTCAAGCAGCTCGATGGGGGCGGCCCGACGGGATTCGATATCCAGGACTACGTGGCGAAGGCGCGGGTGAATAGTCGTCTGGGGGAGCCGGTCTATCAGGAGGTGGAGCTCAAGGTCGGCTATTATGACGAGACGTCGAACGAGACCTACCTCGGCGTTGCCCAGGAGGATTTCGACGACACTCCCCTGCGGCGGTACGCCGCCTCGCAAGAAGACGTCATGCGAGCGGATCACCAACAGGCCAACCTTCGACACTTCGTCCAGTTCGGGGCGTTCGACCTGACCACAACGGCCTATTACAACGCTTTTGCCCGAAGCTGGTACAAACTGCAGAGCGTCGGTGGAGAGGGAATCGCCGGGGTGCTCAGTTCGCCCGAGGAGAACGCAGCCCTGCTCGACGTGATGCGCGGCGCCGAGAGCGATCCCGATGTCCTGAGCGTGCGGGCGAACAACCGAGAGTACGAATCACAAGGCGTCCAAACGGCGTTGGGTTGGAGGACGCCGATGGCCGGCGGCCACAACATCGAGGTGGGTCTGCGGTACCATCGCGACTCGGAGGACCGTCTCCAATACGAGGATGGTTTCGCCATGCGGAGTGGGGCGATGGTCTTGACTAACCGAGGTGCCCCGGGGAGTCAGGCGAACCGGGTTAGCGAAGCCGCTGCGCTGTCGGTGTATGTGCAGGACCGTTTCGAAATCGGTCCCGTCATGATCAGCCCCGGGATTCGCTACGAGACGATCGAATTCGACCGGAACGACTATGAGGCGACCGACCCGGAGCGTAGCGACGCACCGGCGACCCGGACCAACGATGTCGACGTTTGGGTGCCCGGGATCGGGGCGAGCTATTCCGTATCGCCCTCCGTTCAGCTGTTCGGCGGTGTTCACCGGGGTTTCGCTCCGCCTGGGCCGGGGGCCGATCAGGAGACGCGCCCCGAATTCAGCGCTAACTTCGAGCTGGGTACACGCCTCTCGATGTCGATAATTCAGCTCGAGGCCGTCGGCTTCTTCAGTGACTACACGAATATCCTCGGCGCCGAGACTCTTGCCACCGGAGGCGAGGGAACGGGAGATCTGTTCAACGGCGGCGCCGTCCACACGTATGGCCTCGAGCTCTCGGGCGACGCGGACCTCCTCAACGGCGAGGGCATCTGGCGAATTCCGGTCCACGCGGTCTACACGTACACCCACGCAACCTTCCAGAGTGACTTCACCAGCAACTATGAGCCATGGGGTACGGTAGTACCGGGGGATGAGTTGCCGTACATGCCGGTGCATCAATTCTTCGTGCGCGCTGGTGTGGACCGTGGAGGGCTCAGCGGGAACCTGACGGCCAGCTATGTGTCAGCGATGCGGACCGTAGCCGGATCGGGCTCGATCCCGTCCGATACGTCCGTCGATGCCCATCTGGTCCTGGGCGCCGGCGTGGAGTACGAGGTGAGCCCGAACGCGGCAGTGTACGCCGGCATCGAGAACCTTGCTGACCGGCGGTATGTGGTCGCCCGCCGACCCGCCGGTTTGCGGCCGGGGTTGCCGCGGACGGCGCAGATCGGCCTGAGGGTGTCCCGCTGACGAAATGGTGCGAGGGGACGGGGTTGTTGTGCCCGGACGCTCGCTCCTGAGGGGAACCCCGGAAGCCTTCCGGATAGGAGCGAGCACTGATGGCGTACGATGAAGCCCTCGCGGATCGCATCCGCGGTGCCCTGGTGGCACGGCCGGATGTCACAGAGAAGAAGATGTTCGGCGGGCTCGCCTTCCTGCTCAATGGTAAGATGTTCTGTGGCATCGCAAAGGACGACTTGATGGTCCGCGTCGGCCCGGACTACCACGAGAGGGATAAGGGATAAGGGATAGGAGATCCAAACGCTGTTTCGGCTCAGGTTCGGGCCTGCCGGCAGGAGATGCGAGGGAGCGGAGGGGGTCAAGAGAATTTGCGGGTGTGACGGGAACTGCGTGTGGATGCGAGGCGGGTCACGCGGATCGCTTCGGGCGAGCCGGAGGGGCAGGCCATAGCGTCAGGGCCGGGTAGGGGTCGAGTCGCAGGGGCGGGAGGACGGGCGCCGGGCGGAGCTACGCTCTCAGGCGCCGAGGCTCTGATCCCGGTCGAGGTCCAAGCCGGTTCGTTGCTCGAGATCGGGTCGCTCGTGGTGACAGACACATTTGGCGTGCGCACCCGGATTCGCCCATTCCATGACGTCGACGGCCCGAACGGGGAATGGCGCGTGTTCCCGCTCAGCGAGGATAGCGTCGATTGCACATCATCGTCTGTCCCGATCGGCAATCGGCTCTTCCTTCCGCCCGTGCTGGCTGCTCCCGTCCACGGACGTCCGGTCGAGGATGTGCACTTTCTTCGCGACGAGATGGCCAACCTCGCCTGGGCTGTCGAACACAAGGTCGAGAACGTTCGTGGCCGGCCGTTAGATCGGCACGAACGCTACCTCGCGAACCGGCCAGACCCGGCCGAACTGATCCGCGCCATTCCCCACGATGCCGACATGGCCTACAGGCTGCTGACCGAAAGTCCCCGAGCACTGGATTCCCCTCGTGCCCGTACCCGACCCGGAGGGCGCCGGAATGCGTCTGCAACGCGGGCGATGCTACAGCTCAGCGGGAATGGGAGCGGGAATGGACGTGGAAGCGAAGTCCGCCCGATCGGACGCCTCCTCGAACCGAACCGCGACCTTCGGTTGTTCGAGGAGGAAGTCCCACGCGCCGGCGCACACGTCATTCGCGCTTTCCAGCTCGCCCGCTGGAGCGACGGATCCACCCATCTCTGGTTGGCCCGCCACAAGCGACCCGGCCGGGGCGAGGGGTGGAGCGGCCTGCGCTTCGATGTCGTCGAACCGGCGCGTCGGGAGTAGGAACGGAACGAGCCATTGCCCGAGCAGCTCAGGTCATCGACGCTCACCGTTCAGCTGATCGTGACGGGTTGAGAGCTGGTGTGTGACGGGTCCACCCTATATTTAATGCCGCATTTTGTGCCGCGAAGTGTTCGACCCGAATCGGCGGTCTTGCATGGAGGGCGCGCTCCGGCGGAGCAGAAACTGTAGTTTAGCGGCGCGGGCTCTAGTCCTCGGGCCGAAAATTTCATAAAATCGTCAACGTCCCTGCGTCCGGCGTCAGGTTTCCATGGGCCGTGGCGTTCTAGAACTGCGGGTCCGCTCGCGACACCTCGAAGTATCCTGTGCCAGATACACCGGCTTCGCGACTAGCCGACGGCATCCGCTACCTCCGCGCGGGCTCGCTCGACCGGGCCTGGGCGTGTTTCGACGGGGCGGCGGGTATCGAGGATTCTCGCATCCGGAGCGAGGCGTTGCGGCGTATGGCGGATGTCAAGCGGCGCCGCGCGGAATGGGAAGATGCGCTCCGGCTGAGCGCGCAGTCGCATCAGGTCGCGGTGGAACACGGTCTGAAGGAGGAGGGTGCGGCGGCTCTGAACATCGAAGGAACGATCCATCTTCAGCGCGGTGAGTTCGAGCAGGCCGTTGAGACGTACCGACAGGCCCTGGCGATAGGGCCGAGTGCGCATCAGCGCGGGTTGATTTGTCAGAACCTCGGTACTGCGTTTGCCCAGGAGGGGAAGCACAGCGAGGCGGCGGAGTGGTACGCGCAGTCATCGTCGGCCTTCCGTATCGCTGGCCGCCGGCGCGAGGAAGTGCTCGCCCTGATCAACCAGGGGAATGTCCTTCTCGATCATGGCGAACTCGCCGATGCCGAAGCCCGGTTTCGTGAAGCGCGAGCGTTGATCGAGGATCAGGTGGGGCAGGATGCGGAGCTACGGGGACTGATCGACATGAACCTGGCGGAGGCGCTGGGCCGCCAGGGGATCGAGTTGGATCAAGCCACTGACCTGGTGTTGAGCGCGACCGGCCACTTCGCCGTTTCCGCCAATCGGCCCTTCCTGGTGGCCTGCCACCGAGTGGTTGCCCTGGTCAGCGAGGCGCGAGGGGACGTAGACACCGCGATCGGAGCGCTGGAGCGCGGACTAGCCCTGGCGAAAGAGATCGGGAGCGGGCCCGAGCTCAGCCATTTTCACCGTGAAATCGCCCGCTTACGGAGCTTAGAACCTCGGTAATCCCAGGGAAACGAGCAAAAAAAATGACGATCAGAACACGAAGAGCTTGTGGGTATCTGGGAGTTCTAGCGCTTGGGCTGAGTCTCGCCGGGTGCAGTGAGTCTCCTTCCGCTCCGCTGGCCCCGAGCGAGCCCGAGATGGGCCTGATAGGTACCACGCTGCGGATCGTAGGCCAGCTGTTGCCAATCCTGGATACCTACTCCGAGGCAACCATCGGGCCGGAAGGTGGGACGCTGGCAATTGCCGGAGGACATTCGCTCTACTTTCCCCCTGGGGCGCTGCCCGATACGCTGACGGTCAGCGCCGTCCGGGACCCGCTGAAGATCCTCGTCGATTTCGCCCCGCATGGTCTCGTCTTTCCAGACAGTGCGCAGCCGCAGCTTACCTACAGTTATGAAGGGGGGATCCTGCTCGGACTCCTCAGCCCCTTGCTCGGCGGGCTCATCGACCCTTCGGACCTGCTGGTCGTTTATCTGAACGGCCGCCTGGTCGCCGACATCCTGCCGACGACGGTCGACGAGGATGCCAAAGTCGCCACGGCGAACTTGAGTCACTTCTCAACGTACGCATTGGCGACCGATTGAGCCCAGACGGAGACGATGTACGGTTCGTCTTTTCGGCCCCGCTCCCCCCTCGCTGAGCGGGGCCGACGTCTAACAACGGGAGACCCGAGGCGCTATGCGCCGGAGATTCGCCGGCTCGGAGGCCGGGTGAAATAGGAAACGGCGAGTAGTACGAGCAGCGTCAGTGGAAGGCTCCAGATCTGCACGCCGTCCCCAGCCGAGTAGTGGGCGATGACCGCCATCGTCCACGCGAACGTCGTGCCGGCGTACGCCCACTCCTTCAAGAGCGGGAAGCCTGGGATGAGCAAGACGATCGCTGCGGCCGGCTTGGCGATTCCAAGCACAATCCGGAGGTGCTGCGGGTATCCAACGGCGACGAACCCGGAGACCACTTCCTCGCTGCCTGTGAGGTAGCTCAGGGCGAGCGCCAGCGCGACCGCAGTGATTATCGTGGTGCCCCAGTAGACGATCTTCCGAGCCATTCACTCCTCCTCTCCGGAACTGGTTGAAAGCGTGCGTCCTCGGAAACCGCCCAATGAGCGTCGCCGTAGAATGAGGGGCGGGAACGGGACTGCCGTATATTGGCTCCCGCCGCTTTGTGCGTCCAGGGATGACACGTAAGCATGAGCGGTGGGAACCATCCCCACCAGAACGAGCAGGCACAGGCTCGCGCCCGATCCGGCGGTGGGAGGAAGCTGTGGCTGCCGGATGGCTTCTTCTTGCGGAGCGACCAGACGATCGGTCCTGGCTCGACGGCGTTTCGCCTTGGATCTGCGATGCCCTCGATCGTGAATGCCGTCGCCTCGATGGGCGGGTTTCCGCTACAACTGACGGATTGCGTCTGGACTAGACGGAAGGAGACTGCCGGGATGCAACGCCGGTGCGACCGCGGTTCATTCCTTTCTCAGCGTCAGCGCCGGATCGACTTCCGCCGCTCGACTCGCCGGTATCCACGTCGCCAATCCAGCAACGAGCAAGACTCCCACCGCGACTATAGCGGTGATAGCCGGTAGGCTAACCGGGGGCGTTTGCGGCGCGAGTTGCATCAGCATCCGCAGGCCGAGGACGCTGAGCGGCAACCCGATCACAATTCCGAACACGCCGAGCCGAAGCCCGTCGGAGGCGAAGTGGCGGACGATCTGCCGAGTCCGCGCGCCGATCGCCATCCGCACCGCAATCTCCCCCGTTCGCTGGCCGACCGCGAACGCGACCACTGCGTAGAGGCCCAGGGCGCAGAGCAGGAGGACCACGAGGCCGCCGCTCGAGAAGAGGGCGATCGCGCCCCAGAGCACGAACCGCTCCTCGCCTTCGGCGGACGCGAGGGTGTGGAGCTCCGTAATCGCTGCGCGAGGAGCCTCGTCGCGGACGATCTCCCGGATCGTCGGCATCATCGTTTCGGCGGGAGAGGACGTGCGCAGCATGATGAATCGGCTCGCCGAGCGACTCGCCAACCGTGGGTCGAGGGGTAGGAAGATGGTGAAGGGGTTCCGTGAGTGGCCCGGTGCGTCGAATGATTTCTCGTAGACCCCGACGACTTCGAGCATCATCGGCTCCTCCACTGCCGCGATGCCCTCCACGCGCCGGCCGACCGGGCTCTCGTCGCCCCAGAGGCTCCGTGCCATGTCGTCGCCAATGATCACTGGGATCGCGGCGGTGGGAAACCCCGCGGTGTCGGCGGGCTCGAGATCCCGGCCGAGGACGATCGGGGTGCCGATGAGGTCCAGGTACCCCGGCATGACGGCGCGGCCGACGAGGTAAAACGGCTCGACGTCGTCGGATCCGGTCCGGGCGGAATCCGGTAACGTGAACGCGTCCTGGTCGATCGGGACCCGGTTCGGGAAATATACCGCGTTGGTGATCCCCGGCTCCTGGCGAAACACCTCGATGAGCCGTTCCGTCTCCCGGCGTTCCCGGTCCTCCGCCGCGTCGCCGGTTATCGGAATGTTCCGTGTACTGGCCGAAGCGAGCCGGACCTGGACGATCTGCTCACCGTATGGATTCCGTGGGCTGTTCCGATACTCGAAGACCCCCAAGACGACGAGCGTTGCGACGCACACCGCCAGCGGTTGCGTGAGCGCGATCTGAGCGATGACGAGTCCGCGTTGAAGCCGCGCTCGCCCGCCGGCGATGGACCCAGCCGAATCCTTGAGCGCGCCCGCGATTGCCACCCGCGTCGCGTGGAGGGCGGGTGAGAGTCCGAAGAGCAGACCCGCCGCGAGCGCGACGCCGAAGGTGACGAGGAGGGTCGTTCGGTCGAAGACCAGGTCGAAGGAAAAAGCCCCGACGATCGACAGAAGCACGCGCATCAGGGCCAAGCTCACGCCGACCGCCGCGCCAGCCGCAAGTATCGAGAGCAGCAGGCTTTCCGTGACGAGCTGGCGGATAACCCGAACGCGTTGTGCCCCCAGCGACATCCGGATCGCGATCTCGCGCCGGCGGGCCAGCGCGAGCCCCGTCTGGAGCGCGCTGACGTTCGCGCACGTGACGAGCAGCGTGAGGAGCCCCAGAACGCCGAACGAGAGCTTCACGAAGCGCGCGTTGGCTTCGAACCCCAGCTCGAGGTTGTCTGCCAGGAGCGGAACGACTTCGGCGGACGGATCCCGACCCAGAGCGAACGCATCCTGACTTGGAGCGCGATCCAGATCGGACATGATGCGACCCGCAACGACGTCTACTGCCGCTCCGGCGGTCTCGTGGGTGATCCCCGGCTGCAGCCTGGCGATGGCGCGGAAGAGCTCCGCCTCGCTCGGAATCTCGGGAAAGACGCGGCGGTGGCCCGACAGCGGGAGCCACACCTGCATATCGTCGCGCGCTTCCCAAGAGGCCCCCCGAAAGCGCGGCGGCGCGATTCCGACGATCGTGAACGGGACGTCATGGAAGGTGATCGTTCGGCCGAGGACCCCGGGGTCTTCGGCGAAGGAGCGCGTCCAAAGCGCATGGGACAGCACGGCGCCCTGGGCTGCGTCGTCTTCGACGAGGCCGGACCCCAGGACCGGTTGCACGCCGAGTAGCTCGAAGTAATCGCCAGCCACGAACGTCGCGGTGACCGTCGTCTCCGCCACGCCCGGTCCGGCAGACGTGACCGGCTGCGACGTCCACGCCGCGATTGCCGAGAAGTGCATTTTCAGCCCGGCGTATGCCTCGATTTCCTCCCGCGTGAACGCTCTCTCAACCCGCGAGTTGAGCCCGATTTGGCTCCCCCGAATCCGCACCAACTCGTCGGACATCTCGACCCCGCTGGGGGGCCGATCCGTAAACGAGTAGACCAGTGTGAATAACACCACGTTGATGCCGATCCCGACCGAGAGGACGGCGACGATGGTCAGCGTCGAGAGCGGATTGCGGACGAAGTGGCGAAGACCGAAGCGGAGGTCGGCGATCAGCGTGTCGAACCAGGCGGTCCCCCGCGCGATCCGCCCCTCCTCCCGCAGGTAGCCCACATTGCCGAACTCCAGGTGCGCTTCGCGTCGGACTTCGTCGGGGGAAAGACCACGGGCGATCAGCCGCTTCGTCGACCGGTCGATGTGCTCCGCCATCTCCGCCTGCATCTCCTCCTCGAGGCGCTGGCGGAAGAGGTGGGAACGGAGCCAGAGGCGCATGCGGTTCAGCATCAAGCCACCCTCAGGATCGCCGCGAGGGCGCCACTGAAGCGCGCCCAGTCGGCCCGCTGCTCGGAGAGCTGTTTCCGGCCTGCCGCGGTCACTGTGTAGACCTTCGTCCGCCGCCCGCTCTCCGATTCGCCCCAGCTCGGTTTCAACATCCCACGCTGCTCCAGCCTGTAGAGCGCGGGATAGAGCGAGCCGGCGTTCACGTTCAGCACATCATTGCTGATCGTTCTGGATACGGAGCGTCAGGTCGTATCCGTTCGTCGGCTCAGCCTGCAGGAGCTGGAGGACGATGAGCTCGAGGGTGCCGGTGAGGAATGGGGTGTTGGGCATCATTCCGGAACGTTCACTAGAGAATCTAGTAACTCGCCGTCCATTATGCGAAGGGAGCGCTAGACTGTCAAGTGGAGATCGACGCCCAGAACGAGGAGCTCTCAACCGGAGCACTTCCCGATCATCCATTGACCTGACGTCTCCGTAGTATATACTTTTGTTGAATTCACCCCCCTCCACGGAAGACCAGACATGATCAAAGAAGTCACCCTCCGCCGGTACGGCGGGTCGCTGGGTACGACGTTGCCGAAGACGATGACGGACCGTCTGAACCTCGGCGCAGGCGATAAGGCATACGCGGTCGAGACGGAGCACGGAATCCTGCTGACTCCTTATGATCCCGATTTTCTGCGAGTAATGGAGGCAGAAGAGCGGATCAGTAAGAAGTACCAGAACGCGTTGCGCGAATTGGCGAAGTGAAGGAGCCCCTGTGGCTCAAACGCGAATGGCTTGACGGGCTCCATTATCAGCAGCTGAAACGCTTCGGCGGGCTGTACGGCATCCGGGACGAAGGAGCGATCGAGTCGGCGCTGGCGCGACCGCGGAACCAATGGGCGTATGGCCAGGTCGAGGATATAGCGGATCTTGCGGCCGCATACGGCTACGGACTCGCCCGAAGCCACGGGTACTCCGACGGCAATAAGCGCGTCGGGTTCATGGCCATGGCCGTCTTCCTGGATGTAAACGGTTGGGTACTGGGAGCGGCGGAGCCGGATGTCGTGAAGACCATGGTCGCGGTGGCAGCGGGGGAGCTTGGCGAGGTTGGACTTGCTGGCTGGGTTCGCGAACGAGTCCAGCCCGTCCGGGGCGTCTGACACGTTGACCGCAGGGGGACAGAGAACACGCTCTAGAAGGCGGGACGATATGAGGAAGCTCGATTCGCGTCGGTCACTGCATCGAGATCTGGCAGAGTGGGCGCGACTGCATGGTCGGGTGGCGTTCGCGTACCGTCAGGCGACACGGATCTCGCCGTAACGGTCCTCGAGGTCCACGCGTACCAACCCGGCTGCCAATCGCACGTAATCGCGGTCGCTATCGACAAGCTTTCTCAGGGCATCGGAATCGTTGCCGAGCTTCAGCTGGCGAGCCGCCGAAAGGGTTCGACGATCCGCAAAGGGCAGTAGCTCGTCCCAAACGAACTGAATCTCGCGAAAGAAAATATCCACGCCGACGTTGCCGATTCCCTTGAACTCCTTCAGAAGGCCCCGTTCCGCCTGCGGGTTGCGCTCGGCGGCATCGCGAAGCCGGCGGAGGTCGCCGCCGTACTCGTCGAGCAGGTGGGCGGTGGTATCGCCAAGCATCGTCGAGGTGCTCTCGTCGTAACGAGCGTAGCCGGAGCGGTTGAGGACGTCCGTCCGCTGGCGCCACGTCGAATCGTTCATCTTTGGTGGTGTCGTCCACCCGGCGTCTGCGAGGGCACGCGCGGCCGACAGAGCTGCCCGGTGGCCGATTCGCGTGCTTGACAGGAGGGAGAAACAGAGCGTTCGGAAGAGCGGGGAAGGGGTGCCCCGCTCCAGTGGGATCTTGAGTTCTTCGCAAAAAGTCTGGCCGGCGGTCTCCAGGACCGCCGCCGCGATCGATCGTGCCGATGTCCTGGCCATCTCGAGTATCGGTGAGCGTCCCCCGTCAAAGGGAGTACTTCCCTTGCCGACCGCAATGAGCACGCCGGCCTCGGGGAGGGGGATCACGCGGAGACGCGGAGGTCGCGGGAGACCGCGGTGCAAGTCGTTATGTTGGTTCAGGCGCGGTGTACGTAGCCCTTCATCGAGAATGGACGCCCGCATCACGTCGAAAATGGAAACCTCAGGCAAAGCCGATCGGGAGGTGCTCACGCTGGATGGTGTGGAGGTGTCGATCTCCAACCCGGACAAAGTGCTCTTTCCGCAGTCGAAGCACACGAAGCTCGACGTGGTGCGATACTACCTCGCGGTTGCGGACGGAGCGCTGCGCGGAGCAGGCGGCCGGCCGAACGTGCTGGTTCGCTACCCGAACGGGATCGATGAGGACCACTTCTACCAGAAGCGGGCGCCGAAATCCCGTCCGGCGTGGGTCGAGGTGGTCGAGCTTCGCTTCCCTTCAGGCCGGGCCGCTAAGGAAGTCGTCCCGCGTGACAGGGGGGCGCTCGCCTGGATGGCGAATCTGGCGTGTCTCGAGCTACATCCCCACCCGGTCCGCGCCGAGGACCTCGATCACCCCGACGAGCTACGCGTGGACCTCGATCCAGTGCCGGGCGTAGAGTGGGCTCAGGTGCGAGAGGTAGCAGGAGTCGTCGAGGAGACGCTGAAGGATTTGGGTTTAGTTGGCTGGCCGAAGACGTCAGGCTCGCGGGGAATGCACGTCAATGTCCGCATCGAGCCTCGCTGGGGCTTCGACGACGTACGGCGGGCGGCACTCGCTTTGGCGCGCGAGGTCGAGCGGCGCGCGCCGAGCATCGCCACCAGCAGGTGGTGGAAGGAAGAGCGCCACGGCGTCTTCGTCGACTACAACCAGAACGCGAAGGATCGGACGGTGGCGGCCGCGTACTCCATCCGTCCCAACCCCGAAGCGCGGGTGTCGGCGCCGCTGGACTGGTCGGAAGTGGCGACCTGTGAGCCGGGCGACTTCACGCTCGCGGCGATGCCGGCGCGATTCGCTGAGATCGGCGACCGTCACCAGGAGATCGACCAGCATCCTGGTTCAATCGAAAGCCTGCTTGAGCTCTCCGCACGACACGAAAGAGAAGGGCTCGGCGACGCTCCGTGGCCGCCGCAATACCGGAAACAGCCGGGCGAGCCGCCACGTGTTCAACCGTCCAAGCGCCGTACGCCGAAACACCCGCTAATCGAGATCGGCCGCGCAAAGCACAAGGAGGACGCGCTGGCGGGACTGGAGCGCTGGAAGGAGCGCCACCCCGAGGCTGCGGCCCACCTCCAGCCAGCGGACGTCCTCGTCGACTCGATGCGCGGCCGCTGGTCAACCTGGACGCGCATCCGCATCAACCTCCAGCACGTGCCCGACGAGTTGCGTCCCCCTCAGGAACCGCTCGACTCCGACGAGAAGATTTTCTCCAGGTCGTAGTGCGTCACGACCTCGAGTTGATCGTACCGACAATCCTCCGGCCGCTTGTCTGGACGCCAGCGAAGGAACGTCGCGGCGTGCCGGAATCGGTCGCCCTGCATATGGTCGTACTTGACCTCGCACACCCGCTCGATCCGCAGCGGCTCCCAGGACAGGTCCTTCCCCGCGCTCCAGCGACTCTGTCCGCCCGGCATCCGCGTCCCGGCACCCTCGGGCTGCGCCCACTCGCCCCACGGATGGTCCTTCAGGGCGTCGACTCGCAATGGCGCCAGCTCGGCGACGAGCTCCCGCCGTTTCGCCATCGTGAACGAAGAAGTCACGCCGAGGTGCTGCAGGACCCCCTGATCGTCGTACAGCCCGAGTAGTAGCGAACCGACGGCGTCCCTCCCACTCTTGTGCCAGCGGAATCCTGCGACGACGCAGTCGGCCGTGCGGGCGTGCTTGATCTTCAGCATCACCCGCTTGCCCGGCACATACGGTTGGTCGGCGCCCTTCGCGATCACGCCATCCAGGCCGGCCCCCTCGAACTCCTCCAGCCATCGTGCCGCAACATCCCGGTCCCGCGTCACCGGCGTCAGGTAGAGGGGCGGACCAAGGTCGGTGAGCAATCGCTCGAGTTGTTCCCGGCGCTCGCCTTGCGGCCGGTCCATGACGCTCTCGCCGCCGACGGCCAGCACGTCGAACCCCACGAAGGAAGCCGGGATCTCCTTGGCGAGCTTGGCCACGCGGGAAGCTGCTGGGTGCAGCCGCAGCTGGAGTGCGTCGAACTCGAGCCCCCACGGTGTCATGATGACGATCTCGCCGTCCACCACACACCCTTCGGGTAGCAGCTCGAGCAGCTCGTCGTGCAGCTCCGGGAAGTAGCGGTCGAAAGGACGGGAATCGCGGCTCTGGATGAACAGGTCGGACGCGCCCCGATAGACGATCGCACGAAAGCCATCCCACTTCGGCTCGAAGAGTAAGTCGCCGCTCTCGGGAATCTCCTCCGTGAGCTTCGCCAGCATCGGGCGTATGGGCGGGTCGATCGGATAGTCTCCAGCGGGGACTGGCGGCATGACGAATGGTTCCCGGTTCCTGGCGGTCGAACGCTTGCGATCGCCTATGATAGGTCGGCGGGGGTCTCATTTGCCACCGAGTCGCCGCTCTCGCCCGCGTCTTTCGCCGGTCCCTCCACGAGCGGCCGAACTTCGATCACCCCCCTCGCTACGGCGCACGGCGTGGTCGACACCAGCTCCACCATCTCCTCGAGATACTCGGCTTCGATCACGGAGAACCCGGCGAGCGGAAGATCGTGGCGAGGGTAGCTCTCTGGCGTGACCACCAGATCTCCGTCCCAGCTCCTAACGAATGAGCGATCCCCCTGATCGACCTGCGAGGTGGGTTCCTCTTGGAAGACCCTCCCACGTTGTGCCGTTCGTTCCGTCCAATGTATCTTCAAAGTAGATCCTATACCGGAGGTTTTCATGCGAGCACGTGTGCAGCGATGGGGGAACAGCCTCGCCTTGCGAATCCCCAAGGCATTTGCGGCCGAGACGGCGCTCGAGTCGGGGTCCGAAGTGGAGCTCACGTTGGATGCGGGTCGTCTGGTGGTTACGCCCCTGGAGCGCTCCGTGTACCGACTTGACGATCTCCTGGCCGAGGTAACTTCGAAGAACATCCATGCCGAGGTCGAGACCGGTCCTCCGCTCGGGAAGGAAGGGTGGTGAAGCGAACGAGGTACGTGCCCGATCGCGGCGAGGTCGTGTGGTTGAGCTTCACGCCTCAGGCCGGACACGAACAGGCAGGTCGGCGGCCAGCGTTGGTGATATCGCCGGCCAAGTATAACGGGCGAGTGGGGCTAATGCTCTGCTGCCCGATCACGAGCCACGTGAAGGGCTATCCGTTCGAAGTCCGCTTGCCCGCAGGAGGGCGAATCGAGGGTGTGGTTCTGTCGGATCAAGTAAAGAGCCTCGACTGGGAAGCCCGGCGAGCGGAGCTGGTCGAGCGTGTGCCACCAGCAGTGGTGAATGATGCTCTGGGGAAGCTCGAGGCGATCCTGACGCCAGTGTAGTCCTGTAGGGATTGTGTGCCGTTCACGAAGGAATCGGAGCGAGATCTGAGCCACCTCCATCGAGACCCCCTGGGCTGTCCAATCGCCGTTGTTGACTTTCGACAATCGGTAGATTAGCATGCTGTCGTGTTTCGACAACCAACTCTAGCTCCGTCGTCCAATGCCGCTACCTGAATCCGCTCCTTCGAGAGACGTCCTGCGTGGGACGTTGGACATGTTGATCTTGAAGACCCTGTCGCTGGAGCCGATGCACGGGTGGGCGATCACGCAGCGGCTGGAGCAGCTCTCCCGGGAGGCATTGCGGGTCGGCCAGGGTTCCCTCTATCCGGCGCTGCAGCGGCTGGAGGAGAGAGGCTGGGTGGAGAGCGAATGGCGGCCGACCGATCAGGGGCGCCGGGCGAAGTACTACGAGCTGACCCCTGCGGGGCGGCGAGCGCTCGGGGCCGAGGCGGAGAACTGGCGGAAGTATGTAGAGATGGTCGACCAGATCCTGCGGACAACCTGATGTTCGGCGACGTGAGGAGGTGGGCGAGACGGTGGCGGCGGCGCGTGCACGGCATCCTGCGGCGCGAGACGGTCGAACGCGAAATGGCGGACGAGCTGGCGCACCACCTCGAAATGGAGGTTCGGAAGAACCTGGATGCGGGGATGACGGTCGACGAAGCGCGGCGTCAGGCGCGCCTGGCCTTCGGCGGGGTCGAACGGGTGAAGGAGGAGGTTCGAGAGAATCGGTGGCTGGGAAGGCTCAGCGGTGTCACGCTCGACGTCAAGCTCGGCGGCCGGATGTTACGGAAGTATCCGTGGTTGACTATCGTCGGAGGTCTGGGGCTAGCCGTCGTCATCGGGGCGGGGACCCTCCTGGGTACGTTCCTGTCGATCGTCGATTCGACCGCGCCGCTGCCCGAAGGAGATCGGCTGGTCGCGATCGAGAATTGGGACCTGGAGATCAACAACAAGGAGCGCCAGATCCTGCACGACTTCCTGGCCTGGCGCGACGGGCTTCAATCGGTGCAGGACGTGGGAGCCTATGCAGATGCGAGGCGGACGATCAGGGCTTCGGACTTATCCCCCACCACCGCTCTCTTCGCCGAGATGAGCGCTGTTGGCTTTCGGGTCGCGTCCACCCCGCCGTTGCTCGGACGTACGTTGCTCGAGGAAGACGAGCTGCAGGGGGCGCCCAATGTCGTGGTGCTCGGATATGACGTTTGGGAGCGAGCCTTCGGCGCCGACTCGACGATCATCGGCCGAGAGGTGAGCGTAGGAGCGGAGATCCATACCGTCGTCGGTGTCATGCCGGATGGGTTCGCCTTCCCGATGTTTCACGAAGCGTGGACTCCGCTTCGCCTCCGTCCTTCGATATTCGAGCCACGAACGGGTCCGGACCTCTACGTCTTCGGTCGACTGGTCCCCGGCGCGACCCCTCGAGAAGGCGCAGGCGGAGTTGACGACGCTCGGCCGGCGCGCGGCCGCCGCGCGCCCGGACACACATGAGCACCTGGCGCCGCGGGTGGCGCCTTACGCGAAGGCGTTCTCAGATCCGTCGGCCGAGGACCTCGTGTTCATGTTCTCGATCTACTTCTTCGCGGTCATGCTGCTCGTCCTCGTCTGCAGCAACGTAGCCCTGCTGCTGTTCGCCAGAGCGGCGACGCGCGAGAGCGAGCTGGTGGTGCGGAGCGCCCTCGGCGCGAGCCGCAGCCGAATCGTCATGCAACTCTTCGCCGAGGCGCTCGTGCTCGGGGGGGGTGCCGCCGCCGTCGGGCTCGCGGCCGCCGGTTTCGCACTGCG
>WHSP01000008.1 GCA_009380025.1 Gemmatimonas sp. | reverse complement strand
GATCGAGCGGCGTGTATCCTCCCGTGCAGTTCGCGACCGGAATTGGCCTTGCTGTGCCGGAGTCAGAGGCGGAAACCGCTCTGGAGCTGCTCAGTCCCTCTGACGAGATCTCGGGCTGAACGGAGCTCAGCAAAGCGCTTGTGGACCAGAATGGCGCTGAGTGAGACCGCAAACCCGAGCACACCCCTCTCCCGGCTAACGCGGGCCTCCCGGCTAACGCGGGCCTCCCGGCTAACGCGGGCCTGCCGGGGACGAGGAGTCCGGCATCGGGTTGAATTTCCGGCTTCCGGCGAAGCTCTTCGGCCGTGTAGTTCAATGCGTTCGGCATTTCAGAACCTCCACCACCGCTTTGAAGCTTCATGTGCGAAGCTAACCAGGGAGCTTGCCGATGCACCGAATCCGTCAGGAGGATCTACCATTCCGCGGCAGTTCGCACCAGTTCGTTGGTTTAGAACAGGGAGACACGGGAATATCGGCCTTCTTGTTCCATGGCGAGCCGGGGAGTGGGCCGGGGCCGCATCACCACCCGTATGACGAAGTCCAGTTCATCCAGGAGGGGCGTGGCCTCTATACAGTCAACGGGGAGACGTTTGAGGCCGGTGCCGGTGACATTCTCGTCATCAAAGCGGGGGAGGTGCACAGCTTCCGCTGCATCGGAGAGTCTTCACTCGTGCAGCTGGACGTCCATCTCAACTCGACATTCATTCAGGAAAACCTGGGCGGCGACCCACCGGGCATCCAGTCCCTGGCCTAGAAGCGCAGCCTGCTTTTCAACAGCCTTCCAGCGGCATGACGATGACGGGATCGTGGCGTGCTGTCCTGAAGTCCCGGGCGCGAACGGGCGAGCAGGAAGAAAAGAGGAGGCCCGGGCGAGTCATGCCATGATTGCCACCCACGAAATCGCGGCCAACGGGGCGGCGACGACGAACCTGCTCCGACTCGAAGCACGAGGTCCTCTGGCAGTGCTGCTCTGGCCGGTCCTGAAGCGAGTGGCCCGGCGTACGCTCTCCTCGGAGAACGATGGGCTGAAAAAGCGGGCACAGCAAAGCGCCGGGTCGCCAGGCGCCTGACTCGGCGCTGCGGTGGGACGCAACCCGTACCCCGCCAGCTCCGGTCCCCCTTTCCGGGAGCCCTCGTGCACCAGAAGTTGTCCACCCATGTCCGAATTCGACACCATCGCCGTCCTGACCACCATGGCGGCCCTCTTCGCGTGGGTGAACTACCGGTTTTTCCGGCTCCCCACGACGATCGGGCTCATGGTGATTTCGCTGGTGCTCTCGGTTGCGCTGGTGGTGCTCGGCCGCGCCGGCGCCGGGTGGGTCGACCCGTTCGTCCAGTTCGTTGCAGCGATCGATTTCGACGAAGCCGTGCTGGACGGGATGCTCGGTGCGCTGTTGTTCGCAGGCGCGCTGCACGTGAGTATCGACGACCTGGTCCGCCAGAAGGGTGTGATCGCGCTGCTCGCAACCGTCGGGGTGATGACATCCACGACCCTGGTCGGCGTGCTCACCTGGCTGCTCTTCGGTTGGCTCGGATTCGCCGTCCCGCTGATCTTCTGCCTGCTGTTCGGAGCGATCGTCTCCCCGACCGACCCGATCGCAGTCGGAGCGATCCTGAAGAGGGCGGGCGTCCCTGGAGCGCTGTTCACCAAAATCACGGGTGAATCGCTCTTCAACGACGGGGTCGGCGTGGTCCTGTTCCTTCTCCTGCTGGGGCTGGCCACGGGCGGGGCGACGAGCGCCGCCGGTGCGCTCGAGCTCTTCGCCATCGAAGTCTTCGGCGGGCTGGTGTTCGGAGCCGTCATCGGCTGGCTGGCCTTCCAGTTGTTACGCAGCGTCGACAGCTACTCCGTCGAGATCCTGCTGACGCTCGCCGTGGTCACTGGCGGCTACGCGCTTGCCGGCCACCTCCATCTCTCCGGACCTCTCGCCATGGTCGTCGCCGGGCTGCTGCTCGGCAACCGCGGCCGCGCGCTCGCCATGTCCGAAACGACCCGCGACCGGCTGGACAACTTCTGGGAGCTCATCGACGAGATCCTCAACGCCATCCTCTTCGTGCTGATCGGCGTCGAGGTCGTTGCCGTGGACCTTGGGCCAAGCGTGTTGTTCGCCGGCGCGCTCACCATCCCGATCGTGCTCTTCGCCCGGTGGGCGAGCGTGGGCTTGCCCGTGACGGCGCTCCGCGTCGTGCGTGAGTTCTCGCCCCACACCACCACTGTGCTCACGTGGAGCGGGCTGAAAGGTGGGATCTCGGTCGCCCTGGCGCTGTCGCTGCCGCCTGGTCCCTATCGCGAGCTGATCGTGACCGCAGCCTACGTCGTCGTCTGCTTCTCGATCATCGTTCAGGGCCTCACTGTCGAGCCGGTCGTTCGACGGCTGCTCGCCAGCGAGCGAGCGCACCATGTGTCGTAGCACGCTTGACGGAGCGTGGAAGGGATCGCAGATTCCTCGTAGACGCTGTATCCAGAGACTGTAGAGAGCAGCCCGAGGAACCCGATGGCCGGTCCACTCCCGCTCGTCAAAGGAACGCTCGACATCCTGGTGCTGAAGGCGCTCTCCTGGTCGCCGATGCACGGCTTCGAGATCACGCAGTGGCTCGAGGACCAGTCCGGGGGATCACTCGACATCAAGGACTCGGCGCTCTACCAGGCGGTCTATCGGATGGAGGAGAGGAAGCTGGTGAAAGCGGAGTGGGGGGTGACGGAAAACAACCGACGGGCACGCTATTACCACGTGACGCCTGCTGGCCGTACCCACCTGAGAGCGGAAACCGCGAACTTTCTCCGTTACGCGCAGACGGTGAGCGGGATCCTCACGGCATCGGCCGCAGGCCGATGATTCGCCCCGGCATTCGGCGAATTCTGGGTATCCCGGTTCGCGGTCGCGGGTCGCTTGCGGACCACGTGGACGAGGAGATCCGTCTGCATCTGGAGCTGCGACGAGCTGAATTGATCGAGCGGGGTTGGGTCCCCGACGCTGCTGAGAGGGAGGCGAGGAGGCGCTTCGGGGATCTGGAAGAGAGCCGCCGGGTGATGCGGCGAATGGCGAACTGGAGGACGAGGCGAATGAACGCACGAGAGTGGTTGGCGACATTTCGTCAGGACATACGCTACGGCGCGCGCCAGCTGCGGCGGAGCCCGGGGTTCGCTGCCGCTTCCGTGTTAGCCTTGGCGCTGGGTATCGGAGCCAACACGGCGATTTTCAGCTTTGTGGATGGGCTTCTGCTTCGTCCGCCGGCGCATGTGGACGAGCCGGAGCGGCTCGTACGAGTCTATACGAGCGATTTCAGCGGTCCCCTGTACGGGGCCTCGTCCTATCCGGACTACGTCGATTTCTCAGAGGGGCTCGGGAGTGCGGCAGAGCTCGCCGCGATCGCATCTGCCCCGCCTATGCCGCTGGTTACGGGCGACGAGGCCGAGCTGGTCGCGGTCGAGTACGCCACCCCGAACTACTTCAGCCTGCTCGGCGTCGACCCGGTGGTCGGACGTCTGTTCGTGCCGGGTTCGGCGACGGAATGGGTGGCGGAGATCGTGCTCGGCTACGACCTCTGGCGGCGATCGTTTGGAGGCAGGGCAGGCGTGGTGGGCGAGATCGTACGGGTCAACGGTCAGTCGTTGACGGTCGTCGGGGTCGCGCCGCGCGGCTTCGGTGGACCGGGTGGGCGGGAGCCCGCGGACGCGTACGTTCCGATCGGAGTATTGCCCGCGATCCGCAGCGGAGTGACAGGCCCGCTCCAGGGTGGGGCGAGCACGCCGGCTGCGGACAGCTTCTTCGGTCGGCGCGGTTCGCGGGGGCTGGCGATCGTGGGTCGGCTCCCTCCGGGGGTTACGGCGGACGTCGTGAGCTCCCGGCTGGAAGCGATCGGAGCAGCGCTCTTCGCAGACGACCCGGGCGCGTGGACCGACGTCAGGGACTCACCCCGCCGGGTGACCACGATCGGAGGTCGGCAGGCCTGGCTGTCGCCCTCGGTCCACCGCTCGATGATCGGTTTCGCTGGCGTCCTGATGGGTCTGGTCGGCCTGGTGCTGCTGATCGCCTGCGCGAACGTAGCGAATCTGCTGCTCGCCCGCGGGACCACGCGCCGACGCGAGGTCGCTGTCCGGCTCGCCATGGGAGCGGGACGTGGGCGCCTGGTTCGGCAGTTCTTCACCGAGAGCCTTCTTCTCGCGGGCGCCGGCGGAACGATCGGGATGATCCTGGCGGTATCGGTCACTTCGGTGTTGCGGCGGGTGGGTCAAGCGTTGCCGATCAACGCCGCTTTCGACGTGCGCCTGGACCTTCGGGTTCTCCTCTTCGCGGTCGGCGTCTCTATCTTTGCCGGAATCGTGTTCGGGCTGCTTCCAGCGGTCGCCACGGCGCGGAGGGATGCGGTTTCCACGCTCAAGGGCGAAGGTCTGGCGAGCGGGAGGGAGAGCAGTACGCTCCGTGCCGGTCTGGTCGCTGGTCAGGTTGCCATCTGCGTTGTCCTGCTGATCTGTGCGTCCCTTCTCGTTCGCAGTCTTCGTAACGCGTTCGATACGGGACTCGGCTTCGAGGCTGCCCGGGTCCTGCTGGTTCCGTTGGCCGTTCCGGCACCGGGGTACACTCCCGAGACCGGTCAAAACTTCTACAACACCGCCCTGGAGCGGATCGGCACTCTTCCGGGAGTTGAGCAGGTGGCTCTGGGCCAGCAGGTTCCGCTATCCGGGGCTTACAGCCGGAGACCGTTTCTGCCGGAAGGCTACCAGCCGGGCCCGGGCGAGGATATGGAGCTCGATTTCAGCTACGTTTCGCCCGGCTATCTGGAACTGATGCGCATCCCGGTCGCGGGCGGGCTGGCGTTCGACGAGTCGGACCGCGAGGGCGCCGCACCGGTCGTGATCGTGAACCAAGCGTTCGTCGATCGCTTCTGGCCTGGCCAGGACGTGGTCGGCAGGCGTCTCGGAATGGGGCCCACGACGATGCAGATCATCGGGGTCGCAGAGACCACGAAGCTGCGGGCGCTGGACGAAGAGCCGCGTCCCAACGTGTATCTCCCCCTGGCTCAGCGCTTCAGCGACCGCATGACCCTGCACGTCAGGACGGTTGGCGACCCTGCGGAGCTTCTCCCGAGCGTCCGTGCCGAGCTCGGGTCGATCGATCCGGACCTGCCGATCGCCGGAGAGCGCACGCTCGAGTCGGCGATCGCCGGCCAGGTGCTTCCACTCCGCATGGCCGGAACACTCTTCTCCGGCTTCGGCCTCGTCGCCCTGACGATCGCGATGATCGGCCTCTACGGTGTTCTCGCCTATTCCGTTGGCCAGCGTACCCGGGAGATCGGCATTCGTATCGCGCTCGGCGCAACGGGCGGGCGGCTTGCGCTTTCCATCGTACTGCGAGGCATGCTGCTCGTCGGGGTGGGCGTCGGTCTCGGCCTCCTCGGCGGTCTCGTCGCCGCTCGTCCGCTCGCCGGGCTGCTCTTCGGTGTCAGCGTTACGGACCGAAACGCCCTGGCACTCCTCATCGGTCTTATCAGCGTTATCTCACTCCTCGCGAGCTACCTGCCCGCCCGCCGCGCTACCCGCGTCGATCCCATGGTTGCGATCCGGCAGACCTGACGTGGACGTCAGGGTCGAGAGACGCTGACCGGCAGGCCGTCACCGCGAACCCGGCGCGGTTCAACCCACGTTCGATCTCGCCGAGTTCCTACTCCTCCGATCCCCGCCTCATCGTGACGCGGCTGAGCCTGCGTTTCGAACGGGACCCGACCAGGTGACCGTTCCCGAACGGCTCACCGGCGAACGCCTCGAACCACGGAAGATCCTGTGGGACAATTGGATGTGGAGTTGGGACCAGCCTTGATCAGGGGAGCCTGCGGGCCGGTCGGGAGTACCACGGATGCCGGCGCGGGCTGCTCACGCTTCGTGCCGCGTCATCGATTGGTTAACCAGCAGGTGATTCATGCAGTCGTCGGAATCGCGACGGACGTTGTCGGTCGGGTTCGCCACAATGGCGTCACTGCTGGTGAGTTGCTCCGCTCCAGCGGGGGTCTGGCTAGCCGACTCGACTCCGGGCCCGGCTCAGGATGCGGCCTGCACCCGCCCGCCGCACGAGAGCGGGCTGGAGCCCGTGGACTGGACCTTCTTTTCATCGCCTGGCGCGGCTACGCCCCCGGCGTGGTGCGAGTCGGTCGGGCCGGTTGTCCAGCACCGCCCTGAGAGCGGTCCGGGACGCGCCGTCGACGTCTTGCCGGTGGTGACGTGGAACATCCGGGTTGGGGCGGGCGATATCATCGAGCTGGTCTCCGACCTGAGGCAGGGCGCGCTCACGGGCCGACCGGAGAGCGACTTCATCCTCCTTCTCCAGGAGGCGTACCGATCCGGTCCGGAAGTGCCGGACTCGAACGCCAAGCTGACGACGAGGATCGACATGCCGCCGCCATCCGGCGAGCGGGCCGACGTTGTCGAGCTGGCCCGGAGGCTGGATCTGCACCTTTTCTACGTGCCGTCGATGCCCAACGGAGCGGACAGCGATGCAGCGCCGAATCGGGAGGACCGGGGCAACGCCATCCTTTCGACGATGCCTCTGGAGGAGCACCAAGCCATCGAGCTTCCCTTCGAGGCACAGCGACGGGTGGCGATCGCCGCTACTGTCGCCGGGGTGGCATCGGACGGCACGCCGTGGCAGCTTCGGGTCGCGAGCGGCCACCTCGACACGCGCTCCCGGGTCAATCGGTTCCTCGATAGCGTTGGCCCCGGTCGGACGCGGCAGGCGCGAGCGCTGGACGCGAGCCTGCGAGGCGACGCGGTAGTCCTCGGCGCGGACCTGAACAGCTGGAGCGCCGGCTTCCTCGAGGGCGCCGTCGACCTCCTGCACCACAGCTTCCCCGACACCGCTCCGACCCGCGAGGCGACCTTCGTCGTGGGCGGGATCCTACCACGCACACTCGATCACCTGCTGCTCCGCCTCAACCCGGAATCCACGGCGCAGACCCATCGCATCGATCGGCGATACGGATCGGACCACTACCCGCTGCTCGGCCTGATTCAAATGCGCCACCCGAGTGTCCAGGTCTCCCAGGTTCAGTCCGCGTCAAGCGGGGGCTGATCTACCGGGAGAGTGCGGCCGTTGCTCGAGACTGTGGACACCTGCCGCGTCTTTCCGTATACTTTGGTCAAGTAGACCAACAGGAGCTGCGATGACCAAGATAGTGAACCTATACCAGGCGAAGACTCAGCTTTCGCAACTCGTAAAGGAAGCGTCGGCGGGCGAAGAGATCATCATCGCGAAGGGCGGCAAGCCCGCCGCGCGGCTGGTTGCGTTAGCGGTGTCGAAGCAACCGCGGAAGCCGGGTGGATGGGAGGGCCAGGTCTGGATGGCGGAGGATTTCGATGAGGAAGTTTCGGTGGATGAGTTGGGCGCGTGGTACGGGCAGACGCCCCTGATCGATCGCGATGATTCTGCTTGACACTTCCGTCGCGGTATGGTGGCGCGAAGACAATCCGCGCTTGAAGCAGGAAGCCCGCGAGGCAATCGCCACGAACCGCATGCCGAATACACCGGTGAGCTTCCAGGCCGGGTCATCGCTGTAGTATGCCGCGCGCACGGCATCTTTGTGCCAGAGGTTAGGCGTGAGGTGGCCTCGGGGTCCAATGTGATCGGCGGATCCGGAGCAAGCAGTGCGAACCGCTTGATATGTGATATCCGTTCGGATATGTTCCAACGATGAACGAGGTGCGGAAGCTCAGGAGGAAGGCGCGGGTAACGCAGGCCGCGTTGGCGCAAGCGGCGGGCACGTCCCAGCCGACGATTGCGGCGTACGAGGCCGGTCAGAAGAGTCCTTCGCTGGGAACGCTGCAGCGTCTGGCGAGGTCGGTGGGGTTGGAGGCGACCGTCGCCTTCCATCCGCTGCCGACACGCGAAGAGCGACGCAGCCTCGTCCTGCATCGGGCAATCGCGGCGCGGCTGGAGGCGGAGCCCGAGGGTGTTTTGGATCGGGCGCGGGTGACGCTGGCGCGGATGAGGGCGAGTCAGCCGGGGGCTGCGCCACTCCTGCGAGAATGGGAGGTGCTTCTCGATCGGCCACTCGAAGACCTGCTGCCGGTGCTGACGGACCCGAGTCCGCGGGCGCGGGAGCTGCGGCACGTCACGCCGTTCGCTGGAGTGCTGACGGCGGCCGAGCGGGCAGCCGCGTACCAGGCGTTCGCGGAAAGCGAGAAGGGAAGCGTGTGACCAGGACACAGTTCGAGCACGCGATCCGTGCGGCAGGGGCGGTCCTCGGCGTCGACGCTGTGATCGTCATCGGCAGCCAAGCGCTGCACGCGTCCACGCTCGAGCGTCTTCCCGCAGAAGCGATCCGGTCGGTTGAGGTGGATGTTGCGGTGCCGGACGACGACGACGGTCAGATGGCGGACCTGGTAGATGGCTCGATCGGCGAGGGCTCGATGTTCCACGGGACGTTCGGTTACTACGCTCAGGGCGTGGTCGAGCAGACCGCGGTCTTGCCACGCGGATGGCGCGCCCGACTCGTCCGCTTCGAAACGCCGGCAACGAATGGAGTGGTTGCGTGGTGCCTCGACCCACACGACCTGTGGATCTCGAAGGCCATCGCTGGCCGCCCTAAGGATATCGAGTTCTGTGGGGCATTGATCCGGTCCGATCTCGTCGCGCCGCCCGAGCTGCGCCGGAGGCTTGGCGAGGTTCCGGATATCCCGGAGCAGGTGCGTTCGGCCGTGCGCGCCCGGATTCCCGTTGTGCAGTGAACCACCAACGACGATCCGAGCGCGCAGCTGAACTCGCGCGACGCCCCGGTCGCGTGGCCAGCAGACCGACGTCCTGGCCGAGTCGCCGAGAGATCGCGGTTCCGCCGTGGACACGTGCCGATCCTTTCAGGAAGTTGGTCAAGTAGACCAACAGGAGGTGCGATTACCAGGATTGTGAACCTATACCAGGCGAAGACCTAACTTTCACAACTCGTCAAGGAAGCTGCACTCGCCATTGTCGCAAAAATTGTAGAGAAATTCAACAATGCGAGGGTGCGATGGCGACGATGAACTTCAGCATTCCTGAGGATATCAAACGGGTCTTCAACGAGACATTTCGCAATCGGAACAAGAGTGCGATCATAGCCGATCTGATGGTGCGCGCGGTTGAGGAGAAGGAGAGGCGACAGCGGCGCTCGCAGGCGATCGAGCGTCTGGTGGAGGGCCGGCGGAAGAGGCCGAAGACCACGGATGATCAAACCCGCCTGGTTCGAAAGCGGCTACGTCGGTGAAGTGCCTCGTTCTCGACACGAGTGTGATCGTGAAGGCACTCGTGGGTCGAGCGCGGCGACCGAGTGCCATCTTTCGAACTTGAAGCCAATCGCAGATGAGCACCGTAGACCCTTCGGACCGGAGTGACGGCTCGCGGCCGAGTGCTTCGGAGCGGGCATCCTTCGTCGGGCGGGTGATCGGAACGGAGGATTCGACGCCGCTCGACTTCTGGGTGGCGTTGGCGCCGGATCGATCGCTCCAGCTCGACGACGTCGTCGCCTTAGAGCGGACGGCGCCGGGACGCGACACTGTCCGAATTTTCGGAATCGTGACGCAGATCCGCGCGCGCCACGAAGGCGCTCGGTTCGACAGCGACGTCTTCCTGATCGAGGACGGGGTGTTGCCTGCCGAAGTGACAGAGGCCGCGCACATCCTCGCGACCCGGTTCGAACCGGAGGTATTCATCCCGCCGCTTCCCGGTCAGGCGGTCCGGCGCGCCGAGGGGGAAGAACGAGACGAGGCGCTCTTCTTCGATGGGATGGAGCAAAAGCTGGCCGCGGGTCTCTCGCGCGAGGACGAGCCCGTCTATATCGACCTCGAGTTCCTCGACGGCACGCGTGGGGCGCATGTCAACATCAGCGGCGTGTCGGGCGTGGCGACGAAGACGACTTATGCGACGTTCCTCCTCCACAGTCTTTTCACCGGGAATCACCTCGGGCCCGAAGCCGCCAACACGAAGGCGCTGATCTTCAACGTGAAGGGCGAGGACCTGCTCTGGCTGGATCGTCGCAACACCGGGCTTGCCGACGAACAGGCGGAGCGGTACCGCCATCTCGGCCTGGAGCCAGCGGCGTTCCGAAGCGTTCGGTTCTGGGCGCCCCCGGTCCGCGGCGCGGAGACGCCCGTGCCCGACACCGGCAGCCGCAGCGACGGCGCCGTTCGATCCTTTTTCTGGACCCTGGCCGACTTCTGTTCGGAAGAGCTGCTGCCGTTCCTGTTCGCGGATGTGGAGGACGATCGGCAGCACTACACGATGATCGTCCACAACGTTGCCGCCCGCCTGAAGAAGGACTCGACGGCGCTGCCCGACGGCGGTGTCACCTTCGACGGCACGGCGCTCCGCACGTTCGTCGATCTCATCGACTTCATCCGCGCGCGGGTCGAGGACCCGGCGACCCAGCAGGACTGGGCGGGGCCCGCGATCGGGACGGGAACGATCAACGCTTTCGTGCGCCGTCTCTTCGGTGCCCGGAAGCACGTCGAGCACCTGATTCGGGGAGGCGTGCAGCGACCCGATCGGCACCGGATCGATCGCCAGTCGCAGGTGACCGTGGTCGACATCCACAACCTGAACGATCGCGCCAAGCGGTTCGTGGTGGGGGTCGTGCTGCGCAAGACGTTCGAAGAGAAGGAGCGGTCCGGTCTGGCGCGTCCGCTCCTTTTCGTCGTGCTGGATGAGCTGAACAAGTACGCGCCGCGGGACGGGTCGTCGCCGATCAAGGAGATCTTGCTCGACGTCGCGGAGCGGGGTAGATCCCTGGGGATCATCCTGATCGGTGCGCAGCAGACGGCGAGCGAAGTCGAGCGGCGGGTGATCGCGAACTCGGCCATTCGGGTCGTGGGGCGGCTCGATTCAGCGGAAGCGGGTCGTGACGAGTACGGGTTTCTGCCCGTGGCGTTGCGTCAACGAGCGACGATCGCGAAGCCGGGAACGATGATCCTCTCGCAGCCGCGGTTGCCGGTCCCGCTCGTGCTCGAGTTTCCGTTCCCGGCGTGGGCGACCCGACCGTCGGAAGCGGGTCCACCAGCGCGGAGCGAGAGCGGAGCGAGTGATCCTTTCGCGGGCATCGGGGAGCGCGACCTTGTCGCCCCGAGAGACCGATGAAGATCCTGCATACCGGTGACTGGCACGTCGGCAGAAGCCTACGAGGCCGGAGTCGGATCGACGAGCAAAAGGTCGTCCTGGAGGAGATCGTAGAGATCACCCGGGAGGAGGCGGTCGACCTGGTTCTCGTCGTCGGGGATATTTTCGATAGCTCGGCGCCCACCGCCGAAGTCGAGGAGCTGGTCTACAAGACGCTTCTCGATCTCGCCGGCACGGGCGCCGAAGTGCTGGTGATTGCCGGCAACCACGACAGTCCGTATCGGCTGAAGGCGATCCGCCCACTCCTCTTGCTGACGCGGGTCCACACGGTACCCTTTCCTGCCGCGCCGAGGGAGGGCGGGGTGATCGACTTCCAGACGAAGTCCGGCGAGGTCGCGAGGGTGGCCGTCCTGCCCTTTCTCTCACAGCGCGGCGTGGTCCGAGCCGATCGGCTCATGGCGGGCGAGGCGGATGAGCACGCCCAGGCGTATGGTGATCGCTGTCGCAGGATCTTGGCTCAGCTTTGTGAGGGCTTCGATACCAGCACCGTCAACCTCGTCGTGGCCCATCTCGCCGTGGTCGGCGGGCAAGTTGGCGGGGGTGAGCGGCAAGCCCACACGGTCTTCGACTACTTCGCGTCGCCCCAGATCTTCCCGGCCAACGCGCACTACGTGGCGCTCGGTCACCTCCACCGGTCGCAGAGCATACCGGGCGCGTGTCCAATCTGGTACTGCGGCTCGCCCCTGCAGCTCGACTTCGGCGACGACGACGAGGAGCGAAGCGTATTGCTGGTGGAGGTGCACCCCAGCGAGCCGGCGCTGGTCCGGCCGCGGACTCTCTCCGGCGGCCGCTCCCTGCAGACAATCAGCGGCACGTTGGCGCAGCTCGAGACGCAGCGGGAGAGCGTGGGCGAGGCGTTCCTGCGCGTGATTGTCCACGAGAATCCTCGGGCCGGTCTCGCCGACGAGGTCCGCGACATGTTCCCGAACGCGATCGACGTCTCGGTTCGCGTCGACGAGAGCCGATCGACCGCAGACCTGCAGGATGATCGCGCCTGGTCGCGAGCCCCGGCGGAGCTCTTCGAGGAGTACCTCCGAGAGCGAAGTATCGAGGATCCCCGACTCTTGAGACTCTTCGACGAACTCCTGGAAGAGGTGAATGAGACCGAAGCGGCTTGAGCTCGAGGGTTTCGCGTCCTTCCGGGAGCGGACGACGATCGAATTCGAGGATACGGAACTGTTCGTTCTGACGGGTCCCACGGGATCCGGCAAATCGAGTGTGATCGACGCGATCACGTTCGCCCTCTACGGCAGTGTGCCGCGGTACGAGGATCGGCGCCTCGTGGCGCCAGTAATCAGCCAAGGGATGGCAGAGGCACGTGTTCGCCTGGATTTCGTCGTCGGCACGGAGGCGTACACAGCGGTGCGGGTGGTCCGCCGGACCGGCAAGGGAGCTACGACCAAAGAGGCGAGGCTCGAGGACGGAGGGGGACACTCACTCGCTGGCAACGCCGAGGAGTTGACCAGGGCCGTCGAGGGAGTGATCGGGTTGACTTTCGATCACTTCGTGCGCTGCGTCGTTCTGCCCCAGGGTGATTTTGCGGAGTTCATGCGGGCGAGGCCAAAGGACCGCCAGGATCTGCTCGTCGGGTTGCTGGGCTTACGCGACTACGAGCGGATCGGCAGTCTCGCCCGGCAGCGGTCGGCGGGTGCCCAGGCCCGCGAAGGGCAACTCGAGCGGCGACTGAGCGATCTGGTCGATGCCAGCGGAGCGGCCCTCAAAGAGGCGGAGGCTCGGGTCGGCAATCTCGAAGCGCTGCTTACTGAAGTGGAGGCGGCGCAACCACTCGTGGAGGATATCCAACGGTCGTTGGGGGAGCTGGCCGCGGATGTCGAAGCGACGGAGCTTCGGGGCCGCAGTCTCGAATCGATTGGCATGCCCCCGGGCGCGGAGAAGTTGGCGGCCCGCGTCGCGGCCGCGAGGGACGCTTCGACGAAGAGCGCCAAGGCCGTCGCGGCCGCGCAGGAGGCGGCCGACACAGCGGAGGACGCCCTCCGTGACCTGCCAGCCGAGGTCGAGCTGAGTGCCATCATGGATGCGTACCGACGTCTGACCGAGCAAAGGGAAACGCTGAGCCTGTTGAAGGAGAAAACCGGCGCGGCCTCGGAAGACGCCGAGAAGGTAGCCGCCGATGCCCTCGTCGCCAGCGAGCTCGCTGGCGCGGCGACTGAGCAGCTGGAGAGCCTCCGCCGGGAGCACTCCGCTTTCCACCTCGCCGGGTCGCTGGCCGTCGGAGGTACGTGCCCGGTGTGCCTGCACTCTGTGGATCGGCTTCCGGAGCACGAGCGGCCCGAGGGGCTTGCGGAGACTGAGGCGGAGCTCCGAAAACGGCAGGAAGAAGCGCAGCGTACGGCAAAGCTGCGCGAACGTGTGGTGGCGGAGCTGAATACCGCGACTGCTCTGGAGGCGGCCGCGCAGGAGCAGGTCGTCAAGCTCGAGAGCGGTCTCCAAGAAGCGCCACCGCTCGAGGAAGTTGGGGAGGAACTCGAAAGCTTGCGGCAGCTGGAGGAGCGGGTCGACACCCTTCGTGCGACCCTGCGGGCAGCGCGGAAGGCGGACGAGCAGGCGAAAGGCGCTGAGGCTGCGCTCAGCGACGAGGTAGGGAAGGCCTGGAAGGTGTTCAATCGAGCTCGCGACACAGTGGCAGAGATGAGCCCTCCAGCGCCGCCACTGGACGACCTCGCGGAAGCGTGGAGCTCGCTGACGAACTGGGCGTTCGTGACGTCGGGTGAGGTGCGGGACTCGCTCGAGACGCTACGCGCGACGGCGGAGGCGCAGGCCAGGGAACGCTTGGCGATCAGCGAGCAAATTCGGGCAGCGTGCAAGGCGGCGGGCGTCGTAGTGGGCTCGGACGAACGACCGAGGGACGCGGTCGTATCTTCGCTGGCCGAGGCTCGGGCGAATTGCACTCGGCTCGTCGACCGCATTGCGGAGGCGGAGAAGCTGCGGGCCGAGCGATCGGAAGCGAGGGAGACGGCGCAGGTCGCGGGCCTGCTCGGTCAGCACCTGAGGGCCACCGGGTTCGAGGCGTGGCTCCTCAACCGCGCCCTCGAGCGCCTGGTCGACGGCGCTACTCAAACGATGCGAGAACTGTCGAGCGGGGCATACTCACTGGCGCTCACCGGTACCAACGAGTTCGAGGTGATCGACCATCGGAACGCGGATGAGCGTCGCTCTGCCAAGACTCTCTCCGGTGGCGAGACCTTCCTCGCGTCACTCTCCCTCGCCCTGGCCCTCGCCGATCAGGTCGCTGACCTGGTGTCCGGCAGCGCAGCCAGGCTCGACTCCCTCTTCCTCGACGAGGGGTTCGGGACCCTCGACACCGATACCCTCGATATCGTCGCCGCGGCCATCGAAGAGCTGGGCGCCCGGGGTCGGATGGTCGGTCTGGTCACGCACGTCCGCGAGCTCGCCGAACGCATCCCCGTTCGGTACGAGGTGAGGAAGGCCGGTGGGACCTCCACGGTCGAGAGGTCGGCCGCGTGAGCGTCACCGAACAGATCGTCGTCGAGGCGTGGGCGCCCGAATACGGTTCACCGATCGAGACGGAGTCGCTGGATCCGAGCGGGGCAACGGTTGACGTCGAGGTGGAGGTCCGATCCGCGGATTGGGACCCCGTCGACGTCCCGGTCGGACTCCGCCCCAGCCGCGTGGACTTCACCGACGGCGTCCGGCGCATCGACGCTCGTGTCTGGCTGACCGGTGCGGATGGCACGACCCGGCCGGGGATCTGCGCCTCGTACGCCGCCGGAGTCGTCACCTGCGATGGCCGCGCAACGATCGTCGTAGCCGAGGTGCGGCGCGGGCTCTTCGGGCCCGCGGGCGCGCCCGAGCTGACCACGCAGGCGGGGGCGTACGCCCCCATCGCAGCGGCCGGTCAGGATCTCGAGAGTCTCTCCCAGGCATTGCAGGAGCGGATGATCGAGCTCGAGATCGAGGCCGCCGAATCGGCAAGCAGGAAGGTCGGGACCAGTGAGGCGGATGCGCGAGACCGTTTGCTGGTCGCTGACGGACCACTTCGCGGCCGACAGCACCTGACGGGGGCGATCGGCTATATCAAGACGCACCAGGTGGGCTACCTCCCTGAAGCTCTCACGCCGGTAGTGGCGGCGCTGAAGCCCGGGCAGCGTACCCCTCTCTTCCTGACGCAGACGACGTGGAGCCGCTACTCCTGGTACCTGCGGCTGCCGGGCGGGGCCGGGCACCCGTGGTCGGGTGTCGTCCGCTGTGAGGCCTCGACGGAACTACCTCTCGAGGACGCGCGCTTTCGCGCCGACCAGTCGGCCTCGGCGCTGCCCGAGTTCGCCGCCGCGGCGCACAAGGACCCGCGGGCACCCCAGAACCTGTATCCGATCGGCGGTCTCGAACGTGAGCTGCGCCGGCGTCTCGGTGATTCGGCATGGGTATATCGTGCGCTGCGGACGAGCGCGGCGCGGTGGGTGCCGGGCAAGGCCGGGGCTCGTGGATGACTGTGGGCTCCGGACTTCCCGGTTGGACGCGTCAGAACCCGATTGTCGGTCATCCCCGCGAAGCGGGGATCCAGCCGCTGGATTCCCGCTTTCGCGGGAATGACGGAACTGATGTCGGGAGGCTCGCGTCCGCGCGTGAGATTTGTCCTTCGACGGAAGCTCACATCTCAACGACAGCACCCGGCTTGGTGAAGTGCAGCATCACACGAGCTGGCGAGCGAACCTCCGCAGCATCCCGATAGAGCCTGGCTTGCTGTGAGTACTCCTTGGCGGCGACGGCGACACGATCTGCTGGCAGGTCGTGGGTCTTGAAGTCGATGATGGCGGCCTCTCCGTCCTCCGGCCGGTAGAGATCGAAGGCGCCGACATACGCCAGCCGCTGCCCAACGATGTGGAGGAAGGGCAGCTCCCTGTAGTGCTCGCCCGCAGTGTACCAACCCCATTCTTCGCTCGAGACGACGTGCGCGATCTCCCGTTCGAGCGCGTTGCGGTAGTCGTTCTCGGCCGTCAGGTACGGCTCCAGCTCCGGCATCTCCAACTCGCCGATTACCTCTTCGAGGATGCGGGCGAGCTCCTCCTCCATCTCCGCTCGCTCCAGCGGCCCCGGGGGGTAACGTTCCAGTGCGCCATGGATGATTGTGCCGCGAACGCGCTCGGGTATCCTTTTCCCGCTCGAGTTCCTGGCGAATGCCCACACCGGTTCGACCCCGTGAACATAGCGGAGCTCCCATTGGGGCCGGTCGCGCTCCCGGAGCATCACCTCAGTGGCAGAGCTGAGGTGACGGAAAGGCGGCGCGGGTAGGAGCTCGGCGAGATGGGGTAGCGGGGCTGTGCGGAGCCGATCCAGCCAGCCCAGACCGACCTCCGGGCTCCCCGCGGGGGGCGGAAGCTCGGCTGCGCAGCTCCGATCGCTAACTACGCTCACCTCCGATCCATGAGTGAGCCACTGCAGGTGGCTCCGCTTCTTCGGAGCGGGACCCGTAATGACCAGTCGGTCCTTCGCCCTCGTCGTAGCCACATAGAGGAGGCGCGCTTCCTCGGCGGTCTCTTCGAGCTCGTACCGATTGATGATCGCCTTCGCTCGCGGCCCCTGATCACTCGTTTTCGGGGCCAGGAGAGGGCCGCAGTCGGGGTCGCTCCAAAAGTTGTTGGTGGTCCGTGAGGTGATTCTCGAAATGGTGTCGATGAGGAAGACGACGGGCCACTCGAGGCCCTTCGCGCGGTGTATGGTAGTCAACGTCACCACGTCGTCGTCCGCGCTGTAGAGCGGAGCCTGCGGAAGGCCGGTATCCTGTTCGCTCCACCGGCTCCAGATGTCGAGGAAGTCGCCGATCGGGTGTTTGCGGTACTGTTCCGCGATCCGCACGAGCGTCTGAAGGTTGGCGAGCGGTTCGCGGTTCTCGCCGAGAAGCATCAGGTGGAGGCGATAGCCACTGCGGTCGAGCAGGTGTGCGAGCAGCTCGTCGAGGGGGAGGCGGGCCGCGAGGCCGATCAGCTCATCAACGAGCCCGAGGCCGGTATGCAGCGCGTCTCGTTCGATGTCGCGCAACTCCTCGCCCTCGGGCGGTGCCCACCACTCCACCTCGTCCAGAAAGGCCCTCGACTGCCTGAGCAGCGATCGCGATCCGCGTTCGAGCGCGATCCGCGCGACCACCTCGTCGCGGAGCCCGACAAAGGGTGACCGCAGAAACCCGAACGCAGCGAGATCGTCAGCCGGATTATCGAGCAGACGAAGAGCGTTGACGACGTCAGCGATCTCCTGCTGATCCGCGAGCCCTCCCTGCGCGGGATGAAAGACGGGCACGCCGTGGACCGCGAGCATCCGCTGATAGTGCTTGAGCCCGTTGCGACCGCGGTACAGGACCGCGATGTCGCTGTAGCGACAGGGCCGAAGCTGGCCGTCGTCCGGATCGACGATCGTCTCGCCGTTCTCGACCAGCTCGCGGATCCTCCGGGCGACCTGTTCGCCCTCGGCAACGCGGCGAGAATCGGCGTTCCCGTCGTCTACGCTCAGGAACTCGACGCTGGCGGTGGCTGAGCTCTCCAGCCCCGCCCTCAACGGGCTGTAGCGCACGCGACTCTGCGGCAGCTCGTTCTCCAGGGCACGTCCCGTCTCCTCGATCGCCTCCTCTCCCACGGCGTTCAGGTATTCGATGAGCTCCGGCTGACTCCGGAAGTTGCTCGTGAGCGACAACAGCTCACCGTCGTCCTTCAACGCGTGCGCCACTTCGTTCCAGACCGAAATGTCAGCGCCGCGGAACCGGTAGATGGACTGCTTCGGGTCACCCACGAAGAGGAGCTGGGGGCGATCGACAGCGCGGCCGATGTTCAGGGCGATGTCGGCCTGAGCGCGATCGGTGTCCTGGAACTCATCGATGACGAGGATGCGGAAGCGATCGCGAATCGAGCGCAGGGCGGGCGCGCCGTGCGGTCCCACCAGCAGGCCACGGGTATCGAGGATCAAACCGTCGTAGTCTCGGACGTTCTCCTCCCGCTGATACTCCTCCCAACGGTGCAACGCGATCCGGGCGAGGCGATAGAGCGTATCGCAGCTACGGAGGACCGCCTCGTCGTTCGCGTCGATTCCGCTGGGGGCGAGCATCCTGAGACGATTCGCGTCCAATCGCCCTCCCGCCTGGTCGGTCCAGAGCGCGTACCGGTCGCGGCGCCAGCGCAGGTCGCGGAGAGCGATCCGGAGGAGATCGACAGTCCCGTTCGTGAGGGTGTAGCCGCGGAGACCGTGCCTGCGGAAGATCTCCGCGACCCCTTCGTCTTGCGCCTCGAGCCGTTCCAGAACCAGCTCGCTGGTCAAATCGTCCTGGACGGAACGCGTCTCCCGTTCATCGAGGATGGTGAAGGTGGGATCGATCCCCAGGCGCAGAGCATGTTCGCGGAGCAAGGAAGCGCAGAACGAGTGGATCGTCCCGATGAACGCGCGGTCGATCTTCCAGCGAAGCTCGATGCCGCGCGGCGAGTCTTCGATTCCGCTCCGCAGCTTCCGCTTGAGGTCGTGCGCGGCTTTCTCGGTGAACGTGATCGCGGCGATCTCGTGCAGTTCACAGGGTTCGAGGCAGGGAGGCAACGGCTCGCCTGTGTCGCCGTTGACGCCCGCGTCCAGGCCGAGTAGCCACAGGATCTTGCCGACCACCGTCGTCGTCTTGCCACTGCCGGCGTTCGCCGAGAGAAGGGTATCCCGCCGGCCGAGGATCGCCGCGACCTGCTCGCCGGTCCACTGGAGATCAGCCATCGAATCGGCTCCCCTCTTCGATCTGCGCTCGCGTCCTCACGACGTCGATCCCGGGATGATACGCCAGCCACTTCTGCGACTTGGCGATGGCGGGTTCGAAGATTCCCCTTTGGACCCGTTCCGGGATCGTGAAGGCAACGCGTAGCACCTTCAGATAATCCGCCTTCCCAGCCTCGATCTGACAGCCATTCTGCGGGTTCCCGGGTCTCTTGATGACCCGGTACCGACCTCTCCCGGCCGACACGCCCTTGACATGCGCGACCCCTTCCAGATAAAGGACGGCCTGCATGACGGAGCCGTCGGTGTATCCCGCCGAGGAAGGGTAGGTGGAAGACTTGTAGTCGACGATGTCATAGCACGCCGATTCGCCGACGCCCCGGAGGTCGATGCGGTCGATTCGTCCAGTGAACCGCATGACCCGCGGCGAGCCGGTGAGATCCATCCCCGTGAGCGTGATCGGCTCCCCGTCCCGCACCAGCTCCAACTCGCACCAGACCGGGCGTTCTCCCTTCTTCTGAAGGTACCCGACTTCCCAGGCAAGGTATTCCCGGACCTTCGCGCGGATTTCCTCGCGGGCATGCCGCCAGAGTACCGGCAGACCAACCCACCTGCCCTCCGCCTCGAGCCGGCTGAAGATCTCATCGGCGAGTCGATCGTAGGCCTCCTGGGTCACCTCGTCGAACCAGACCGGCAATGCGTTCAGGGTCGCGTCGTAAAAGCGCTCCAGCAGGTCGTGCGCGACGCCGCCGAAGGTCAGTGGCGTCGTTTCCTCCGCCGCCTCCTCCATGGGGCGAAGCCGGAGGACCCGATCGACGAGGAAGATAAACGGCGAGGTTGCGTACGCCTCGAGCTGGCTGGCCGACCACACGTGGTCTGGACCGTAGCGGTGGGCGAGATGCTGGAGCAGGGCCGGGTCGCGCAGTTCACCCTGCCACGGGTTGGCCGCCGTCTCGGGACGGGCCGACTCGAGGCGAACCCCTCGTCGGACCTCCGCATGCGCCGCGACGATCGCCCGCTGGAGGCCGCCCGTGTCGGCGCACTCGACGGTTTCCTTCGAACCGGCGGTCCGCCTGAGCCGGACGGCGGCGAGGCGGCGGGCCTCCTCGGGGCTGGCTACCTGATCGCGCGCCCCTTCGTCCGCTCCGGCGATGGGCTCGAACGACCGGGGCAACTCGTTCGATGGGTCGTGGTCGGGGACCATGAGGGAAGGAAGTAGCGGCGTGCCCGCCGGATCGGTCGTGCGGTAGGTGATCGCGACGGAGTCGGCCTGGACTGCGGCACGCCAGAGCGTCCGCTCTCGCCGAAGGCTCAGCTCCCGATCGGCGATTGGAAGGCCGGCACGCCGCAAAGCCGCGCGCTCCTCCTCCAATAGCACCCCCTGGGACAACGGCGGGCGGGGGAATTCACCATCGTTCGCGTGCGTCACATAGATCGCCCGGAACGGGGTCAGCGCCGCGTCCTGCGCCTCCACGACCTGCACCCCCTTCTGACCGGGCGTCGAGAGCGCAAGCTCGTGCGCCTCCAACATCCGCTGCAGCAGACGGTGCCATTCCGAGACCGCGAGCGGATCCTCGAGGAGATCCAACTCCGACCATTCCCGCAACAGGCGGTCGAGCTGGCGAATCCCCCGTTGATCGAATCGTACGACGTCCCAGCGGTTCGCGACCGGCTGCGATGCCCTGCGTCTGAGGTCTAGAACCCCTTCACCGAGCAACCTGATCGTCAGCTCGGCCCATTGGCGCTCGCTGCGCGGCTCGTCCAGCATCGCGAGATCGTCCTGGATCGAGCGCAGCCGGGCCGCATCTTCGAGGAGCCGTTCTCGATGGACGCCAAGACCTCGAGCGTCACGGTCGGTCGGGTCCTCCTTCGCCGACACAACCCTCTCCAGAGCGTCTGCCCAGGCTTGTAGGCCCGAAAGGCGCCGCTGAGCCGCAACGAAGTCGATCCCCCTGAGATCGACTCCCGTTTGGAAATAGGGGCTCGTCAAAACGTTGCGCAGAGGCCGGTAGCTCCACTCGGTCGCAGCGCCGCGGAACAGTTCGAGAACAGCTTTGAGGGCCCCGATGTTGCTCAGCTGCATCCGCACCCGCGCTGTGCACGGAATGCCTGCCGACTCCAACGCGGTGTACGCCAGGCGGGTGTCGACCCGGCCTTCTCGCGCAACCACGGCGATCTCGTGCGGCTCGATCCCGCCCTCCGTGAGCTGCCGCTTGACCTCCGCCGTGATCCAGCCATACTCGCGGAGCGCGTCCGGGGCCGGTTGAATGACGGCGGGATCGGGGGTCTGCTTCCCGGGAAGGATCTCGACCTGTACGTCCAGTCTTTGCGCCAGATCGTCCCATTCTCCCGGTTCGTCCTCCAGCAGCGTATAGAGCGCCACGGAAACGTCTCGCTGGGTGGCGAGTGCCGAGATGAACCGCTCGCGGGAGCGGAGGCCGTACAGTCCGTAGATGTGGAGTTCGGGGGCCCCGCCAATCGCACCCGACAGATTCCCCTGGTCGATCGACGTCGCCAGGAGTGCGTGCACGGATCTCGGGTCGAACTGGTCGCGACGGGACAGCTCCTCGAGGTATTCGCGATAGACAGCGCCAACCCAGTCGTTGCGGCGTCGGGTGAAGTCGTCGTCGGCGATCGCCGCCAGCCCGGAGCTCAGACGCCCCGGCTCGACACCCTCGGGAAGCAACTCGCCGAGGAGCCCGTCCATCATGTGCCCACGGATGATCCCGCGGTTGGCCGATGTCCCGATTCTGAGTCGATCGGCATGCTTCGACGCCAGCCGAGCAACCAGTCGGCGCCGGGTCAGGAGCCCGGTCGGCTTTCCGCTCAGCTGGAAGCGCTCAGGCAGCTCCGAGAAGAAGGAGATCGGCGGATCCAGCCAACCCCGGATACCGAGCTCGAAAGCCTGTTCGAGTAGCGAGTCGCGGAGGCCACGATGGGTGATCCAGAGGTGGGCCCTGTGACCACGCGGCCCTGTCGCTGTTCCCGCGGCCGCGAGAAATCGGTCGCGGCAGCTATTCCAGAGCGTTCGATTGGAGGGGGCTCGGACGAGCCGGAGTGGCATGCTGAGCAGGTTCTGTGGATGATCTCATTGTGGGCGGGAGTAAAGTAGCCGATAGGCCGCTTCCAGCGAAGGGGGGGAATAGAGAATCTCACGCGGAGACGCGGGGGCCCAATCGCTCTCCGCGCTCCGCGCGAGACTGCCTACAGCCCGCCCTTGGCCCAGGGGCCCCAGATCGCGAGGGTGACGCCCGAACCCATCACGTCGGGATCGGTGGGGCTCCCGGTCGTCGAGCCCTGGATGTTCACGAACAGCGTGTGGCCGTCCGGGCTAAAGGTCGCACCGGCGAACTCGGTGCCGTTGTGCTGGTTGAGGGCGAAGTCGAAGATCTCGCCGTATCGGTTCAGGCCCCTGAGCCACTGGTCGTCGCTACCGTCCTCACAGATCAAGATCCCACCCCTCGGGCTAACCGTGATGTTGTCGGGACTGTCGAGAACATCCGTGCCCGGAGACTCGAAGATGAGCCGAAGCAGCCCGTGATCATCCGAGCCACCCTCGCCCTCGTTTTCGGACGGAACGTACTGCCACACGTGCCCCAGAGTCTCCGCGCCACCACTCGTGTCATGGAAGAAGACGCTCCCCTCGCCGAACCAACAGCCCTCTAGCCGATTGAATGCGACTCCTCCCTGATCGTATCCCTGCATGAAGAGAGCGGCGCGGCGGGTGGACTCGCTGTCGCCATCACCCGGGTCGGTGTTCGGGATGTCCACCCAGTCGACCTCAAAGGTGTCGCCGAGGGCGATTCCGCTCGACGAGCCCCTCCAGATCTCCAGCTTCGGGCTCCCGACGATTCGCGCCATCTGCAGCCGGCCTCCCGCGCCGAGATTGCTCGGCTCGTTGGGAAGAAAGCGGAAGAAACCGGAGCCCGGCGGGAAACCGTTGTCCTCGGTCTCGTAGACGATTCCCGTATGGGGGTCGACGGCCACCGCCTCGTGACTGAACCGCCCCATGTCCTTGTATGGGATCGGCGTGACCGGACCGTTGGCCGATGCGGGTACCTCGAAGACCCAGCCGTGCGTCTCCGCGAATCCTTCGTTCGGACCCACGACCGTCTCCTCACACGTAAGCCAGCTTCCCCAGGGGGTAGGACCACCAGCGCAGTTGACCGACGTCCCACTCAGGCTGACCCAGCTCCCGATCAGTTCCCGATTCTTCCCGACTTCGAGGGTGGTCGTTCCGGCGCCCGCGGCCGGATCGTAGGCGTTGGGTCCGATTGCAGTCGTGGGTCCGTTCCGGTCCTCATGGTTCCGAATGAGACGAACCTTGTGGGGCCCGGCTGAGAAGGCGGCCATCCCGTCGTGGGCGATCGGGGTGGGTGCACCATCGTTCATCGGATCACCGACCGCGCCGAACGGCCGAAGATGGAAACCCTCCGGCAGGCGCAGGATCCCCTGATCGTTGTCGATCGGGCCGTACCCCTTTGGGCCGCCAGGTCCGATGGTCCCAGGCCACCTGTCGCACGCGGCCATCAGCCCGACAACGGAACTTGGAACTGCCAATCCTCCGGCTGCCCTGCGCAAGAACGTCCTTCGATCCAGGTCCGCTTTCATGACGACTCCTCCCGACGTGTCGTGTCCACTCCAAGGGAATCCCGACGGCGGTCCGCCGCCGGGCGCTCGACCGGCGTACGGTACGCTGGCCGAGTAACGCCTCCCTTCCCTCGGGGTAACGTCCGTGTAGCGGATCGGGAACGGCGGAGAACATGGTCGAGCGGAGCTCGGCGATCACACACTTCAACCCACGGCCTTGGACCGCGCCGGACCGGCCGCCAGCGCGTCGATCCTACTCTGCAGCGCGCTCGGCTGTAATATTGAGTCAGGCAGTGTGGCGAATCCCCGCAAGGTCTCGAATCGAGAGGAGGCGCATGATGCCCGGTTGGCTCGCCGGCAAGTATGTAGTCGTCGCGGCTCTCATTCCCGTGGCTGCGGCAGGTGCGGCACTCGTCGGGGTCGACGACGCCCCCGCTTCGACAGCGACGCTCGCCCGCGCGACGCCGGACCAGTCGCCGGCGCAACGCCGAGCTCGCGGCTTCACCGGCGAGGATGTCGTCCACAATTTCTACTTCACCCGAGGGATGTTCCGTGGGTCGCGACGGAGCTGGTCGACCGACGCGCCACAGGCCGATCGGTGGATCGCTTCGGTGATCGATCGGCTCACCCTCATCGACGTAGCCCCGCACGAGAACTACGTCGCCCTCGACGACCCCGACCTCCGCCGGTTCCCCTTCCTCTACATCCTGGAAGTGGGCGGCATGCGGCTCAGCGAAGCCGAGGCCGAAGGGCTCCGCAACTATATGCTGCACGGCGGCTTTGTGATGGTGGACGACTTTTGGGGGACTTACGAGTGGGCGAATTGGGAGTACGAGATTCGGCGGGTCCTACCCGAATACGATATCGTCGAGATCCCGCTCGACCACGAAATCTTCTCGACCATGTACCTGGTCGACGAGGTCGTCCAGGTCCCGAGCGTGAACAATATACGGCGGGGTACCACCTACGAGCGTGACGGCTACGTCCCCCACGTTCTCGGCATCTTTGACGAAGACGAACGCTTGATGATGGTGATCAACTGGAACACCGACATCGGCGACGCATGGGAGTGGGCCGAGGCGCCGTACTACCCCCTCCCGTATTCGACCTACGCCTACCAGGTCGCGGCCAACATCTTCACGTACGCGATGACGCACTGATTCGGGTCACTGTATCCCTGGGATCGCGGGCGTCTCGCCCGCCGGACAAGCGGGGGTGCCGTTGATCCGGACGGGACGCCTGCGGTTCCAGGAGCCGATCCGGGACGTGTGGAAGCTACGGCCCGGTCTCCGACCGGACCCGGTAGGCGAGCTCGGTAGGACATCCCCGAAGGGTCGGATGACCCGTTGGATCCGCGAGGAAGAACTCGTACGCTCCGCACCAGACCGTCCGGCCTGCTTCCTCCATCGCGTCGAGCTGGACCTGGCGCCGATCCGCCCACTCCCGTAGCACGCGGTGCGCCTCTGTCAACCCGTCGGGGAAGCGATCGTCCAGGAAGGTCGCGTACGTGCCTCCAGAAATCACGTCGCCAAACACCCTCCCGTCCCCGACCAGATCAGTGACCACGGGGATGCCGACCTCGATCCCGGACCTTCCTCCGCCATCATCCCAAGTCCAGTACCGGAGGAACGGAGGGCCCGCCACCTCGGCCGCACGCTCGGCCAGCCAACCCCGAAGCTCGCCGAACAGGGCGACCGCTCGCCCCAACTCCTTAAGGCTCACTTCGATCGGGATCGCGACGTACGGCTGATCGGCGCAAACTGCCAGCCTGGGACCACCTTTCGCCCGCCTCACCCCGCTCTCTTCCGGTTCACTGAACAACGATTGGAGCATTGCAGCTACGGATTCCAAGGTTCCAAAATGACCGAAGAAAAACCGTATACAGGATAGCAGCGCAGATCCGACTCCGTCAATCAAACATTTGAAGAAACGGAAAAACCGCAGAGCCGCGGAGAACGCAAAGAGCGCGTTCTGTGCGTTGTCTGCGGGCTCGGCGTCTCAGCGGTAGATTTTGCTTTGCTAGGAGCTTGCCCTGCGTTGATTCAGCGCACCCGCCGGAGCAATGTCGCGAGGGAGTCGGAGGGCAGGGGGCCCGTCACGCTCAAGCGGAGGTCTCCACGCTGCTCAGTCAGGCGGCGGAAGCCTTCGGGCGGAAGAGGCGGATCCGCCACTGGCCCCGTCAGGGGCGTTTGGGTCAGGGACAGCTCGGCGCCCTCCTGAACGTGGACGACACGGACGGCCACTCCGGTTCCATCCTCACGGAACTCGACCCTGACGATGGGCAAATCGACAATCGTGAGGAGCGGTCGGCCGAAGCGTCGTTCCGCATCGGCGCGTGCCGTCGACACCCAGACGTCGGGAGCGGCGGGAGGGATTGAGACGTGAGGCGTGGGCTCGTCCGGCGGCGGAGTCGGTGCGAGCGTCGCGCGCGCGGCGGAGCGTTCGATCTGTGGTGGGGCCGCGGCTGCGTCTGCAACCGGCTCGTCGAGCGCGAGGGCCAGCGACTGGAGGCGAAAGTCGGCGGACACGCTGTCGGCCCCCTCTCCGGCGAGGGTGACGCGCTCCGCGCCGAAACCGGTCCCGGAGGCGTCGAGGGTCAGCGCGCGATCGGCGGGGCTCGTACCGGTCGGAACGGCGAGCGAGTAGTTGCCCTGCTGGTCGGTGAGGACGGCGGTGCGAACCTCGATGATTTCCACGACGACGCCGGCGACGGGGCGGCCCTCGTCGTCCGTGACCCGCCCATGCACGAGAAGCGGAACATTTTGGCGCGTCGCCGCGGCGTCGGCTGCTGCGACCCGGGGAACGCCGCTTCCGTCGGCGTCCGTTGCGGCGGGCGGGCCGGGCATGTCGCCCGGCGACACTGTCGGCAGGTAGGGCGGACGCGCATCGCCGGCTGTCGGGGCCGGCTCCGCCCTCTCGTCAGCGGCGTCGAGGGACGTCGAGGGGATTCGCGGATCGGGCGCACTGAGAGCCGTTGGCCCCCCAGACGCTGCCGAATCGAGCCCTACCGCCGCAGACTCCCGCTCCACGATATCGCCTCCACTCTCCATTTCGACCGCCGCACGCTCGAAGGCGATCTGCTCGGGTCGGATGAGCTCGCGCGAGAGCCAACCGAGTCCCAACGCCGCCATGATGCTCGCCGCCCACGCCAGGGCGACGAAGTTGCGAGGGGCTGACCGCGGCTCCGTGGTTTCTGCGCCCACCCTGGCCTGAACCGCCTCGAAAGGTGGCTGCGTGATGGAAATCGGCCCTGCCCCGGCGAGGATATCACCGGATCGGTCGCGCAAGCCGGACGCCTCCGCCGCTTTCGCCCGGCATTCGGCGCACGTCTCCAGGTGATGGGCCACTTCCGCCGCATCTGCTCGCGTCATGCCCGAGCGGCTACGGTCGAGCCACTCGTGCAGTCGTCCCTCATCGATGTGCGGCATTCTTCCCCTCCAGCGCATCGTACGATTCCACCAGTCGCTTTCGTGCTCGGGACAGGGTCGTCCCGATCGCTCCACGCGCCAGTCCCGTCTGCTTCGCGATCTCCGAATAGTCGAGGCCGGCGTCCCAGAGGAGGAGTACCTCGCGGTCGCGGTCCCCGAGCGCCTCGAGAGCCTCCCGCACGCGCTCCTGCCTCTGCTTCTCCTCGAACTCCTCGGCGGGCGATGGGGCCGGCCTCGTGGCCACCTCCGCGTCGCCTCGAAGCAGTGTCAGATGCCGTTTCCGCCTCACGACCATGCGGGCCTCATCACGGGCCAGGTTCGTCGCCACTTTGAAAATCCAGGCGCGCGGGTTGTCGGGCTCCTGCGACAGCGCGCGTGCGAACACCTCCTGGGCGAGGTCATGCGCCCGCTCCTCGTCCCACACCTTCCGGTGCAGAAAGCGAACGAGTTCAGGATAGCAACTGTGGTAGATCTCTCCCCAGTCGATGCTCACATGCCTCGGATCGATATCGGCGACGGATGCTTCCCCGTGCCAGGCAAGAACGACGTTCACCGTGGATGACGACTCGGACTGCCGGAGTTGCACAACGGGGGGCCCGGTAACCGAAAAGGCTCCCGGAGAAACTTCCCCGAGATCGCCGAGCCTCCGGACCGTCGCGCTGCGGGGCCCGCATACAAGACCTCACGCGAAGGGCGCGAAGAGGCGAAGCCGCGAAAACCAACTACACAAGTAGGGTTACGCGGTGAATAGTGCGAGTGGCCCGACGCCCCTATTGGGTGAAGGGTCCGGAGGGGCTTTGCCACCTCCGACCGCAGGCGGGCCACGACGCCCGCGCCCCCAGGGTCCGTCGCAAAGCCAAAGACCCTGCCGAGGCTTGGCCGTTCCTCTGATCGCTGATAGCCGATCGCTCAACCAGTCATGTGCAACGAAAAACTCGGTCGTCGTCATCAGCTACGACCGCGGCAGCGCACCTGTCCACGGTACCCTTGCGGTCGCGCGGCGTTCGGGCCGCGGCCAAACCCTTCGCTCGGGAGGCATTTCCATGAAACAGATCGTCCCTCTTCCCGTGCTTCTCCTTTCTTTGCTCGCTGCGTCCGTCGTGGCGATCGCGACGGCGGCGCCGTCCGGTCCATTCGTCCTGTTCAGCGGCAGCGTGTTGGACGCTGATACAGGCCGGCCACTGGCGGGCGTCCAGGTGGCTGTCGAGGGGACCCGATACGCCACAACGACCCGCATGGGCGGTAGGTATCGCTTGACTGTGCAGCGTACCGAGCTCTCAGGCGGCTCGGTGCGGCTGAGCGCCACAACGGTCGGGTTCGAGAGTTCGGTCGTCCGTGTAGGGCTCAGTGCTGATACGGTCGCGGCGGACTTCCGACTGGAGCCATCCTCCGTCGCGAGTGACGAGGCGAGCGTAGTTGGCGAAATGGAGATGGCGGTGGGCCAGGATCGGGCCGCCTCCGCGCCGACGCACGTGATCGCGACGTCCGGCGCTTCGCTCGCACCCCGCCAAGCGCGTCATCCCTACCCCGACTGGAACACGGAAAGCTACAGCTACATCGCCGAGAACGAGTTCAAGGCGACAGAGGGCAACCCACTCTCGACCCTCTCGATCGACGTCGACCGCGCCTCGTACAGCAACGTGCGGCGCTACCTGCTGGACGGACAGTTGCCGCCGGTGGACGCGGTGCGGATCGAGGAGATGATCAACTACTTCGACTATAGCCTTCCCACCGAAGATCGCGAGCATCCGTTCGGCGTCGCGACGGAAGTGAGCCCCTCTCCCTGGACGCCCGAACACCTGATCATGCGGATCGGCCTGGCGAGCGAGCCGATCGAGACCGATGATCTGCCGCCCAGCAATCTCGTCTTCCTGCTCGATGTGTCCGGGTCGATGATGGACCCGTACAAGCTGCCGCTGGTCAAGCAGTCACTGCGACTGCTGGCAAACGAGCTTCGCCCGCGGGACCGCGTGGCGATTGTGGTCTACGCCGGGGCGGCCGGGTTGGCCCTGCCTTCGACTCCGGGGAACCGCAAGGGGAGGATCATGGGCGCGATCGAATCGCTCGAGGCGGGTGGCTCGACGGCCGGGGGAGAAGGGCTCAAGCTGGCCTATCGCGTCGCGCACGACAACCACATCGACGGTGGAAACAATCGTGTCATCCTCGCTACCGATGGGGACTTCAATGTCGGTGTCTCGAGTGATTCCGAGATGATTCGGCTGGTCGAGCAGAAGCGGCAGCAGGGTACGTCTCTGACCGTGCTCGGTTTCGGGACGGGTAACCTCAAGGACTCGAAGATGGAGCAGATGGCCGACCACGGGAACGGCAACTACGCGTACATCGATTCGCTGCTCGAGGCTCGAAAGGTTCTGGTCACTGAAATGGGTGGAACACTGGTGACGGTGGCGAAGGACGTGAAGCTCCAGGTGGAATTCAACCCTTCTCTCGTCCGCGCGTACCGTCTGATAGGCTACGAGAATCGACTCCTGGCGGCGGAGGACTTCAATGATGATACCAAGGATGCAGGCGAGCTGGGTGCGGGCCACACGGTAACCGCTCTCTACGAGGTGATTCCGGTAGGGGCCGAGACCGACGTCGAGGTGCGCGGCACCGATCCTCTCCGGTATCGGCCAGAGCCCGGCCCCGCGGCCGACGTCAGCGAGGACGAGCTGGGTCTCGTTCGCGTCCGATACAAGCAGCCCAGCGGCGACCGGAGCCTGCTGCTCGAGCGGCCCGTGCAGGCGGGCAGCGGCGAACCTTCCGATGACATGCGCTTCGCGACTGCCGTCGCCGGCTTCGGCATGCTGCTTCGCGATTCGGACCACCGTGGCTCGCTGACGGCCGCGCAAGTGATCGAGCTGGCGCGGCAGGGACGCGGGAGCGACGAAGCCGGGTATCGCGCAGATTTCATCGAGCTCGTCGAGCGGTACCGGTCTGTCGCCGACCGCCACCCAGAGCCGCCTGTTTATCCGCTGCGCAACCGTTCAGAGTACGAGTACGAGTCGATCCAACGATAGGGGGTGGCGTCCTTAGAAACCACCCGGTTGCGTCCTGCTCCACCGGCGCCGACCAACCCGAAATACGCTCGGGAGCATCTAATAGCCGACAAGCCCGTGCAATCACGGGAGAACAGAGGACAGCTGATGCGAATCTTCGCGCTCGTGTGCTGCCTGCAGTTCGCTGTCGGAGGGTGTGCCTCCGTGCCGTCGCACCCATCCAGCGGCGATGCGGCCGGGCGGCTAGAGCTACTGGAGCTCCGAAGTGAAGTCTTTGGAAACTCTCGCACTCTCAGAGTGTGGCTACCCCCCGGCTATGATGGCGGAGCGAAAGCTTATCCTGCCCTCTATCTGAACGACGGCCAAAGCCTCTTTGACCGCTCAACTTCTCAATTCAGTGGCGACCAGTGGCTTGTCGATGAATCAGCAGCGCGGTTGATCCAGGATAGCATGATCGCTCCAGTCATAGTCGTCGGAATCGATAACGCGGGGAAGAGAAATCGGCCCAAGGAATACCTTCCTTGGGAAGACGTGCATCTTTCACCGCCGGAGCCTTCCCCGCGCGGCCAGGATTACCCACGGTTCCTATTCGAAGAGGTCATTCCCGTCATTGAACAGCGCTATCGAGTGCTCGCCGATCGAGAACATCGGTATCTCGGCGGCGCATCGTACGGCGGATTGATTGCTGTCTACACGGCTGCGCAACGACCACACGAACTCACAGGCTTGCTGGTGGAGACCTTCGCTTTGCGTCAGTGACGCCGCGGTTCTCAGTCTCGCGGAATCCGTCACGGAATGGCCTAACCGGATTTACATGGGAATCGGTACACATGAGGGACGGACAGAATGCCGTGACGATAACGCCGTTGGAGATGCAGTCGCAGACGTCCGACGTCTCGAGGCAATCATGGAATCAACTCGCCGGCCGCCGGAGATCGACGTAGTAGTTGAACCGTGTGGACTCCACTCGGAACGCTATTGGGCCGGCCGACTGTCACGCGCGCTTACGTTTCTTTTTGGGACGCCGAAGTAGCCGTGAAGCAGGGGACGAGGTACGCTGCGGGCGTCTGCCGCCGGAGGGTCACCCGTACGCCTTACATCACAGTCGCCTAATGACGGCCCATCAATTCGTAGGTCCGTACCCACGACGCCCGGATCAGCCGCGAATTGCTCCCGCCAGTACCCATCGCTCAACACTACTTTGAGATGATTGCCCGGATTCATCTCGTCTTCGATGAAGGTCCTGCCGAGGGCAGCCTGCACACCCAGCAGCGGGAAGAGGGACGGCGTCGCCCGCAAAGTACTCACCCGCTCGGTGGAACCTGGTTCACCGACTGTGTTTCCGTAGCCCTCTACGAGCGCGACCTCTTCGAACGCGTCGATCCGCTCACGGCGCATGAAATAGTCGAAAGAACCGTTCGACGCTCGCGGCACGCCAGCGCCGGGATACTGGTTGTAGACCGTGACGAGCTCATCGGCATCCTCGTAAGGCAAGGGTTCCAGGAGCACGGCCTGGATGACGCTGAAGATCGCCACGTTCGCGCCGATCACGACCGCCAGCGTGAGCAGAACAGTAGCGCTGAAGGCGCGCTCACGGCGGAGCGACTTAAGGGCGAGCCGGATGTCGCGGAGGGTCTCGCTCATGGCAGGCATCGATAAGATTGAGCAAGCAGACGTCGGAAGCTGGTTGTTTGACCTACGAGCCGCGAAGCCGCCGGGTTTCGGCCGATGCGACCGTCGTCGTCCCGGCCGGCATCGATGTCACGGTTGACGAGGTGCTTAAGTGGTGGCTGGAAATCACGAGCAGAGGCGTGCGATGGTCGGGCGAGAGGGAGGCGCACGTGGGCGTATTCGATTATCGGTGTTACTCCTCCAAAGTTCCGGGTCGTGGGCGACGAGGAAGCGCGGTTCTTTCTTCCCCTCGAGTTCGATCAGGAGGCTCGATCAGCCGATGCCTGGCACAGCAACAGTTACGAGATGCTGGCCAGGCTTCGCGACGGCGCGACGATCGAGCAGGCCCGGGCGCAGAATGATGCGCTGAACCAGGCGCTCATCGACGAATCGACGATCCCGAACGCGCGCCAGCTCCTCGAGGACACCCGCTTCGCCACGGCCGTCGTCGCGACGACGGACGACCTGGTGTCTGATGTCCGCCCGACCCTCTACATGTTGTGGGCGGGCGTCGTCTTCGTGCTCCTGATCGGGTGTGTGAATATCGCCAACCTCATGCTGGCGCGTTCTCAGAACCGACTCGGCGAGATCGCGACTCGAATGGCCCTCGGCGCACCCCGTGGTCGCGTCGCACGCCAAATCGTGACCGAATCGCTCGTCATGAGCCTCATCGGAGGCGGCCTCGGGATCCTAGCTGGGCTACTGGTTCTGCGCCTGCTCACCGGCCTAGGGTTGGATCGCCTTCCCCGCGGGACCGAGATTGGCGTCAACACCACCATCGTTGGGTTCACCATTCTAATCGCGGTCGTCACGGGGCTCCTCTTTGCGGCTATACCCGCCGTCGACGTCCTCCGCCGTGATCTGAGCAGCGTGTTCAGGGCGGAAGGGCGAAGCGCGACAGCGAGCCGCGGTGCCGTGGCGCTGCGCAACACCCTCGTCACCGGACAGGTCGCGCTCGCCTTTGTGCTACTGGTCGCCGCTGGCCTGATGCTGATGAGCTTCCGCGCGGCACTGGCCGTTCCGCCGGGATTCGATTCGCGAGGGCTCGCCACCGCCTATTTCTCTCTCCCGACCGTTCGTTATTCCGACGCGGACGCGAGACGGACCTTCGTCGGTGAGCTGCTGCGGGACGCGCAGAGTGTGCCCGCGCTCGCGGCGGCCACCGTCACGAGCAATGTCCCCTTCAGCGGCAACGAGTCCAGCAGCGTCATCATGCCGGAGGGGTACACGCCGCCACCCGGCGAATCGTTCCTGTCCCCCCTTCAGACCGTGGTGGGGCCAGCGTACTTCCAGACGATGGGGATCGAACTACTGGAGGGACGGGACTTCGATTGGTCGGACGGCCCGGATCAGACGCGGGCGGTCGTTCTCGATCGTTGGCTCGCGAGGCGCTACTGGCCCAACGAGAGCCCCCTCGGCCGCCGGATGCTCGTCGACGCGGTTCCCGGCGATGAGTCGATAACGGAGGAGAACTACTATACGGTGATCGGCGTCGTCGAGACGATCAAGCAGAACGATCTGACCGCTCCGAACGAGGAACACGCCGGTGCCTACTACTTCTCGGCGCTCCAGAGGCCGAGGACGTCCAACGCCCTCGTCGCTCGGGCGAGGGAGGGAGCGGATCCCTCCTTGCTGATCCCTGGCATCCGGGAGGTCGTGTCGCGCATCGATCCCGAGCTGCCGCTCTTCGACGTACGGACGATGGACGAGCGGATCGCCGAGTCGTTGGCCGATCGCCGCACGCCGATGACGCTCCTCCTCGTCTTCGCGGGTGTCGCGCTGTTCCTGGCGATCATCGGGATCTATGGCGCCCTCGCCTATACCGTTACCCGACGGATGCGCGAGATGGGAATCCGGATCGCCCTTGGCAGTGCGCCCGGCGGCATCTTCGGCCTCGTCCTCGGGCACGGCATACGTATAGCCGTTGTTGGTCTGCTGCTCGGCGTGCTAGCGAGCGCCGCGCTGACTGGCGTCGTCGGATCGCTTCTCTTCGGCATTGAGCCGCTCGATCCCCTCGTCCTAACTTCTGTCGCACTCGTGCTCGGCGCTTCCGCTATCGCCGCGTGCCTAGTCCCCGCCTGGCACGCGACCCGGGTCGATCCGATCACCGCCCTCACGCCAGGGTGACCCTGCTCCGCGAGACTCCTCGGAACCCCAACCCCGGTTGCAGTCTGGTTCTGGACTGTTGTGCTGTAGCCAACATCCGATGGCTCACGCGGAGCGCGGAGTACGCGGAGAATGATGGGCGAAGCTGTTCTCCGCGTGCCTCCGCGTGAGACCCCTGCTTGCCCGATCGTCGATCGATGTAGAGAATCCGGGGCCGGCTCCGACTACCCTATGAAAGCGCAGGCGGACCGAACCCCAGACTGGAGGATGAGACGATGAAGTACATGCTGATGATGCACGCACCCAAGGGCGCCGGAGACTGGCAGGTGACGAACTGGGCGCCGGAGGATCTCGAGGCTCACATGCAGTTCATGTACGACCTAAATGAGCATTTGACTGAGTCGGGTGAGCTGGCGGGAGGGGAAGGGCTCGCGGGGCCCGGCGAGGCCCGGATCGTTCGGGCGAGGAAGGACGGCGCCCCGGCGGTGACGGACGGGCCGTTCCCTGAGGCGAAAGAGTTTCTCGCCGGATACTGGATCGTGGATGTGGAGAGCCCGGAGCGAGCGTATGAGATTGCAGCGAAGGCCTCGGCAGCACCTGGCCCCGGAGGTGACCCGCTGATCATCCCGATCGAGGTGCGCCAGGTCATGTCTGCACCCGCGCCGGACGCGTGACGTCCGAGGAGAGGCAGACGGAAATCGAGCACCTGTTGCGTGAGCTCGCGCCGCAGGTGCTCGGTCCTTTGGCGCGTCGCCACAAGGATTTCGCGGCCGCTGAAGACGCCGTTCAGGAAGCATTGATCGCTGCGGCGACGCGGTGGCCGGACGAGGGAGTCCCCACCAACCCGCAAGGTTGGCTCTACCGCGTCGCCTGGCGCCGACTGACGGACGACCTCCGCGGCGAGATTGCACGTCGACGCCGCGAAGGGGCCGTCGCGAGCTTGCTTCCCCCGGACGAGGCGTTCGCACCACCGCCGGATGCCGAGATCGGAGCAGCCGAAGACGACACACTCCTGCTTCTCTTCATGTGCTGTCATCCCGCCCTCACACAGCCCTCGGCGATCGCTCTTACCCTCCGCGCCGTCGGCGGCTTGACCACTGCCGAGATCGCACGGGCGTTCCTGGTTCCCGAGACCACGATGGGGCAGCGGATCAGCCGCGCGAAACAAACCATCAAGGCTTCCGGCTTATCCTTCGAAATGCCAAGCGTTGGCGAACGGATTGAGCGCCTCGCTGCAGTGCTGCACGTTCTCTATCTCGTCTTCAACGAAGGCTACACCAGCAGCGCCGGTGACGCGCTACACCGCGTCGACCTCTCGAACGAGGCGATTCGCCTGACCCGTGCCGTTCACCAACAGCTTCCGGATGACGCCGAGGTCACCGGACTACTCGCCCTCATGTTGTTGACCGATGCCCGGCGCGAGGCCCGAACCGACCGCCACGGCCGATTGATCCCACTGGACGAGCAGGATCGCGGTCGATGGGATCGCGACATGATCGCCGAAGGCGTCGCCCTCGTCTCCAAAGCACTCCCAAGCGGCCTGGTCGGTCCCTATCAGCTCCAGGCCGCGATCGCCGCCCTCCACGACGAAGCTCAGCATGCCGACGAGACCGACTGGCCCCAGATCCGAGCCCTCTACGGCGTCCTGCGCCATATCTCCAACAACCCGATGGTCGACCTGAACCACGCGATCGCGGGGGCGATGGTCGACGGACCCGCATTCGGTCTGGAAGAGCTCGATGTCCTCGCAGCCGATCGGCGGATCCGCGGACACTACCGCCTCGACGCGGTCCGGGCACACCTGCTGGAGAAGGCCGGCGACGACGAAGGCGCGGTCCGCTACTTCCTCACCGCAGCCGGACGGACAGCGAGCGGTCCCGAGCGCGACTATCTCAATGCCAAGGCAGCGAGGATCCGCGCCCGGATCGCTGGTTAGCGTCAGTCATTCGCCCTCAGTAACCAACCTGGCAAGCCGATCGAGATTGCCCGTCCAGCCGGTCTTGTGGTGCTCTCGTGACTCGACAGATGGGAAGCCGGTGTGACTGAAGCGAAGCTTCGTCATTTCTCCATCTTCGGCCAGTTCGAATGTCACCAGGGTATCCATCGGGGGCTGCCCCTCCCAGCTCCACGTGTACGACAGTCGTCGCGGCGCCTCTACCTCCCGGAAGGTTCCGAAGCACGTATGGGTGTTGCCGTCCGGAGCATGCATCGCTACACGGTAGCTGCCACCCGGCCGACAATCCCATTCCACGACGTCGACGCGGAAATCATCGCTCGGACCATACCATCGTCCGATCTCTTCCCCCTGCGTCAACGCTTGCCAAACGCGCTGCCTCGGTGCCCGGAGGCTCCGCTCCAGCTCCAACTCGAGGACATTCATCGCCTCACTCATCTCTCTCCTCCGTCAATGCCAGGGTAAGCTTGTCGCCACTCTCCACATGGCGTGTGAGCCGATCCAGGCTGGATTTCCAGAACCTCCGATGCCGCTCGATCCATTCTTCCGCGTCGCGCATCGCCTCAGGCGCAAGAGTGCAGCGATGGATCCGGCCAATCCGTTCACGACGCACCAGCCCCACCTGCTCAAGCGTCCTCACGTGCTTTGTGATCGCAGGTTTCGTCATCGCGAACGGCCGGCCGAGCTCTCCGACAGTCGCTGGGCCGCGCGACAATCGCTCGATCATCCCTCGCCGTGTGGGATCGGCGAGGGCGAGGAAGACCGCATCGAGTCCCGCCAGATAGTTAACCATAGGGTGTACTATAAGCCGATCTGCAAACCCCGCAAGAGCGTTCTCAGTGACGACGGTCCCAGACAACCACCGATGCTAGCCAGGAGATGGGACGGCGACGCGGATCGCCGTTTGTCACCCGCCCACGCGCATTCGACCAAGTAACTGTGACGATTCGTTCGTACTCTTGTTACCGGCGTCCGATAGTAATAGGAGGCGGACGATCGACCCGCATCCTCGTGCCTGGAGGGGTGATGGCCGGAGTGCCGTTGCCGCCGGGTCTCGCTACTCAAGCAAAGGAGCCGATTGGATTATGGGTATCGTACGAGTTCTGCCCACACTGTTGGCGCTGATCCTGGCGCTTTCGACAGTGCCCGGCGCCATGGCGCAGGCATCGAGCACCATTGCCGGACGTGTAACGACAGCGGAGGGTGCGCCGGCCGCGGTCGCCCAGATCGTGATCACGAACACCGTCTCGGGAGCCCAGACAGGCGCCGTCACATCGGAAGATGGACAGTACTCCATCGAGCTGCAACCGGGCACCTACAACGTACAGACCAGCCTCATTGGATATGCGCCGCAGTTCCGGGAGCAGGTCCGTGTGGAGGCCGGCGAGTCGCTCGCGATTGATTTCGCGCTGGTGCTCGAGGCGGTCTCACTGGCCGGGCTCGAGGTCACAGCGTCGCGAGCGGTGGAGCGCCAGACGCCGGTCGCGTACAGCGAGATCCCGAAGGTCCAGATCCAGAATCAGCTCGGGTCTCGGGACCTCCCGCTAGTGCTGAACACGGCGCCGAGCGTCTACTCGACTGTGGAAGGCGGTGGGTCGGGCGACGCCCGGATCAACGTGCGTGGGTTCGACCAGCGCAACACGGCGGTAATGATCAACGGCGTGCCAGTGAACGATATGGAGAACGGGTGGGTCTACTGGTCCAACTGGGACGGCGTCGGTGACGCCGCGCGCAGCGTGCAGCTTCAGCGCGGGCTCAGCGCGGTCAACCTCGCCACCCCTTCGGTCGGCGGAACTTTGAACATCATCACTGACCCGACGGCGCAGGAGCCGGGGATCGGAGTGAAGCAGGAGTTTGGCTCAGGCGAGTTCTATAAGACGACGGTGTCGGCCTCGACCGGCCCAATCGGGCGCTTCGCCTTCACGGGGAACGTCGTGCGGAAGATCGGGGAGGGGACAGCAGACGGCCTGTACACGGACTCCTGGGCGTACTACGCTGCGGCAGCGTTCGAGATCGATGGGAACAACCGCCTGGAGCTCTACGCGGTTGGAGCACCACAGCGACACGGCCAGCGTCTCTACGCCCTCAACGCTGGCACCTGGGACCGGGACTTCGCGTTGGATCTCGACGGCTACGATCCGGCGGCCCTGGACCGATTTTCCAATGCGGTTGGCCTGGAATGGAGCCCGAACTATGGCGTCGTGAATCCCTCTTATACGGGTCAACAGTACTTGAGCGTCGGCCCTGGTGCAGGGACGTTTGCCCGGCGGGATGACGGGGCGTTGCACGAGCGGGAGAACTACTTTCACAAACCGCAAGTCAACCTGAACTGGTACTCGTACCTCGGGAACGGCACGACGCTGTCGACTATCGGGTACTACTCGGGCGGATCAGGAGGCGGCAGCGGGACGCTGGGTTCGTTGGAGTGGGATTATACGTACACACAGCGTTTCCCGGATTGGAACGCCACTATCGCACAGAATCAGGACAACGTGGCATCGGCTGGCATCCTGCGAAATTCGGTGAACGACCAGACCACGTTCGGCGCGATCGCGAAGCTGCGTAAGGATTTCGACGCGGGACTCACGACCGAAGTAGGGATTGACTGGCGGACCGCCACGATCGAGCACTATCGGGGCGTGCGGGACCTGCTTGGTGGCCAGTACTGGGTCGACGATCGCAACGAGTTCGCGGGTGAGCGCCAGACCGGGTTCGGCGACAAGATCGACTACCACAACGAAAATCAGGTCGATTGGATCGGCGCTCACGCACAGGCCGAGAGCTCGGGGACCTGGGGCTCGGTCTACGGCTTGGGCGGTGTATCGGCGATCTCCTATGACTTCGAAGACTTCTTTCGGCGTGCCGCCAGCGACAACCCCGCTGACCCGGCCTACGACGAAACGCTGAAGCTCTCCAGCGGCACCCTCACCGGCTATCAGGTCAAGGGAGGGGCAATGGCGAACGTCACCGAGGAATGGTCGGTGTTCGGGAACGCCGGATGGATCTCCAAGGTGCCGCTGTTCGACGGGGTTATCAACGACGCGGGTGCGGCGATCAACCCCGACCCCAAGAATGAGACGTTCCTGTCGTTCGAGGCCGGCGTCCAGTATCGGTCAGCGAACCGCCGCTGGTCGGCAGACGCGAACGTCTACCACACGACCTGGCGGGACCGCACCAACAACGTCTTTGTAAGCAACATCGACGATCAGGGAGGCGACGGTCTCATCAACCTGCTCGGAGTGGATGCTCGCCACATGGGCTTCGAGGCCTCCGCCGCGTTCCAGCCGAACGACATGATCCGCCTCGACCTCGCGGGTTCTATCGGTGACTGGAAACACATCGATGATGCGCATGGAACCTATCGACCGGACGAAGGCAGCACCGAGGTCGAGGAGTACGACTTTTACATCGAAGGCCTCAAGGTCGGCGACGCTCCTCAAGCCCAGCTGTCGTACGCCGTCTCCTTCTTCCCGATTGAGGGTCTGTACTTTCAGGGCGTAGGCAAGACCTTCGCGCGGCACTACGCCGAGTTCAACCCGTTCGATCGAACTTCTCCGGACGATGGTGGGCTGCAGTCGTGGCAGGCGCCCGGCTACACCGTCTTCGATCTCCACGGATCGTTCCGGATCAACGAATTGTTACCGGCGTGGAGGGGTGGCGATGTCCGGGTGTTCGCGAACGTCTACAACCTGCTCGACGAGATGTACGTGCAGGACGCCACGGATAACTCGAGCTTCAACGGATGGTACGCCTGTGAGGAGAACTTCGCACCCTGCGCCGCGGATCGCGGCCACCACGCCGCTGCCGCCGAGATTTTCGTGGGTGATCCGCGCAGGGTGAATCTCGGGCTGGAGGTGATCTTCTAGAACGGCAAAGGTTCAGGCGGAGACGCGGAGTCCTGTGTTTTTCTCCGGGCGCTCCGCGCCTCCGCGTGAACGTCGGTATGTGGGGTGTTGCTTCCGTAGGTACATGCAGCGTTGTAGAATTCGCGGTATGGACCACCTAGAAGCTTTCCTGGCGGAGTTGCGGCCGCTACTTGAACGAACGGACGCGGCGGCAGCCTACCTCTTCGGTTCCCATGCTCGCGGCGACGCGGATGCGCACAGTGACATCGATGTGATCGTCGTCGCACCCTCGGAGCGCTCGCCTGTTGACCGCTTTCGGGACTACCTCCCGGCAATCGTAAGCGCCGGCGTCGGCGTCGATCTCTTTGTGTACACTCCGGAAGAGTTCGCAGCGCTTCACGAGGAAGAACGGCCGTTCCTCATGGCTGCCCTCGAGGGCGCACGCATCATCTATGAAGGATCATGAAGGATAGCAGCGGTGAGGCCGAACGTTGGCTGCGGCAGGCGGAGAACGATATCGGTTTCGCCCGGCTCGCCCTGAACGAGCGATACTATCACCAGGCCTGCTTCATCTCCCAGCAGGCGGCGGAGAAGGCGCTGAAGGCGATTCTGTACGCGCGCGGGGAGCGAATCGTACTCGGCCATTCGTTGGTTGGGCTGGTCGCTGAAGTCGCGAAAGCCATCCCCGAGGTTGCCGAGCGCCGCGAAGGAGCCGGAATCCTCGACCAGTACTACATCCCCACTCGCTATCCCAACGGACTGCCGGGCGGCGTCCCCTTTGAAGCATTCGGCGAAGCGCAGGCACGCGCGGCGCTCGATGAAGCGGCTCGGTTTGTCGCACTCGCCACGGCGCACACGAGTCCGAACCGTGAGCGCGACGGAACGAGCGACCCGATGTCCGACGCGTAGTCATACCTCCGTCAGGGGGTGCCCCGCTCAAGCCTTGGGTCCCGTTGCCGTTCGACCTCGCATCGGGAACGTGTACGTGTACGGGAACGGGCTGCCCGTTGGATACCTAGATCAAGGCCACCACTACACACGCCGTCATAAACGCCGCGAAGCTCCCTGCGATCATGGCACGGGGGCCGAGACGGCTCAGATCGCTCCGCCTCTCCGGGGCGATCGCGCCGATACCGCCCACCTGGATCGCGATGCTGCTGAAGTTGGCGAACCCGGCCAGCGCATAGGTAGCGATCACGACCGACCGCGCCGAAGTGAGCTCAGTCGACGGATTGGAAGCGCCCGACTGGCGGTACGGGAGTGGGCGATGGCAGGGCGGCGAGATAGTCGATCAAAGCATCCAGGTCGACGATGCCGGTGTGCTCGACATCCGCTCCTTCGAGTAGCATGTCGAACCCATCGCCGCCCTCGGCCAGGAAGTTGTTGACGACGACGCGGTACTGTCCGTGCGCCCGGATCACCTCTCCCGAATCGAGGATCGCCTCGACGATCCTGCGTCCCGGCTCGCCATTTCGACGGTATCGCACGCGGACGCCGCTCACGTGGCCAGCGGAGCGCCCCCCGTTCAGCGGATGTTCCAACGCCCGGAGCAGCGCCTCCCCCGCCAGGGTCATCGTGACGAGGGTATTGCCGAATGGCTGTACGCGAAAGAGGTCTTCGTAGCGCACCGGCCCCGATCCCAGGTCGGTTCGGATGCCGCCGTTGTTCATGATCGCGACCTGCACGCCGACGGTTGTACGCTGCGCGTCCGCGATGAGGTTGCCGAGCGGATACTCCGGTCCATGTCGTAGGAGCGGGGCTTCCAGTGTGGCTACCACATCGTCCAGGATCGGCCCGACTTCGGCCAGATAGCGGTCCAGCAGCCGCTCGATCTCTGGATCCGGGACCACCTGGTCGACGAAGGTCGGCGGCTGCGCACGGACGTGAACCGCAACGCTGTCCGCCGATACCCGCTCGAGGTCGACGATCGAGAAGTTGGTCCCGTACGAGCCACCCTGGACGACCGGCACGCCCGACGGTGTGATCGAAAGGAGTGTATGCGTGTGGCCCGATACGATCAGGTCTGGCGGCTGTGTCAGGCGCGCTGCGATGTCCATCATCGGACCCCGGCAGTTCTCAGTCGGACCGATGCCGCAGTACGCCCCCTCATGTGCCGTTACCACGACGAAGTCGGCCCCCCCGTCTCGGAGCACCGGCACCCAGCGGTCGATGGCCTCCGCCTCGTCGCCGAAGGCAAATGGTGCGACGTGCGATGGCATCGCGGCGGTGGGGGTCGTCTGAGTCGTAATTCCGATGATGCCGACGTGCACCGAATCGCACGCCGGCGGGCCAGCGGCGCACCCAGGCAGCGAGACCATGGTCGTCGGCGTCGCCCAGGTGGGAAATGTATCCGAGCCTGCCACGAAGATGTTCGCCGAGAGCCAGTCAAACTCAGCCTGCTCGATCCTCTCGGCGAGGGTTTCCGCCGTCCAGTCGAACTCGTGGTTGCCGATCGCGGCGGCGGTGTACCCGACCTCGTTGTAGAAGTCGACGGTCGAGCGGCCGCTGGTCAGGTTGGAGAGGGGCGTACCCTGCATTACATCGCCCGCGTCGATCAAGATCGTGGGCGCGTCCACTTCGTCGCGGGCTCGCTGGAAGTACGCAGCGAGCGCCGGACCACCGCCGACCTCGCGGCCATTCGCCCAGGGAGGGGTGGTGGGACGAAGATGGCCGTGGAAGTCATTCGTCCCCAGCACTCGAAGCCGCTTCAGCGCGGGGGTAGACCCGACCCCGTCGCCCCGAGCCGCTGCCGCCGTCGAGCCCGACGGCCCGACCGACACGGGAGCGCACCCGAGGGCCAGCATGCTCATCAGAAGCCCGGGAATCAGCCACTTCCCGCACATCTTCGCCGGATTCGATCGAGGGGTGTTGCGTCGATTCATTGGATCGGTCGGGAAGATCTACACGGTCCGGTCGATTTGGTCCGCCTCCCATCAGGGCCGGAGCCTGCGGAGCGATCAACGTTCATCGCCCCCAGAGGAATCGGAACTACGGTACAATAGAACCGTCCCTCGAAAGCGCGAATCCTGCCCTCGTAACGAACGAGTATCAGACGCTGACGGTAAGTGCGTCACCGGCTGGCAGCGGGGGGCACACTTTCACCGCACCGGCAGGGCGTGCGTCTCGCCTCTTCGCGAACTCCCGCGCTTGACTTGTTGTATCCGATTTCCCAGCTTTACATATAATTGTAAAGCATTCACTTTATCTCGCAGTGAAAGTGTAAGTTCATGGGCCTAGATGATTAGAACTCGGAAGATTGGCTGGGGGCTGGGCGGGGCCGCGCTCTGGATCCCATCAGCGGGATGCCGGAATTCAAAGTGTGCGCTGCCCGGATCCACGGCTTCGAGGCCGAATCCGAGCCTCCCGTCGAGCTCGTGCCGAAGGCCAAGTCTCGCCATCTCAACGCAGAAGTTAGGCGGGTCGAAGTAGTCGGCCGTGCTCGCCGACTCCGGTCTTTCAGGTAGGTCGATGCGGGCACGCGGGTGCATCTCGGGACGACGGTCACCCACGCAAGGGCTGGTTGACGGGTCTGCATGCACATCCAACTGAATCGACTAAATGGATTTCAAGAACAAGGCGACGAAGATCAAGCTCTTCGACCTGAGCACGATACCGATGAGAACCTTCCACGTGACGTGGTTCTCGTTTTTCCTCTGCTTCTTCGGATGGTTTGGGATCGCGCCGCTCATGGCAGTGGTCCGTGAGGACCTGAATCTGACCCCGGAGCAGGTCGGGAACACGGCCATTGCGTCGGTCTTCGTGACGGTCTTCGCGAGGCTCCTCATCGGCTGGCTCTGCGACAAGATCGGTCCCCGAAAGGCGTACACGATCCTCCTGGTGGTGGGCTCGATTCCGGTCATGACGATCGGGCTCGCCTCCAGTTACGAGAGCTTTCTCCTCTTCCGGCTCGCGATCGGGACGATCGGCGCGTCGTTCGTGATCACGCAGTACCACACTTCGGTGATGTTCGCCCCGAACGTGGTGGGTACGGCGAACGCGACGACGGCTGGATGGGGGAACCTTGGCGGGGGTGTGACGCAGGCGGCCATGCCTCTCATCCTCGGGTTGGTCCTGATGTTTGTGGCGGAGGAGGCACTCGGGTGGCGCATCGCGATGGTGATTCCCGGCGTGATGCTCTTGCTGATGTCGTTCGTCTATTGGCGGTTCACGGCCGACTCTCCGGATGGAAACTATACGGATCTGCGCGCGCGGAAGGAGATGGCGTCGTCGCAGTCTGTAAACCGCTCGTTTCTGGAGGCGGCCAGGGACGTGAGGGTCTGGGCTCTCTTCGTGATCTATGGTGCCTGCTTCGGCATTGAGCTCACGATCAACAACGTCGCGGCACTCTACTACTACGACTACTTCCAGCTCGACCTCCGCGCGGCGGGGATCGTGGCGAGCCTCTTCGGGCTGATGAACATCTTCGCTCGAAGCCTGGGCGGGGCGATTGGCGACCGCTTTGGTGACCGCTTCGGTCTCAAGGGCCGGGTGCGCTTCATGGGTAGCATCCTCCTCCTCCAGGGGCTGGCGTTGGTCCTCTTCTCCCGCATGACGCTACTTCCCCTCGCGATCGGCACCATGATCCTCTTCAGCTTGTGCGTGCAGATGGCCGAGGGAGCAACCTACTCGGTGGTTCCTTTCGTCAATCGGAAAGCGCTCGGATCGGTGGCGGGGATCGTCGGCGCTGGCGGCAACGCAGGGGCGGTCGCCGCGGGGTTCCTCTTTCGTAGCCAGGAGCTGTCCTGGCCCACGGCGTTCATGATCCTGGGCCTGATCGTGGCCGGCGTTTCCAGCCTCTCTCTCCTGGTTCGCTTCTCGGAACAGCAGGAAGCGGCCGTACGGCAGGAGGTGGAGGAACGACTTTCGACCGCGCCCGTTCCCGTGGAAGCGTGACCAGTGTGCCGCCCACCTGAAACCAGGAATTGCGGGGTCGGTCACTTGTTTCCCGGGCCGTTCCTCGAGACGTACACGGCGGGCGCGGGGCATACCTTCTCGCACGCGGCCCTCTCGTTCAAATTCTGAGCGCAGGAACGGGTTTCATCTCACCTCGCTACTCCTTCTCGATCGGGATGGTGTGGTCGAACCCTTCCTCTTGGCCTACATTGTCCTGGAAGGCGCGGTCGCTTTTTCCGCTCTCATCGATCTAACCGGAGGTAGACCAATGCACGCAGCCAGCCGGTTATGCCTGGTTCTTGGGGCCAGCATCGTACCTGTTCTGCTGGTTTCCGAGGCCGGGGCTCAGGGGACGTACCAGGCTCATGTCGGACATGTCATGGAAGGGTTCCCCGGCGCACCGGATGGCGCCGCGCTGCTGAGCGTAGCGCAAGAAGACGCCGCGGTCGCCGCCCAGCACGCCGAGCTGGCCGGAGGGGAGCAGACCAATCTCGATCCGATGGTTCAGCACGCTCAGCACGTCTTGCACGCCCTCGACCCTTCGGCCGCCGAGAACGGACCGGGTAGTGGGTTCGGCGTCGGTCCGGCGGCGGATGCGATCGCGGAGCATATCGAGTTGGCGGCAGGGGCCGACGGAGCGCCGGAGCCCGTTGTCACTCACTCGGCTCACGTGGCAACGGCCGCCCGCGCGGTTTCGGAGAGGTCGGCCGAGATGGTCGAGGTCGCCAACAGCATCATCGAAGCGTCGGACTACTCCGTAGCGTACCCCCTCGTTCAGCAACTCCAGGAGCTGGCGGGGCAGCTTGTCGCGGGCGCCGACGCTTCGGGCGACGGTGAGATCGGCCTCGACGAAGGCGGTCTCGAGCTCGTGGAAACCCACATGGGCCTGATGTCGTCCGCAGCACTCGCACAGTAGGGATCACGACGAAGGAGGCTCACGTAAAGACGCGAAGTCGGGGCGGTTGCTGACCGACTTCGCGCCTCCGCGTGAGACAACCACGACGAAGGGCGGCCCCGGCAGCGGGCCGCCCTTCGTGCATCTGCTTGTCGCCGACTCGACCCGACCCCGTCATTCCCGTGGAAAGCGGGAATCCAGCGGTCGATGCGCAACAGCCTTCAGGGCATGCGGATGAACTTCTGCACGCGGTGCCCCGTCTGGACCTCGCCTGTATAGACGTTGCCCTGGGAGTCGAAGTCGAGGTAGTGAAGCCAATCGAACTGGCCAGGCTGGCGGCCGCCACGGCCCCAGGAGTAGACCGGTTCGAGGGTCTCTCTGTCGAGCGCCCACACCTTGTTGTTGGTCCCGTCGGGGACGTAGAGGAAGCGCTGCTCGGGGTCGAGCGGGTCGAGCTCGACGCCCCAGGTCGAGCCGGGGCCGTAGGTCTCGGGAGCGAGCACCGCCTCCGTGACGTACGTCCCGTCCTTCTGGAAGACCTGGATGCGGTTGCTCGGCCGATCGGTCACGTAGACCAGGCCATCGTTGGAGATCTCGACGCCGTGCACCGGCGTGCGCCAGGTGCGGCTGGGTGGAGCCGCCGGATCCCAGGGTCCGGGGTCCTCATCGACGGGTGGCTCGCCATACGCTCCCCAGTGACGCCGGTACTCGCCGGTCTCCGCATCGAAGACGATCACTCGCCGGTTGCCGTACCCATCGGCGACGAAGATCTCGTTGGTCTCCGGATCCACCGTCATCGTGGCCGCGCGGTTCACCGAGTTCGTGTCGTTGCTCCCCTCGCTCACTCCCACGCCACCGATTTGCATGACGAACTCACCCTCCTGGGTGAACTTCATCATGTGATGGTCGTCCTCGCCGTTGCCGGCGACCCAGACGAAGCCATTGTGGTCGACGTGGATGCCGTGCTCGCTGTTGAACCACTGGTACTCCCCGTTCGGGTCGTTGCCGCCCCAGGCCTGGATCAGGTTTCCTTCGGAATCGAAGGCGACCACCGGAGGAGCCGTCACGCAGCAGACCGACTGGAGGGGGTCGTGTCCCCAGGTGTTGTCCCGGGTCGTCTGCTCCGGGGTCGCGCCGGCATTGGTTCCCTGCACGGTCCACGGGCGATGGATGATCCAGACGTTGTCGTTGGAGTCGACCGCCGTGCCCGCGACCTGCCCCAGAATCCAGTTGTTCGGGAGGGGCTGAGGCCAGAAGGGATCGACGGCGAACTGTGCAACTCCGTCGGGCACCCCGGGGCCAGACGCATCTTCCGGCATGTTTGGCATGGTTCCCAGATCCTCCTGCGAGGCCGCGATCGTCGCGCTGCTTTCCTCGGCAGGGGTGCATCCGGAGAGGGCGATTCCGAGGAGCGGCAGGAGCAGAAGGGTACTTCGCATGCTTCTCGATTGGTTCATGGCCGGGTACCTGTGGGTAGGGAGGTGGAGATGAGCGAGGAAAGATAGAAAGGCAGTTGCGCCGTCGCAACAGCGTCGACGGATCAACCACCACCCGGCTCGAGGCCGACCATCGTCCGCCAGAAGGCCCCGTATCGCCCGATCCGGGGCACGAGCCTACCCTCCGCCGGCCGCTCCCTCGTCCAGGAGGCGCTCCATCTCATCCATCACCCGCACCATTTCGCGGATCGCCAGGTCCAGCGGCTCGTCGGTGGTCATGTCGACGCCGGCTTCGCGAAGCAGCTCGATCGGGTAGTCCGCGCCGCCCGACGAGAGGAACTCGAGGTATCGTGCCGTCGCCTCGGCATCGCCCGCCTTCACCGGCTGCGCCAGCGCTTCGGCCGCAGTGAACGAAGTGGCGTACTGATAAACGTAGAAGTCGCGGTAGAAGTGCGGGACGTAACTCCATTCGTGGGCGATGTAGTCATCGACCACTGACACGCCCTCCTCGTGCCCGTAGTACTTGCGGGTGATCTCCAGGTACATCGAAGCAAGAGCGTCCCCTGTAATGGGTTCGCCCCGCTCCGCCAACTGGTGCATCGCCAACTCGAACTCGGCGAACTGGGCCTGACGAAAGAGGGTGCCCTTGATGTTCTCCAGGTAGTTTCCGAGGATCGACAGCCGAACGTCGGGGTCGTCGACCGACTTCAGGACGTGGTCGATCAGCAGGGACTCGTTGAACGTCGACGCGACTTCCGCAACGAAGATCGGATACCGGGCGGCCGCGAACGGGAGCGCACGGTTCGACAGATAGCTGTGCATCGCGTGCCCGAGCTCATGAGCGACCGTGCTGACGTCATCGTAGCCGCCGGCGAAGTTGAGGAGCACGAAGGGATGGACGTCGTACGCCCCGCCGGCGGAATAGGCGCCGCTCCGCTTCCCGTCCGTCGGGAACCAGTCGGCCCAGCGTTCGTCGAACGAACGCTGAACCACCGCTTGATACTCCTCGCCCAGGGGCGCGACGGCTGTCCGTACCAGCTCGATCGCCTGCTCGGGCGTGTAGGTCAGCTCTACCGAGGGCACCAGGGGAGCGTAGAGGTCGTAGTAGTGAAGCTCCTCGACGCCCATCATTCGCCTGCGCAGCTCGAGGTAGCGGTGGAACTCGGGTAGGTGCCGATTGACTCCCTCGATGAGGCGCGTGTAGACCTCGACGGGGATGTTTGCCGCGTCGAGCGCGAGCTCCAGGTTCGAGTCGTAGCCACGGGCCCGTGCCTCGAACAGATCCTCCTGGACGTTGGCGCTCATGAGGGTGCCCAGCGTGCTGCCGAACGCAGCATGGGCCTCGAAGAATGCCGACATCACCGTCTCGCGATCCACCCGAATGGACCGCGCTCGAAGCTCGGTATACGCGGCCTGAGTCAGGCGCACACTGCTGCCGTCACTCAGGGTGACCACTGGATACGGAAAATCACTCCCGGTGAACACCTCGAAGATCGAGCGGGGTGCGCTGGCAAGTGGGCCAACGGCGGCCAGCAGACGCTCCTCGCTGTCCGATCGGGTATGCTCGCCGCGGCGAACCAGGTCGTCGAGATAGTGACGATACGTCTCGAGCCGAGGCTCGGTCTCGATGAACTCGCCGAGTTGCGCCGGGTCCAGGGTCAGGATCTCCGGCTCGATGAACGCCGCAGTGCTCGCCAGATCGGCTCTCAGTTGGACGGCCTCCTGTCTCATCCCTTGATACCGCGGCTGCCGGGTGTCCTGATCGTTCAGCAGGTTGACGTACGTGAAGAGTCGGCTGAGCTGCTGCTCCATGAGCTGGCGGGCGTCGAGCGCGTCGGCGAGGGTCGAGGCCGCGCTCCCCAGACGATCGTCGTATCGGGCGAGCTCCGGCAACCTCGCGGCGAGCTCCTCCTTCGCGGCTCGCCACGCCCCATCATCGACGTAGATATCGGCCGGGTTCCATTTGTACTTCTCGGGCACGGTGTTTCGGGCGCGGGTCTGCGCCGGGGCAACCGCTACTAACGCCACCACAATGGTGAGCGCGATCCAGACATTGAATACCATGCGGGCTCGAACGTTCTGCATGGGAATCCCTGGGAGTCGTTGTCCAATCTATGATAGCCGAGTTAGCGGGTCACGGAAACCGCCGCGTTGCGGCGCTCGGGTCGGGCATGAATCTGAGGTAGTCTCTATCGAGTCGTCAGGTCCGTCGGCGCGTGCTCGCGAGTGCGCCGGTGATGCGAAGGAGGGAATGGTGGCCAAGACTTGGTGTATTGTTTGCACCGGCGTTCGGTTGTATCAGCGGACCACGCCTGCGGTTAGGGTCCGCGAACTCATGCGGAGTAACACCTTGGTAGCAATGAAGTACATCCTGGTCGTCGACCATTGCGCGGAGCTGGCGGAGGCGGCCGCTGGCGTGTTGGTTGAGCGCATGTTCGACACGCAAGTTGCGCTGAGCCCATTGGAGGCGGTCGCCAGCCTCGGCGACATCCGGCCGGACCTGGTCGTCCTCAACCTCGGCATGCCCGGCGGCGAGGCGTACCAGGTGCTCTCGGTTCTTCGACTGACCGACGGGGCGTCCATTCCCATTCTCGCAATCGCCGGAACCCGGGAGGAGCGCGCCCGATGGGGTCCGACTCCGATCGGGATGGAGTTCGTAGCCCTGGGCGCGACCGTAGAGGAGACGGCCGATGCGGTGGAGCGGATCATCGGGCCGTCCCTACTCGACAACGGATGCCGATGTGCCCTCTGCAACGGCGTCAGCCGCGAGTCCGCGCTCACGTTCGTCCACCTGCGCAAGGGCGAGCGCGCCAGCCTCGACGTGCCCCTCTGCGAGAGCTGCGGAAATCGGGTCGAGAAACACCTGAAGCGGGTGATTCCGAAGCGGTTGATGGACTTTACGGATTCTCGCTACGGGGACACGATGGTCGAAGCCGTCAAGTAACGGATTGCCCGTTACCGGCAAACTACAGTCAACCGCAAAGCCGCGGAATACGCTGAGTTCCGACGCCAGTGCAACCGGTGTCATCGGCCGCAGAACTCGAGTGGCTATGCAGGGCTGGCGACCGACGAGATCATGCAGGGTTTGCAGGTTCTCGTGCGCGCAGACAGGGCATTAGGGGAGATCCATGATGGCGATGCCCCCGACGATTCGCCCGATAAGGGAAGGAAGAGGCCCCGTGAAGCGGGCCTCATCGGGGGCTTCTCATGGCCGGTTGGTCATCCCCGGGAAAGTGGGGATCCAGTCGCTCCGTAGACTTCCCGCTCTCGATTCCCGCGTTCGCGGGAATGATGGCTGGGGATGACCAGACTACGTCGTTACCGTCGAGTCTGGCCTCGAGCCCGGACGGTGCTCAGTCGGCAGTTCAACTCCATTCCGAGTTGGCCGTGACTTCGTGACCGCATACACTTCCGGAGATCGACCGGGTCGCCGACCCGTTTCCGGCCGCGAGCTCCGTCGTGAGATCGATCTCGCAGGTGCCCGATTCGCCTTCGCTCGTCGAGAAGTCCAGCGAGCCGGTATGGACGTTGAGTCCATAGACACCGTCCTGGTCGAGGCGACGCTCCGCCTCGAAGGACAGGCTGCCGTCGAGCGCGACCTCGACATCCTCGTTCGTCGTGAACTCGCACTCCAGGTAGTTCGCAGAGGCCGACACGTCCATCTGGAAGCTGCCCTCGCCCGCCTCGAAGGTGAGATCGCCGCCGACTGCGGCTTCGCCAGCCAGCGGACACGGCACCTCCAGCTCGAACGAGTGTGTTCCCGAGAGAACATCCATGGTGGCCCCATCGCTGGGAGAGAGGGAGAGCTGGGCCTCACTTTCCGCCTGCGAATCGACCGCGCCGGTCGTCGTGTTGTCGATCATCACCGCAAGCGCTCTTGCTCCGGCCGGCGAGAGAGCCGAGTTCGGTTCGGTACCCTGGTCGCACCCAGCGATGAAACCGGCTGCCAGGAGTCCAACTACGAGTGAGCGAGCACGCTTCGGCATGAATTCGTCTCCTATATCTGGTCGCCATCGGGGCCAAGACCAGTAACGCTGCCGGCTCGGCCGACCCGTCGGGGCCACGGGCAAGCTGCGGACCGCTGGTTCCCGAACGGGTGCTTCTGCCTCGACGTCCCGCGCACCAACGGCTTTGGTAGCACTGACCCGGTTCACCGCGGGCCTCTGAGGTCGAACTCTACGTCACCGCCAGGAGACAGCGCAAGCCGATTACGTCTACTCGAAGCGACAGGCAAGGAGCCCTGCGTCGCGCCCTTACGATCTGCGCGAGGTCTCTTCGGCCTTCGCTCGCGGGCGGCGTCGAGCTTCGCCCCGGCTCCTTCGGCGGCATTGGGCTGGACGCGGAATTACGAGCGTACCGCTCGAAGTTCCATGCCTTCGGGATCAACGATGGAACCTGGGAGACCGGCACTCGGGCTCGCGAAGGCACCGACATCGGCTTCTACGGTGGAGTCGTGGGTGGTGTGAACAACTTCGACCTCCTCGTCACGACCGGCTTGACGTACAGCTTCTGATCGTGCTCTCTTCCAGGATAGGGTGGCCCGTCGCCGGGTCGCCCTCCAGGACCGGTGCAGCCCGCCTCCCGCGCCTCCCTGATCCCGCACGTACTCTGACCGACTGATGAATCGCCGTAGCTTCCTGAAAATGGGCGGTGCCGCCGTACTCGGCACCGGGTTGGGAGGGTGCACACCTCGGCTCGCCAGTTGGGGAGGCGGGGTGACCCCCGCCGTCAGCCTTGCGCCAGTCCTGGTTTCCTGGGATCGAGTCGTCCGCACGACCGTTGGGTTGCGTCCGCACCGGCCTTCGGGCTTCGTCGTCCGCCCAGAGCGTTTCGACGAGCGGACCGTGATCCACAACTACGGACACGGCGGAGCGGGGATGTCACTTTCGTGGGGCACTGCACATCTGGCGACCGACCTGGCGCTCGATCATCACGAGCGTCGCGTCGCCGTGATCGGCTGCGGGATCACCGGGCTGACGACCGCACGCGTCCTACAGCGGCGAGGATTCGACGTCACCATCTACGCCAGGGAGCTGCCCCCCTATACCACCTCGAACATGTCCTGGGCGGGTTTCACTCCCAACTCGGGACTGGTCTCCAACCGCACTCCCAAGTGGGATGCTCAGTTCCGCCGTGCCGTCGAGATTGCGTATCGGGAACACCAACTCCTCGTTGGCCGCGACTATGGCGTAAGCTGGATCTACGAGTACTCGCCCACCGACACCCCCCGGGAGGGACGTGGTTCCGACGACGACGATCGCCTGCTCCCGAGCACCGTGGAGACCAGTGCCGTTCTGCTCGATCGCGGCCAACACCCCTTCCCGACACGATATGCGCTCCAGCGTCCGACGATGAGGTTCGAGCCATCGATCTACCTCGAAGCCCTCATGCGCGACGTTCTCCTCTTCGGCGGCCGCATCCAGGTTCGCGCCTTCGACTCGCCACGTGATCTCTCCTCCCTGGACGAGATCCTTGTCGTCAACTGCACTGGTCTCGGTGCGAAGCAGCTCTTCGGCGACCAGGAGCTGATGCCGGTGAAAGGTCAGCTGACCGTACTCGTCCCGCAGCCCGAGATCGACTACGCCGTGGGCGGAATGCTTCCCCGTCGCGACGGCATCATCCTCGGCCACGTGCAGCAGCGGGGTGTTTGGTCGATGGAAGTCGATGTCGAAGAGCGCAATCGAGTGATGGAGAATGCGATGCGCATCTTCGGCTCGTTTCCTGGCGGGGCGCTCGCCGAAGGACCTCGGTCTGCGTCGAGCCTTGCGTCGAGCCCGCCGCCCGTGGAGAGCTTCTTCGACCGCCTATCGTGATCCTGCAGCCGCGGTGCCGCCGGAACGATTCCTCGCCGGCCGACGTACCTACCACAATGATCCTCCCTTCTGCGAAGGAGCCGCGATGCAATCCCGGAGATTGGCCCTGATCGCGCTCACGGTGTTGGGGAGCACCGGCTGTGCCGCGCAGGGCGTCGCGAACGAGCCACGGGTTGGCCCGATGAGCGACTCCGCCGACCAGGGCGTCGAGGTCCTGGTTCGGAACGGTACGTCGCGAAACCTCAGGGTCTATGCGGTCGAGGGGGGCGAAGAGACGCTTCTGGGGCGGGTGAACGCGATGGCCGATGCGTCGGTTTGGCTGCGCAATCCCATGGCTGGAACGATTCGTTTGGCCGCGGCATCGTCTTCGTCAGTGCGCACCAGCGAGCGCCATGTATCGGAACCGGTGCAGGTCCTGCCAGGTCACCAGATCTACTGGGAGCTGCGCACCAGCCCCGGCTCCACGGGCCCCCGCTTCTCCACCGTTCGCGTTCGCCCCTGTCCGGATGCCGGCTGTTGAACGATGCAGTCAAGTTGGTACTCCGTGCCTGTGACCAGAGGTACTGAGTCCGATAGCTGATCGCTCTATCGCGATATCAACAGCAGTAACGTCACGATAACCCCAGCGACGATTGCTCGGCCCCACGTCAACGGACGCGCACCCGGCGCATCGGCCCTCAGCCAGATCAGCGCTAGCCCGCACATACCGTATCGATAGTATTCCGGAGGGATCTGGTTGACCCCACGGTACAGTTCGATCCCTTCGATGTCGTCTGGCCCGATTGCGGAGAGGTTCTCGACAGGCGGGAGGCCATCGACGAGGATCTGGGGCTGACACTGTCCACGCCAGGAGAAGCCGGCGAGCAGCGCTCCCGCCGATATTGGACGGAGTCGTTCGATGTCGTCCCGCATGTAGACTCGTCCGCGACCCAATCGCTGACTCTGCTCCGCCCGTGTTCGATATTCCGCGATCCTGATCGGTACCGAACGCCGCACGGTAACCGTCACGGCATCGAGCGGGACGGCTGCCGTGCTCATGGTCACATCGATGCGGACGTCCTGGCCCTCCTCGAGCTCGAGAGAGTCCGATTCGATCGGCGCGTAGCCCAGCCGCTCGACGACGAAGCGGTAGGTTCCCGGATCCGCCTCGAACTGGAAGGCGCCATCGTCGTCGGTAAGGGTACCGGCCTCGATCCCACCTGCCGAATCGACCAGCCGAACCTCGGCCGAGGCGATCCCTCGCTCCGTCCCCTCTTCAACGACCGCTCCTGTGACCGTACTCTGCGCCTCGATCGTGCCGACCGATCCGAACAACACCACAATCGGCCAGGCCCAGGTTGGCGGGACTGCGAGCGCGAATCTGAGGCGGGGAAATGGATGGGAGATGGGGGCCATAGTGAGTCCGCATAAGGGAAAATCGTCCTCTACGGTTAGCCCGCGGGGGCTGTGCGCACAAGCATTTTCGTAGCTCTGGCGTCCTCCCCGCATTTGATCTCACGCGAAGACGCGGAGGGCGCGAAGAGCTAGAACAGCAAACATCCCGCCTCCGCGCCCCCGGCGTGAACCGACGGGATTCCTATTCCCTGCGCGGCGCCTCGACCACGTACCCACTCCCTCCCGCCATGTGCACGCGCACCCCGAGCTGGTAGTCAGCAGGGTCGCCAAGCGACTCCAGCGACGACTGGTGGACGGAATGCGACAGCGTCCCCACCTCCCCCGGTGCCAGGGGAACGGGCAGCTCGACATCCTCGCACACCAGACCATCGCTCTCGTCCCAGAGCAGGCGGCCGTCTCGGTAGGCAAGCACGGTCACCGGGCACCCGCCATGCAGGATCAGCTCGGCGGTGGTGTCGAGGGTATTCGTGACGCGGGTCGCGAAGTGGAGGGAATCGCCCCTGGGCCTGGAGCTCGCGACGATCTCGACGCCGCCGGCGTCGGCCTCGGGCTCTACCTCGACTTCTCTCGATCCCTCGAACGGGTTGCACCCCGACACGACGAGCGCGGAGAGCGCCACGGCGCCCGGTAGGGAGATTCGCATGTACTTCGTGCGCTGAGAGTGGTCGGGTATTTGGAGATCCGGGTGTTCGGACAGGTCTACGGTTTCTTGCCTGGCTCGACCGTCCCGCCGGGAGGCCTGATCCTCATCAGCAGATCCTTCGCTTCCACGGTATCGCCGAGGGAAACGCGCAACTCGTCGATCACCCCGTCGCACGGTGCGTAGACCGTGTTCTGCATCTTCATCGCTTCCATCATCAGCAGCTTGTCGCCCTTGGCAACCCTGGTTCCGACCGAGGCCTGAAGCTGGGCGATGAGCCCCGGGATCGGCGCGGCGACCTGCGTCGGGTCCGCCAGATCCGCTTTCGGCCTTGCCTGCGCGCTGGGCGCGACGCTCCGGTCGACGATCAGTGCCTCCCGGGCGATCCCGTTGAGCTCGTAGCTGACCGTCCGCCGGCCGTCCTTGTCGGGCTGGCCCACCGAGATCAACCGGATGATGAGGACCTTCCCCTCCTCGATGCTTGCGGAAATCTCCTCTCCCGGTGTCAGGCCGTAGAAGAAAGCGGGCGTGGGCAACACGCTGACGTCGCCGTAGGTGCTCGAATGTCGGGCGAAGTCCAGGAAGACCTCGGGATACATCAGAAAGGAGTAGAGATCGGTTTCCGTCGGCTCGTGCCTCAGCTCCGCGACCAGCTGGGCCCGAATCGGGCCGAGATCGATGTCATCGTCTGCCGAGTCCCGGGCATCCTCTTTCGCGGAGCCCTCCGTCTCGCGCTCGTATCTCCCACGAGCGTCCTCGTAGCGATCTGTGCCGAGGATCACCTTCCAGACCTCAGATGGCCACCCCCCTTCCGGCCAGCCGAGACCGCCTATCATCATGTCGATCACGCTCTCCGGGAACGGCGTCGTTCCGGGCTCGAGGTTGACGACGTCGCCCGGCTTGACACCCCGGCTGAACAGGAAGAGAGCCATGTCGCCGACGACCTTCGAAGACGGCGTCACCTTCACGATGTCGCCGAAGAGCTCGTTGACCTCGGCGTACGTGCGCGCGATCTCCGGCCACCGATGCGCCATCCCCATCGAGGCGGCCTGCTCCTTCAGGTTCGTGTACTGACCGCCGGGCATCTCGTGGACGTACACCTCCGCCGAACCGCTTCGTGGCGACGTATCGAAGGGGGCGTAGAAGGCTCGCACCTGCTCCCAGTAGTCCGAGAGGTCGTTCAGAGCCTGGAGATCCAGACGCGTATCGCGCGCCGTATGCTCGAGCGCCGCGACGACGGAGTTGAGATTCGGTTGCGCCGTGCTACCGCTCATCGAGGCAAGCGCGAGATCGACCACGTCGACTCCGGCGTCCGATGCTCGAAGCACGCTTCCCGACGCCACGCCGCTCGTGTCGTGGGTATGGAAATGGATCGGCAGGTCGCTCGCCTCCTTGAGTGCCTTCACCAGCTTGTACGCCGCGTACGGACGACACAACCCTGCCATGTCCTTGATGGCGATGAAGTGCGCACCCATCCTCTCGAGATCCTTTGCCAACCGCACGTAGTACTGCAGCGGGTACTTGTCCCGGCGGTCGTCGAGGATGTCGCCCGTGTAGCAGATCGCCGCTTCACAGACCGCGTGGGTGCGGTCGATCGCCTCCATCGCGACCCGAAGGTTCGGCAGGTAGTTCAGGGAGTCGAAGACCCGGAAGATGTCCATCCCCTCGGCGGCGGCGCGCTCGACGAAGCCGGCGACGACGCTGTCCGGATAGTTCGTATAGCCGACCGCGTTCGCGCCGCGGAAGAGCATCTGGAAGCAGATGTTGGGGACGTACGTGCGCAGCTGCCGGAGGCGCTCCCAGGGGTCCTCCCTCAGGAAGCGCATGGCCGTATCGAAGGTCGCACCGCCCCACATCTCGAGCGAGAAGAGCCGATGCGCGCGTTGGGCGAGCGCCGGGGCTGAGGCGAGCATGTCGTACGTGCGGACACGAGTGGCGAGCAGCGACTGGTGCGCGTCCCGCCAAGTCGTATCGGTAATGAGCAACTGCTCCTGGGCGCGAGCCCACTCGGCGAACCGACGCGGGCCGAGCTCCAACAGCCGTGGTCGCGTTCCCGGAGGCGGCGGCTCCGTGGCGTCATGAGCCGGCGGCGTCGCGGGCGAGAGCGAACGCTCGGGCCGGTAGCCCTTCGCGTGGGGGTTCCCGTTGACTGTGACCTCGCTCAGGTAATTCAGAAGCTTCGTCGCCCGGTCGCGCCGCGGCTTGAACTTGAACAACTCGGGCGTGGTGTCGATCAGCGTCGTCGTCGCCTCGCCGGCCCGGAACCGCGGGTGCGCGATGACATTCTCGAGGAAGGGGATGTTCGTCTTGATCCCGCGGATGCGGAACTCGGCGAGGACGCGCCGCGTTCGGCTCAGCGCGCTCTCGAAGCTCGGGCCGCTGGCAATCGCCTTGACCAGGAGGGAGTCATAGAACGGGGTGATCACGGCGCCCGCGAACCCCATCCCTCCGTCGAGCCTGACTCCGAATCCCCCCGGCGATCGATACACCAGGATCCGGCCGTAGTCCGGTACGAACTTGTTCTCGGGGTCCTCGGTGGTGATCCGGCACTGGATCGCGTAGCCGTTCCGGGGGATCTCCGCCTGTTCGGGCATCCCCACGATGGGGGAGTGCAGCGAGTGCCCCTCCGCGATCAGGATCTGGGCGCGGACCAGGTCCAGCCCGGTGATCACCTCCGTGACCGTGTGCTCGACCTGGATCCGCGGGTTCATCTCGATGAAGAACCACTCGTGGCGGTCCAGATCGTAGATGAACTCGACCGTGCCGGCATTGTCGTAGCGGATCTCCCGGGCCATGCGCGCCGCAGCGTCACAGAGTTCCCGCACGACTTCGTCCGGGAGCCCGAATGACGGCGCGACCTCGATCACCTTCTGGTGCCGCCGCTGGACCGAGCAGTCCCGCTCGTGGAGGTGGACGACGTTGCCGTGCTTGTCCCCAAGGATCTGCACCTCGAGGTGCTTCGCTCGCTCGATGTACTTCTCGAGGAACACGGCGGCGTTGCCGAACGCCCGGCTCGCCTCTGCCTGCGCTTCGTCCAGCAGGGGCTCCAGCTCCGTCGCCCTCTGCACGACACGCATCCCCCGACCCCCGCCTCCGAAGGCCGCCTTGATGATCAGCGGGAACCCGATCGAGTAGGCGACTTCCAGCGCTTCCTCCCGGCCCGTGACGGGACGCTCTGTCCCCGGGAGCGTCGGGACGCCGATTCGCTGCGCCAACGCACGGGCGGCCGTCTTGTCGCCCATCATCTCCAGCAGCTCCGGCCGCGGCCCGACGAAGGTGATCCCCGCGGCCTCGCACGCCTTCGCGAACTCCGCATTCTCGGAGAGGAAGCCGTAGCCCGGATGGATCGCGTCGACGCCCCTTTCCTTCGCCACCGCCATGAGGCTGTCGATGTCGAGGTAGGCGGCGACTGGGCCCTTCCCTTCGCCCACCTCGTACGCCTCATCCGCCTTGTAGCGGTGGATACAGAACCGATCCTCCTGGGCGTAGACGGCGACGGTCCGGAGGCTCAACTCCGTCCCGGCGCGGAAGATCCGAACGGCGATCTCGCTCCGGTTCGCCGCCATCAACTTCCGGATCTGTTTCCGGATGGCGGGAGCGGTACTAGCGTCCCGCACGACATCCGGGACAGACGTCGAGGCGGACTCTCTGCTGGGGGTCACGTCGGACAGGGCAATGATCTAAGTGCTGATGACAAAAGGTGTGGAAATCTACCGATGAGGCGGCGGAGGGGAAAGTTTGGTATGCGCCCCGTCGTCCGCTCTCGGGAGCCCCGCCCGCGGATCGAGAGGGAACGGGCGGACCGCAGGTCATGGGCTCCTGCCAGGCAGGTTGGCCCGGCGGAATGCCTCGAGGAGAGGGAAGCCTACTCCAGCTGTTCGAAGCCAGCGATGACGAAGTGCTTGTCGAAGGCGAATGCCTTGGTGAGCCGAAGCTGTCGCATCACTTCAAAACTCACCGCGTCGGTGAGCGAGAACTTCTGGTCGCCGAAACGCTCGATCCACTGCGCGATCGCTTCATTCACTAACTCGGTTGACGCGTCGAGCCACTCGTAAGCAGGATCGCCCAGCAGGGCGGCGAGCAGAGAGCAAGCGCTTCTGGGATCACGCCGTTGGAGTAGGTGCCCATGGAACTCAGAGAGTACAAGCGTAGTGCCCACCCACCGGCCACCACTCGCCAGGAACCGCCGGCCGATCGAGACCGCCTCATCGTGATACTGGTCACGCGGGTTCGCAACGGCCAGCAGCGCCCCGGTGTCAATCAACGCCCGATTTGCCACTGGACTCGTCGCCGTAGAGGTATTCGTCGTGGCGGGCGGCCAGGTCGCCGGGAAGCGATGGGTCGTCGCCGAGCGCTCCAATCAGTTGATCGAAAGATGCGCCTGGCTGACGTTCGGCCTGTACGTCCCTCGCCAGCTTACGAAGCCCGCGCCGAAGGATTTCCGCCCGCGACAATCCCATGACCGCGGCCACATCCTCGAGGAGCGAACGATCGGCCCGATCCAGGTAAACCTGCACCGGTTCGCGTACCCGGGGCTTTCGTCGATTCATACATGCATCCTTGTGGAAGGCTACATGTAGAAGGTACGCCATACATGTAGCCTTCCACAAGGGTCTCCTTCGGCGAGAGTGAGTTGACCAGTGGAGCGCAGGCCGGCCCTCAATCGGGCGGAAAGGCTCCTCTCTTCAAAATGGTGGTTCTGCGCTCGACTTAGGGATTGAGCCAGTAGGTGAACTTCAGCAGGAAGATGTTGTCGGCCGGCAGGTCGACGAGCTCTCGGGCGTCCCGGCCGAAATCGAAGTTTCCTACCCGCGCGAGGGGTGAATCCGGATCGTGGGCGGTGATCCGGTTGCTCCGATTCTGCTGCCAGACGAGGAAGAGCGTCGAGCCCGGCGTCCATTCCCACCGCAGCACGGCGTTGCCGCGCAGCGAACGAAGGTTGAAGTCGCTGTTCGAGACGGTGAATTCGGGCGCTCCACCCGGCCCGTCGGGGTCGATCACGAAGTCCTCCTCGTCGACCGGCTCGATGCTGCCGGCATCGACCCCGTACTCGATGAGGTCGAAGGTCCGGGGGGCCCGTAGCTCTTTCAACGACTCGTAGTCTCCACTCGACATGAAGGGCTGTGCGTACAGCTCGAAGCTCAGCTCCGGCGTGAACGTGACGTTGACCCGCGTGTCGATGCCGAGAGTCGTCTGATCCAGGTTGGCGAAGATGTACCGCTCCCCGTAGGTATGGTCGGCGAGGGCATCGGTGTGGGTCGTCACGTACTGCGCCGTCACGTGACGGCGGTTCAGGTTGGGACCGATGTCGAGCTCGACGATCGGGTTCGGGCGCATGGTCAGGCTGAAGTCCGCCGACCGGCGCCACGCACCGCCCTCATCCCATTCGAAGTCGACGCCAAACCGACCCACCACGCGACGCCGACCGTCGGACCTGATGTTGAAGTTGCCGTTGTATCCGGCGAGCTCACGCGTCGTCGGGCCACCGCGGGTCAGCCGGTCGTTGTAGCGAGGCGGGTTGTACCCGAATCGACCGCCGAAGCCCCAGTAATTGGCGAACTGTCCGTTTCCGAACGCGTTGATCTGTCCGCCGACGACATCGCCTCCATAGTTCCAGACGACGTCTGGGCCCCCGCGAATGTTCCAGCGCCGGAAGTACCGGCCCGGCTGATTCTCCTCGTACCCGAAGTTGAGATCGAGTTGAAGGCGATCGGTCTCGGTGAGGAAGCCGATGTCGTTCAGCTCGTAGCCGGGGCTCATCGCGGTCGCCGAAAAGTGACCCGTCCAATCGCCGGCCTGCTTGGCGATGCTGGCGCGGGCATTGTAGCCGAACAGCGATGTCGCCGTGGGATCGAGATCGACATAGGATGCGTCGGGCCTCTGATAGTACCGGGCGGACGATTCCTGCGTCTCTACGATTGCCTCTTCGCTTCCCGTCACGTAGCTGGGTGAGAACCGCGCCGAGAACTCCCACTCGCGATCCGCCCACAGGTGTCGGAGGTCGATTCCGCCCGTGTATGCGGCCGCATGCAGTTCGCTCTCCAGGGACGACCCCGAGAGGTCCCGATTCACCGCGGTGAACAGGCCTCCGATCGTCGTCTGCCCGAGCCTCATCTCGCGCCGAAGACGGCCGACGAAATAGTTCGTGACCGGCTCGACCAATTCTTCCCGCGTCACGCCCTCCGCGTCGATCCAATCGGCCCGCTCCCGATTGGTGACCGCCTCGAGAAACCCGAGCGACCAACCGTTCGCCGTCTTCCCCGTCACCTTTGCCGCTCCGAGGATCGTCGTCGCCGTCGGGGCGAGCTCGTACTCGGCTTCGTCGGGGACATCGCCCTGCGGCGCCCGGCCGATCCGCCGCGAGTACAGGATCTGCCCTCCTGGCCCGCCGCCCCCCCCACCCCCGCCGCCGAACCGAAAGATCTCTGCGCCCTCGACGAAGAATGGACGCTTCTCATTGAACCGGGTCTCGAACGCCGTGAGATTGATGACCGCCGGATCCACTTCGACCTGTCCGAAGTCCGGGTTGACTGTCGCGTCGAGAGTGATGTTCGAGGTCAGACGGTACTTCAGGTCGGCGCCGAAGCTGCTGAAGTACTCGGCATCGGTGCGGAAAGGATCCGCGAACGTGACGTCCGAGCTCTGTTCGACACCCACGAACTCGGCTCGCGCTCCCACGTATGGCAAGACCTCCAGGCGCCGCCCCGGCTCGATCCCGCTCAACCCTTCGAGGTGCCCGAACCGGGGGGTCCCTCCCGGCTCGTTCTTCGGGCTGAACGCCCAGACCGTGTCTTCCGACTTCCGTCGGATCTTCCGCTCCACCTGAAGCCCCCAGACGAGGTCTTCGACCGGGCTGAACCGCAGCTGGCTGAACGGAATACGATATTCGACGAACCACCCCTGGTCGGTCACCGTAGTATTCAGATCGTAGACGGGATCCCAGGAAGTGTCCCCGAATCCGCCGCCACCGCCGCCCCCTCCACCGCCGCCCGACATGATTTCGTCCCGTTTCATTGCCGACGGCGCTGTCGCGAATCGGTATGCGGTGTTGTGATCGTGGAAGGTGTCGAAGATCACCACGAAGAAATCGGCGTCGGGAACGCCGGCGTCACGGCGAGCGAGCCGGTTGAGGATTTCGCCGTCGTCCCAGAGCCAGGCGCCGACGTAGATCGCCTCGTCGTCGTAGAGGAACCGAATCTCCGTCCGCTCACTGATCGGCGATCCCTCCACTGGGTCCATCTGGGTGAAGTTCGTGATCGCCGGCGCCGTCTTCCAGGCATCCTCGTCCAACTGGCCATCGACGGCGATCGGCTCTGCCGTACGGACGGCTCGCGCAACCGGTGCCGCGCTGTGAATTGGTCCCGAGTAGGCTGGCCCCGTTGCCTCTGCCTCGACGGCCGGCAGCGTCACATCGGCTGGAGTCGGCTCCATTTCCCCCTCCCGAACTTCTTGCGCGCTCAACGATGGAGGGATGACAGCGAAGAACAGGACAACAGAAATGGCCCGGGCGGAGAAAAAGCGGGGTCCGATACAATACATCGAGTCCTCGACGAGAGTGGATCAATGCCAAAAACGGCGCACGTGGAGGACGTGCCCCGTCCTATGTCCTGGGGCAAACCGTTTGTAACGTAGCCGCCAAAGGCCAATCTTGCACGTCTTCCGTGCATGGAGTGCGCCGCGAGCCTCGATATCGAATCCTCCGGGCCCCCAGAGGCGCACTTGCCGAAGATTCAGCTGCCATCGACGGACGATCCCCTATCCTCCATACTGCATACCGGCCCTGATCGTTTGTCACGAGCGTGCGACAGGTGCGGCATGGTTCTGCCATCTGGGATCGGGGAGCTGGATGCGGGGCCCGCCCGCCTGACGAAAGATGTGGTGCGTCCGCGCAACCGCACCCGCTTCGCAGGGTACAGGGACCATCGTCGCGAGCAGCCGCCATCACGGATAGAAGGCCGTTGATCCATGTGCAAGAGACCGATAGCCGACAACCACTCATCATGACCAGACACTCGACCTCGATCTTGCTCACGGCGCTCATCCTGGGCGCTTGCGCTCCATCCGTGGAGACCGCGTCCACCGCCGCTCCGGTGCCGCAGGCGGCGCCGACGGAGCCCGAACCGTCGCCCCCGACTCCCGAGCCGGACGAAGAGCTGGCCACGGCACCGGACAACTGGTGGCTGCTGGATGAAGGGTCGGACCATGTCTACGGTACGAGCTCCGAGCGAGCCTACCGTGAGCTTCTGGCCGGGCAGAGCCCGGAACAGGCGGTAGTCGTCGCGATCCTGGACTCGGGCGTCGATATCGAGCATCTGGATCTGGCAGACAATATCTGGGTCAACGAGGACGAAGTCGCAGGAAACGGCGTTGACGACGATGACAACGGGTACGTCGATGACGTGCACGGCTGGAGCTTTCTGGGCGGGCCGGACGGCCGCGATGTCCACTACGATTCGTATGAGCTGACCCGTCTCTATGCGGAGTGTCGGGATCGCGGCGAGTTGGACACCCCGGACTGCCGGGCCATTGCCGACGAGTTCGAGGCGGAGCGCGCGGAGGCGGAGGAGACCCTCCAGCAGTACCGCACTATGAGCAGCACTCTGGAGCAGGTCACGACCTTCCTCGAACAGCACCTGGGCGTCGATTCCCTGACCACTGAAGCGGTGGCCGGGATCCGATCGCTGCAGACGGACGCGTTACAGGCTCGTCAGCTCTATCTACAGTTCATGGAGCTCGGTGCAACGCAGGAGGCGCTTGACGAAGGGATCGAGGCGTTCTCGGTGCGGCTCGAGTACGGCTTCAATCCCGAGTTCGACCCTCGACCCATCGTCGGCGATGACTACTCCGATCCGACGGATCGGTTCTACGGGACGAACCGGGTCGAGGGCCCCGAAGCGGAGCACGGAACGCACGTCGCCGGAATCGTCGGAGCGGAGCGAGGGAATGGTCTGGGTGTCGACGGGATCGCGTCCGAGGTCGAACTAATGGTTGTTCGAACGGTTCCTCAGGGGGACGAGCGGGACAAGGACATCGCCAACGCGATCCGCTATGCGGTCGACAACGGCGCCCAGATCATCAACATGAGCTTCGGAAAGGGCCACTCGCCCGGGAAGGAACAGGTCGACGAAGCGGTCCGTTACGCGGAGTCCCGCGGCGTCCTGATCGTCCATGCGGCGGGGAACGATGGTGTGGACCTCGACAGCGAGATCAACTATCCCAACCGATTCTACGATGCGGGCGGGGAAGCCGATCTCTGGATCGAGGTCGGAGCCTCGAGCTGGCAGCACGCGGACAGCCTGGCCGCACCCTTCTCGAACTACAGCGGGTCCAGGGTTGACGTCTTTGCTCCGGGCGTCGAAATCCTTTCGACGGTGCCGGGCGACGAATACGAAAGGAATCAGGGCACGAGCATGGCCGCGCCTGTCGTTTCGGGTCTGGCTGCCATGCTGATGGCCTACTTCCCCTCGTTGAGCGCGACGGAGGTCAAAGACATCATTCTCGAGACCGCGACACGGTACCCGGGGCAGGATGTAGTCCTCCCAGGTGGCGCCGGTGGCCAGGAGCCCTTTGCGAACCTGTCGGTGACCGGCGGGATCGTAAACGCCTACGCGGCGATCGAGAGGGCTGCGGAGGTTGCGGGTCTGGCGGCCCGCTGAGATTTCGGCAGCAGCGAAGGGGTTCACGCGAAGACGCGATGATAAGCGAAATACGAGAACCCTTCGCGGCCTTCGCGTCTACGCCTGTGGACCCAACAGCGGAGGACGACGTCTGCCCGAATCCTCGTACGCAAAGTGGGGTATGGTAGGGACTCGCGTTGGCTGCGGCGGCGGTTCGGACGGACCGCGCCCCTCCGCCCAGAACCCAGATTCCGGTCCGCCCATGAGATTCGCACGACAAGATCGTCTTTTCACCAAGAGCTCGGCTCGCGTCGTCCCGATCCTCGTCGCAGCGTTATCATTCGCGGGGTGCGCGACCTCATCGATTTCGATCCCTTCCCCGGCTTCACAGCCGGCTTCGGGACCGGACGCGAGGGTCGGCCTGCAGGGTGGGTATCAGGACGCCCAGGAGGCCGTCTGGAATCTCGAGATGATCTCTCACGAAGCGCGGCCGCCGACGTTCAGCAATCCGGACGATCCCGCGGATTTCAACTTCGCCAACACCGACCTCGCTTTCCGTGGAGACCACGTCTTCATCGGCAGCTACAACGGCCTGCAGATCTACAATATCTCGGATCCGATCGCTCCGCGTCTCCGAACTGCTTTCGTCTGTCCGGGTGGACAGGGAGACGTCTCGATCCACGGGGACCTGCTCTTCATGTCGGTCGAGGAGCAACGCGGAAGGGTCAACTGCGCGGCGGACTCCGTGGGAGGGGCCGGTCAGCGATTCCAGGGAGTCCGCATCTTCGACGTCAGCAATCTCGATGAGCCGCGTCAAGTCGGCGCCGTCCAGACCTGCAGGGGCTCCCATACGCACACGCTCGTCACCGATCCGGACGATCTCGAAAACGTCTATGTCTACGTCTCGGGAACCGGTCAGGTGCGTTCCGAGACGGAGATGCCCGGCTGCCTCGCAGGCCACTGGACCGAAGACCCGAACACCGCGTACTGGCGGATCGAGGTCATCCAGGTCCCGATCGGGGCGCCGGAGGAGGCCCAGATCGTCTCCACCCCTCGGATTTTCGCCGATTCCACTACCGGCGCAATCGGTGGACTCTGGGAAGGAGGTACGCACGGGCCGGGGACCCAGGAGACTGCGCAGACGAACTCCTGTCACGACATCACTGTCTTCCCCGAAATCGAGCTCGGTGCCGGCGCCTGCTCGGGGAATGGCATCTTGCTCGACATCTCCGATCCGGTCAATCCGGTCCGGATCGCCGAAGTCACCGACCCGAACTTCGCCTACTGGCACTCGGCCACATTCAACAAGGATGGCACCAAGGTCATCTTCACGGACGAGTGGGGAGGGGGAGCGGCGCCGCGTTGCAGGGCGACGGATCCGGAAACCTGGGGGGCCAACGCCATTTTCGACATCGTCGATCGCGAGCTCCGTTTCGCCAGCTACTACAAGCTACCGGCTCCGCAATCGGCCCTCGAAAACTGCGTGGCGCACAATGGGTCGCTGATCCCCGTTCCCGGGCGCGACATCATGGTGCAGGCGTGGTACCAGGGTGGAATCTCGGTCTTCGACTTCACGGATTCGGCGAGTCCGTTTGAGATCGCATACTTCGACCGAGGCCCCCTCGATCCGGACCGACCCACCCTCGCCGGCTACTGGTCTGCCTACTGGTACAACGGCGCGATCTACGGTACAGAGATCGCCCGCGGGCTCGATGTCTTCCGCCTGACGCCGAGCGAATCCCTTTCGGGGGGCGCCATCGAGGCGGCGGAGCAGGTCGAGATCGACAGCCTGAACCCACAGCTCCAGACCCGTGCTTCGGGAGGTCGCTAACGGCTGAGGACCCCTCTCCGGTTCACGTCTGGGCCCCACTCCAGGGCGGAGTCGGGGCCCAGCGTTGTGCCGGGAGCACAATTCTTCCAAATGAGTTCGCGCCCGGAACGCGATGTCTAATCGCTGGATGCGAGATCGCGGCCTCTTGACGACAGACTGGTGAGCATTTCGGTCGTCAGGGTCCTTCGGAGGTATGATCGTCCATGAATGATCAGTTGTACCGATTACTCGTGAGGTTCGAGTCCCTTCCTCCCGCCGCCGTACTGGCCGGTGGGTTCGCTGCCACGGTCCTCGTCGGTTTCGTGGACCTCTGGACGACCACCGGGCTCGACCTTTCCGTTCTCTATATCGTTCCGATCGTCGCTGTGTCGTGGCGTGCAGGTGCGGGGGCGGGCCTCGCCCTGGCCGCCATTGCCGCCGTCGCCAATCTCGCCGCGACGCTCCTTTCCGGCCGCCTCGACCACGACTCGCTCCAGGCGCCGCTATCCATCCTTCTCGACGTGCTTCTCTTCACGGTGGTCGCCGTTCTGGCCGATGCACTCGGAGACGCGCGCACCCGTCAGCGGCGGCTACCGACCGATCCCGTCACCGGGCTCGGCACGAGCGATGCCTTCTACGAAGAAGCTGACCGCCAGGTAGGGCTGGCGATTCGGCACCGACGGCCGATCACGCTGGCGTATATCGGAGTCGGCGGCTTCAGCGCCCTGAAGGCAGACCTCGACCAGCCGACGGAAGACGAGGTGCTCATTTCGATCGCTTGGTCCCTGCGGCTCAACCTTCGAGAGACGGACCTCTTGGCTCGGGTGGGGCCCCACGAGTTCGCGATCGTCCTTCCCGAGACAGGGTCGCAGGCGAGCCGGGTGGCCCTCGAGAAGGTTCGGGAGAAGCTGTGGGAGGCGACAAAGGATTGGCCGATCCGCTTCAGCATCGGCGTGGCGACGTGCGATCGCACGGCCTACAACCTCGATGAGCTGATGCGGCGGGGGGAGACCCTGATGCGAGTCGTGAAGCTCGAGGGCGGGAACCGCTTTCGGACGGAAGTGCTGAACCCATCCTTCGCGTCGGAAGGTTCGGTCCCGCGCGAGCCGACCTCACGATCGGGCAACTCCAGGAATCGAGCACCGAACTGATCGGCGGATCGATGCCACCCTTTGTTAGCGAGATTGCGGATGAGTTCCGCACGGCCGATTTGATCGACCTCCTCCTGGTCGCGGGGCTGTTCTTCCTCGTCATCAGTTGGGTCCGGAGTGCGCAGTCGGGAAGCGCCGCTCGGCGGCTGATGGCGCTTGTCTTCCTCTATGGACTCGTCTATCTCGCCGCGGACTTCTTCGAGCTGTTCCTCGCTCAGACGGTCCTCGGCGTGTTCTTCTTCGTCGTCCTCATCTCGCTGGTCGTTGTGTTTCAGGGTGATATCCGACGGCTGCTCGACAGGCTCGGCTCTGTTGGCCTTCGGCGTGAGGAACGTGGAGTCCCGCTGACCTCACCGGTGCACCTGCTCACGGAGGCCGCTTCTCACATGGCGGAGGAGCGCACCGGCGGGCTCATCGCGATCCGTGGCACCGATCCTTGGGAAGCCTATCTGCAAGGGGGTATTCCCCTCAACGGCCAACTTAGCCGGGCTCTTCTGGACAGCATCTTCAACGCCGAGAGTCCAGGCCACGATGGCGCGTTGCTCGTCGAGGGGGATCGAGTAACGCGATTCGCCGTTCATCTGCCGCTTGCCCGCCGCCCTCCGCCGATCAGCTGGTCCGGAGGTACTCGCCATACAGCGGCTCTGGGTCTCTCCGAAGAGTGTGATGCCTTGGTGATCGTCATCTCGGAAGAGCGGGGCACCATCAGCATCGCTGAGGACGGACAACTCATCGAGCTGGAATCTGCCGTGGAGCTGAACGAGCGACTCGGTGAATTCTGGAGGCAGCACTATTCGGCGAAGACCGGGGAGGGTCGAAGGCGGAGGAGGAGGAGGCGTCTCGAAACGGGCGCCCTATCGCTGGGGCTCGCGGCGATGGTCTGGTTCCTCTTCGTCTATAGCGCCGATACGGTCTTCCGTTCCTATCGCGTTCCGATCGAGATTCGCAACCTCCCGGCCGACTGGCGGCTCGACACGGATGAGGTCCCGTCTGCACTCGTGACCCTGTCGGGATCAGAGCCAGCCTTCGATCGTCTGGACCCCGCTGAGCTCGCCGCTTCCTTCGACCTGTCGGACCCGGAGGACGGTGTCAACGAGCTCACCATCACCGCCGACAACCTTACGGTTCCCGCTGACTTCGACCTCATCGCCGCCGACCCACCATCGGTTGAGATCCTCGCGAGCCGCCAGCTGCGGGTGCTGCTCCCCGTACGGATTCGTCGCACTGGCCTTCTCCCCCCGATCGATTCCCTCGTCGCGAACCCAGCGATCGTAGAGGTGATGGTGCCCTCGACGATGGGCGCGGCGCCCACATCGATTCCCACGGAAGAGATCGATGTCATGAGGATCATGGAGGAGGGCACGCTCAGCGTGCCGCTCGTCCTTCCGGACGAGGTGCGCATGGCCCCGGATCGAAGTACAGAAGTAGAGGTGAAGGTGCTTCGCCGAGGCGAACCGTTGGCAGAGCCGCAGGGAGAGCAGCTTCCGGCCGTGATCCCGTAGTCGAGCCGCCCCTCCCGCCCGGCTGGCGCGACGCACCCCTCTTCATTATCCTGAAAATCTTCCCCTGCCTGTCGTTCCACTTTCCCAACACCGGTTTGCCTGCCACGTGAGACTCCTCCGATCCCTAGCCGCAATCGGTGTTGCCGTGGCACTTCCGGCGCTCGCGTCCGCACAGGAGGCGGACGCGTATGTGGCGGCGTCCTCCGATCCGGATCATCCGATCTTCCAGACCGGCCGCCGGGTGATGGTGGCCGAACGGCTACACGACGGGGAACGAGTCGACCTCGATGGTTGTCTCGACGAGGAAATCTGGACCCGTGCCGAGCCAGCGAAGGACTTCGTCATGCAGGACCCGTTGCTCGGTGGCGCGCCCACAGAGCCTACCGAGGTCCGCATCGCGCTCGATCGCGACAACCTCTATTTGGGCGTCACGGCCTACGACTCCGAGCCCGATCGACTGCTCGGAAACACGATGAAGCGCGACGAGTTCCTCAGCGCTGACGATCGCTTCATGTGGACGATCGATACCTTCCTCGACCAGCAGACAGGGTACTTTTTCGAGATGAACCCTTCCGGGCTCATGGCTGATGCCGTGATGGGGCCCGGTGGCGGAAACAATCGCGAATGGGATGGCATCTGGGACGCCCGCGTCAGCCGCAGCGAGATCGGCTGGACCATCGAGATCGTCATCCCCTTCCGCACGCTCAACTTCGACCCGGACGCGCCCGCCTGGGGAATCAACTTCCAACGAACGGTTCGCCGGAAGAGCGAAGAGAGCCTCTGGACCGGGTTCGAGCGGAACCAGGGGCTTCGCCGGATGTCGAACGCGGGACTCCTCGTCGGGATTCGTGACGTGAGCCAGGGGATGGGGATCGACGTGCGGCCGTACGTCGCGGCCAAGGTGGCGGAGGCGCCCGGACGAGCACCCGCGGCCGATGCCGAGGGTACCGGAGACATCGGCGTCGACCTCTACTACAACCTCACCCCGAACCTGCGGGCCAACCTCACCATCAATACCGATTTCGCCGAGACGGAGGTCGATCAGCGGCAGGTCAACCTGACGCGGTTTCCGCTCCTCTTTCCCGAAAAACGCGGGTTCTTCCTGGAGGGCGGTACGTTTTTCGACTTCTATTCGCCGCCTGACGTGCAACCTTTCTTCAGCCGCCGGATCGGACTGGATTCGCGCGGCATCCCCCAGACCATCGACGGGGGCCTCAAGCTGACGGGGCAGGCCGGTCGCCAGGACATCGGCGCCCTCTACGTCCGGACAGGCGCCTCTGACGACGTAGCGGGTGAGGACTTCGCCGCTTTGCGGTTTCGGCGGCACTTCTTCACCCAGTCCTATGTCGGGGGGATCTACACCCTGCGGCGAGGTCGTGGCGATGGGCTCGGAAGCTTCCAGACCGCCGGTCTCGACTTCCGGATCACGACGTCCACCTTCCTGGGCTCGAAAAACGCCGACATCGGGGGGATGATCCTCGCCACGCCCAACTCCGAGACGGAGGGTGACGATCTCGCCTACGGCTTCCGCGTCTCCTATCCGAACGACCTGTGGAATGGTGCCTTCCATTTTACCGAGGTTCAGCCCAATCACGATCCCGGAGTCGGTTTTCTCCGCCGCCGTTCGTTCCGCAGCTACCATCCGTCGCTGAGCTGGTCGCCCCGGCCCGACAACCACCCGATCATCCGACAGTTCAGCTTCGGCGGCGCCCTTGCCCTCTACACCGATCTCGACAACCGAGCCCTCACCCGCGAATTCGATCTCACACTGATCCAGATCGACGGGCACGCGGGCGACAACGTTTCCTTCAGCGCGACTCCGACCTACGAGCGGCTCGACGACGATTTCGAGATCTACCCGGGCGTCGTTATCCCGGTGGGCGAGGCCTTCGACTTCACCCGCTATCGGATCGAGATCGGAACCGCCAACCGACGGGTCGTTGCGCTTCAGCCGAGCTACACCTGGGGCTCGTTCTTCTCTGGGACCCGGCGCGAGATGGTGCTCGGGGTCGGTCTGCGACCGACGCCCGGCGTGACGGTCAACCTGTCTGCCGAGAGGAACGAGATTGCGCTTCCGGAAGGCGAGTTCGAGACCCGGCTCTTCCGACTGGTCGCCGACACGCAGCTCAACCCGCGCGTCTACCTGGTCAACAACCTCCAGTACGATTCCCTGAGCGACCAGGTGGGCTGGCAGGCCCGCTTCCGCTGGATCGTTCGCCCGGGCAACGATCTCTATTTCGTGTACAACCACAATTGGTTCGAGGAAGCAGGCGTCGACGGTTTTCGCACCCTCGACCGCCGAGCCGCGACGAAGATCAACTATACGCACCGCTTTTGAACAGCGGGACACACGCGGCGACGCGGAGACACGAAGGTTTCCTTTGAGGTAGATCGCGTTCATCTTGTGGCAACAGATCGTCGCGGCTCCGTGTGAGACGCAGTCGTCCACCCCTGCGAGGTGAGGTGGCTTCATGAGTGGAATCCCCCGCGCTTTCCCGGTACGTGTCCGGTCCCACGCGTTAGTCCTGCTCGTGATCGGCCTCTGCGGCTGCTCCACGACTACGATGGCGGGACGTGCGTCGGCCCCCGGCCTCGCGGTGGCTTCGGACGCGCCGACGTTCTACGCGGACGTGCTACCGATCCTCCAGGAGAACTGCCAGGTCTGTCACAGTGAGGTGGGTCTGAACGCGGGCGGTCTGGTCGCGCCTATGGCGCTGGTGACCTACGAGGGGACGCGGCCGTGGGCGACCCGCATCGCACGAGCCGTTCAAGAAGGAAGGATGCCGCCCTGGGGCGCGCATCAACAGCACGAGGGCACGTTCATCGGGGAGCGCTACCTGAGCGCCGAGGAGAAGGCGACGCTGATCGCGTGGGCGGACGCAAGTGCTCCCGCCGGGAACCCCTCCGATGCGCCGCCGGCTCCGCAAGCGTCCGACGAGACGAAGCGCGGCGAGTGGTGGCTGGGTGAGCCGGACCTCGTCGTGGGGTTCGAGAAGCCTGTCCATGTCGCCGATGACGTGGAGGACTGGCAGCCGATCCTCCCCGTTCCCGTCTCGGAGGAACAGCATCCCGAGGCCCGCTGGATCCGGGCATCCGAGCTCAAGCCGGGTGGTCCCTACGTTCATCACATCGTCTCGAGCCATCTCGGTGTCGGCACGCCGGGCCGCGGAGCGTTCACCTACCCCGAGGGTTGGGGTGTCCTGCTCCCGACCGATCCGGTCGTCACCTTCAACATGCACTACAACAAGAAGCCGGGTCCCGGAACCGGCGTCTACGATGATACGAAGGGCGCCTTCGAGTTCTACGAGGACGGGGAGGTAATCGACCACGTGGTCCAGACGGACCTCAACTGGCAGAGAGACTTCCTCATCCCGGCCCACCACCCGAATTACGAGGTCTCCAGGGAGATGCACTTCGAGGAAGATACCTATCTCCTCTCGATGGGCCCCCACATGCACTACCGGGGCAAGTCGGTCAAGTTGGAGCTCGAGTATCCCGATGGTGAACGAGAGGTACTTCTTTGGGTTTCGGACTACGATTTCAACTGGCAGTTCCTCTACCAGTACAAAGAGCCGCTGCTCATGCCTGCCGGGTCGACCCTGCATACGACCTGGTGGTTCGACAACTCGGAAGACAACCCCTACAACCCCGATCCCTCGGTCGATGTGGCGTACGGCGAGGAGACCTACAACGAGATGGCCAACGCACGGATCTATTTCGCCCCCGCGAAGCCGAGAGGGATCGTTGTCGGTCAGCCTCTCCCGGAAGACGTCCTCGAAGCTGCGACGCAGCAGGAGGAGCGCAGAAGGCAGCAGCTAGAGAGCTTGGAACCCAACGCCGATCACCTGTGAAAGATCCGCTCTCCCGCCCCCAAGGACCGGGCAGAAACAACGAGGAGCTCCGCAAACTGGAGGAGCTCCTCGTTTTCTAGTCTGAACGGATGGACCGTCAGTTGCCCGCCGTTTCCGTCTTGGCGTCCTCGGCGGATTCGCGCTGGGCGAGG